>NZ_LR134173.1:1547857-1885714 GCF_900635815.1 Legionella cherrii
TGACTTAATGTAACCTGGAAATTGGATCCAGGTTACTTTTTGTTCTATAAGTTATTGGCATCGCTAGGGTTTAACAGGAGTTCTTTCTCAGATTAGAACTTATTCTTCATGCATCAGGATTGCGTGAAGCGAAGCAGGTTTATTCGGCAACTTACAGGAGTATCCCTATGTTTAAAATGACTTTAAAAACAGCCTTAATTTTAACTTTACCTGTATTCAGTATGAATGTGCAGTCCGGGCCAAGCAAAGAATTTTTAGCTAATCAGTGCTATGAGCTTTCTCGAGTGATTGTCTCTTTGGCGGACAACCAAGAGAAAAAAGTCTGCATTAATAAACTCTATATGGCTTCAGTACAAATGAGTTCTGCAGCTTATTTAATTATGCAAGACTCTTCTGATGTGGCAAAAGAGCTTTTGAATAATGCAGTAGCTGCCTTGCAATATGCCGAGCTATTGAGCTGCAAGCAATACATTCAAATTTCACATTCTAAATTTGAAGCCCATAAGATTAAAACATTATTATAAAAATAAGCCTGCTCCTCGGGTATTCATTACAGACTTGAGGAGTTGGGTAGCAGGAGCCAGGACGTGTACTCATTTTTAAAAAATAGTTTATTCATCCTTATCATCTTTATATTAGGTATTGCTGTTGGCAGCTATTACCACGGATCAATTCAAGAGTTAATGAATAGGGTGTGGGTAGACAAAGGACAAGAAGAAAAAACTCCAGAACTCCACTTTTGTCCGCCCGCAGCAGAAGTTGTAAAACATCAATACAACGCTGAAGCATTCCAAATCGGGACATTACATTGGCAAATGGATTATCAAGAATGGAAGGCGCCGGATGATGTAGGATTCATGCAAGCGCTGATAAACCCAAACAATAATCTGGTTTGCTATTATCATTGGCCAAATCCAAAAGAGAAGGGCACCTACCTCTGGATGACCATTCACTTATCACCCTCAGTGAATCAAATCGTCAAACCTTATGGAGCCTATTGGGCTAAAGAAGAAAAGCAAATGTTGTGTACCGCAGGAATTGATGCCTGTGCGTTTACTCTTTCAGAAAGTTCAAAGCGAATCATTCCGCAACAATAAATGAAGCCAAAGCGCTTTGTAGCCCGGATTAGCGAAGCGTAATCCGGGGACGGAGTACCTCAGAGCATCGCGGCGCACAATCCAGGCTACAAAGAAAACGATAAACTGATAAACCCTTGTTATTTTCCCCAGACTTCGCTATCATTTCCCACCTAATCGGGGCGTAGCGCAGCCTGGTAGCGTACTAGCATGGGGTGCTAGTGGTCGAAGGTTCAAATCCTTCCGTCCCGACCAGTTAAATCAATGAGTTACGCAAAATTTAATTTTCTAATAAATTTATTTGGTACCAATTTTGGTACCTGTCTCTAGGTCAAATCGTGATAAATAAAACTCTTCACTGTTCTGAAGAACTCATTTCTGAATTATCCAGTTTGCAGCAGAAAGATTTTATTTTTCGCGGCCATTCCAGTGGTTTATATCGTTTAGAGCCAAGTGCATTTAGAAATGATATCTTAAAAAAGCATGCTGACATTTTTCCCTCAAAAGAAATCTCAAAGCAGTGGCGCTCTTCTAAAGAGGTCAATCAAGTTATAAAGTTTTGGGGGCAAGGTATCCCTGAGCAAATTATTTCTAGAGTTTTTAATTATATAATGCACCTAATGCACTATAATTTTGCATTACATACTGTTTATTTATCAAAAAAAGACGGGAAAAATATCAACGATAGCAGACTACTTTCAATATTTCCAAAAGATTATTGGGCTCAGGAGGATACTTTTGTTCGTTTTTTTCAATATATTTGTATGGGACTTCCATATAGGTGGGATGAGCACGGAAAAATACTACAAAAACCTTCTTATTTAGAGGAAGTAACTGGTTTTGATGAAACACTGCCACAGCATTACCAATTTAAGACCGCTTTGATAGATTGGTCATACAATCCGTTGGTGGCTATATACTTTTCCTTGGGTAGTAGCTTGGTGGAAACAAAGAAAACTGAAAGAGGGTTCTACATAGAATCCAGTATTCCAAGCAATCCTAGCCATCTATCTATCTACGCATATCGGCAAGTCACTTTTGAAAATGCTGCAGTAAAAATTGAGCCTGCCATGCAAGAAAAAAACAACATGAGACTACAAAATCAAGAGGGAACGTTCACTAGATTTACAAATCCTCTCAAGTTCTATCTAGAGTACGGTTATTTTCCCACCATTGAGGAACTATATAAGAAAAATAGAGCTGTTTCTCAAATATCATTTGAATTGGTACGATATAATTTGGAACGAACCTTAGCTAACTTAAAGGGTTTGAAGATGCATATTGAACTTCATGGCATTAATGAATTCTTATTGTTTCCTGATCCTGAGGTCACTTGGGCATATTAAGGTAGGTAAGATTATAAAGCTGTTCTTTTTGGATAAAGACAAATGGATGAAATAAAACAGCAAGGTAGAGCTTTTACTCTTCCCCATTGTATTTTATCTGACGCATTTTTTGGTTTTAATCTCTAAATAAAGCTTTTCAAATTTGATGTAGAATCCAGGATCTTTTGTTTTGCGTCTATAAGCTATATAGATACTGAAAATATCATAAAAGTAAATGATGGAATTACCTATTAATTCGCTAACCTCTTCTGTTGTTATGGCTTCTCTAGAGTGTAGATAGCCAATAGTTTCAAGAAAATCCAAGAAGTTTAATAACTTAATAAATTGCTCTATTTGGGTTTCATCGTCATTTAAATCCATGATAGCTTGAGCAATGATAGGTTTTATTTGCTGATTTTCATATTGAGGGTATAATTTTTTGGCATCAAGATATAATTTATGAATGACCTCTCTAGCTCTAATTATTTCAGGACTTGCCCATCGCTCATCAATTCTTAATAAATAGTTTATTCTTGATTGTTCAATTGCCTCTTGAGTTTTTAAATAAGCCAATAATATCAAAACAGTAGAAAAGAAAAGCGCCAACACAGAATAAAGTAAATTAGATTCAAAATTTTGATGTTCATTTAAGTGTAGGCAGTAATAACCACAGATAAAAATTATTCCAAGGATGATGAACAATATAAATGACGACCATATTGGATGATTTTTAATAAGCTTCATTATCGTGTTCCAAGATAATTTATTTAATTTTGTATCGTCATTTTGCTAATTATCTTGATTTTTCTAAAGAGCAAGCAAACAGTACTAATTATCTAAAATTTTCAACAGCAAGATTGATGAAGTATGTTGACTCAACTTACACTTGCTTCTTTTCAAATTTTGAGACACTATTCATAAAATATTTGTTCTATAATTAATTAAAGAAAATATTTTGAGCAAAGGGAACTGATATGACAACAAGTCGTAAAGTTGCTAAAAAAGCCTCAAAGGAATTAAAAAATCCTAAGTCAACTAAAAATGAAAAATCAGTTGCTGCAAGCGATTTATCTCAGTCAAAAAAGAAAAAGAAACCCTCAAAAAAATAGTGAATTAGTAAATGATTTTTCTTATATTCTTAGCTTAAAATGAAAGGCATCGAGCAACTATGTTAAAAGGGAAAGATAAGTCTACTGGGTGGGAATTAGGTTATTTGGTTTCTGTTATAGCAATATTAGGAGCTATATATCTTTGTTTTAAGGTTTATTACGATGTTCAACAGCTAATTGATAAGTCCGGAAACCAACAAGCAGAAATAGAACAGTTACAAAGAAAAGTTAAAGAGCTTTCTAGTATAAATAGTAATCTAGTTAATCAAATAAATTTACCTTATAGCGATAAAAAAACGTTTATAGACGAATTAAAGAAAATAGATATTGACTGGTATGTTTATACTAATGAAGGCAATACTAAAAATGAAACCCTTGTGCCTAATTCAAGGAAATGATGTTTTGAATGTACTTATCTGATTATGTTAAAAAATAACCAATCAACCCAAACAAAAGTCCAGCTGGAATACATAATGCTGAAAAATAACCAATCCTAATAATATGTCGAATGTCAGTCCCAGTGAATTCATTTACTTTTTGATAAACAATTTTATTTGAGAAATATTCTTTTAGGTTATTCTGGTATTGCATGTAACTATCATAAGAGTTTTTGAAGTCTAAAAATGTCACCAACAACGCAGACAGTAATCCCAACAAAAAAATTATTAGGGTTATATAAAGTAAAGTTTTCGCACAATAATTAGTTTTTTTTATATATGCTAAAACAGTTACTACCCCACCAGCGTTCAGTAAAAAAAGTGTTTTAAGGCTTCTTTCTACAGACCCTAAGTATAAACTTTTTAAATTTTCTTCTTGCCTAAAGACTAGATATAAAATTTGATTTCGTTGGGTCGAATTTAAATTATCATACTGACAAAGGAAAATATTTTGATTTTCTTGCATATTTCTCTCCAGTTTAAACTGGTCACTTAACTGAGTTGGTTAGATCCATAAAACCAAATCATAATATATCCTTAAATTGTCAGATAAAGTATATGTGGTGAACAATTTTAATCTCTCTTAGCATAGAAAATCAGATCGAGATAAAAAGTGTCTGTAATGGCCAAGAACAACTAAAAAATATTTTATCAATCACAAACATGCAATTAGCTGCACTTAAAGATTTTATAATTTATAAATTCTAAGAAAAGGCTAAAGACAAAATAAATTTCAATAAAAAATGAGATAACACACAGACCTATCGCATCATAAAAATATGCATTATATCCATCTGATTAATAACAATTTTTTAACAAAACGCATGAGATAAATAGCAAAAAATTGCGGTGAATGTATGATGAATTAGGTGATGCACGAAAGAGCTAGTGTTTATCTGGGATAAATATAACTCCTGCATCATTTATTCATCATGAGTTCACCATGAAAAAAACACCAATGGGGTCAGGCCTTGAATTGCAGAACACCAATGGGGTCAGGCCTTGAATTGTGAATTTCAATTGAAGATTGATGAATCTATTGACGCTTGGAATGGAATGAATTAAAAACATGTCAAGGAAAAGATAATTAATAGTCCAACATGGCAAGATCGCTACCACTTATGGGGTCAGGCCTTGAATCGCACTTATGGGGTCAGGCCTTGAATCGTGAATCAACTTTTAATTGAAAATTCACAATTCAAGGCCTGACCCTCTAAGTCAGTACAGGTATTTAACATTCATAGTTTTGAAGATTTAGAAGAGAAATTTAAAAAGACAACTTATACTCTCAAAAAAACAGTTTTAAATTATGAGTTTGCTGGAGTCACACCTCCGGGAATAAAGTTTGTTGCTTTTATGTGTAAGAAATCTTGTATAAAAATTAACAATACAAGTAATTCCCCAAATCCTCATTACTTATTTTCTATAGGCTCACGTAGTGTATGTGGAATGCTTTTAGAAAACCCTTATTTAAAGGGAGATGATTCTTATTATTTAATGATAACTTGCGAACCTACAAATTTTGGAGTCGAAAAAGACAATTCTTCATTATTATTTTTAGGTGGATTTGATATTCCTGATATTTCGCTAAACCATGCATGTGATACGGAATATCTGTCTTTAATTTACCCTGCGGGAGAGCCCTATTTATCATTATTAGAAAAAATTGGAACAGTTGATTTCACTCCTCCCTTTTTGTAGAGAAGGGGAAGGTCCAGTCCCTCCCTGTTAATCCAGTGTATATTTGTAAAGTGTAGGCTAAACAATGAGTGATTCTTATTTCTTTAATTGTCTGTTGATATTTGCATGCCACAATTAGGGCATGAATATCTATATCCGCTCCTAAATAAAAAATAAAGAACCCCAGGTAATAAAAAAAACATGCATAATATTAATCCAACAATAATACTACCCCTTGCTTCTTTTTTTGGTTTTCCTATATAACCGCAATTAACATTTGGGCAAATCATTTGATTCATATATCCCTCTCTTGTTTTTAATATACCTAGCTACATATTTTCTTCATTCATGTTTAGTAAGGCGTACTTAGGCTGGGGTCAATTCTTGACTTTGCTCTTCTTGCACTTATGGGGTCATCACTTATGGGGTCAGGCCTTGAATCGTGAATCAACTTTTAATTGAAAATTCACAATTCAAGGCCTGACCCTCTAAGTCAGTAGTAATTTCTTCTCAATAAGGCCGGCTTAATATCAATTGGCACTGCGAAACACAAGCATTATTCTGTTGAAAACAGGCTATATCCATAGATTGCCACTCGGCGCGATTTCTAGCTAAATTTCTTGATTGAGCAAAACAGCTTTCTCTGTTGGCATAGCACTGCTTGTTACAAGTTTCATATTCCTTATTTTTATAGTTATTAATATCCGTTTGAGAAGTCATAGCGTGGATTGTTGGTAAATAGGCGCCACAAAGTAATATTACAAAAAATAAGTTATACCATTTAACCATTATTGAGTTCCTTCTATATAAATGGCTATTTTATTGTTACTACTAATATCTTAGACTATTTGTAAAAAATATGTATTAAATTACAAATCTGAGACGAATCCAAATTAGACTCAAACACATATAGGGTCAGGCCTTGAATTATGAATCAACTTTTAATTGAAAATTCACAATTCAAGGCCTGACCCTCTAAGTCATTTTGAACAATTTAAATTGGGTGCGTGATGCTGGGCTTTTCAGCCCAGTCTACACTTGCTAGATAATGGTTAGAGCAATTTTGGACCATATCAAAATTGAAAAGTAGGTTTATATACTTTTTATGGATTGTGGTTTTTCGCTTTCCTCAAGATCTTGCATCAGTTGATTCAGTTTTTTATCGGTCTCGCAGCGAAAGGTTTCTAACTTGACAATGAGCTTGTTGTCGAAAGAATCTTTAACGATAAAGTCGTCAATGCGACTCATGTAACCACTAACAAAATGAGTGAACCCCAATCCTTGCGGGAGATATTGATCTGGATCGAAGCTTGGGTCCTCTGTATCTAAACTTAACTCTTCAATTAGCTTTTCTAAATCGAGCATATCAGGTTTGTCTGGTGATTCGTGGTAAAAGGGTATGGAATACTCATGCTCAGCTTTTTCAGCAAATTGATGAGGATAAAGTGCTTTAGCTAACTCAAGATGCAGCAAGCTTTGCAAAAAGCCAATAACTTTGATAGAGAAAAATCTAACTTGATCATTGCCCATCCCTTGATGGTCTTTAATATTAACAATGTCAGATTTGCCGAGAGCAATCCGATATGCTTCTTCCAAGAGAAGAGCAGGATCCATAGCCTTTTCTAAGAAAACTGGATTTTTAGATAGTATTATATCTTTTAGTTTGATAAGTTCTTCCGTAACATTTGCATCGTTGTATTGCATGAGGTTGGCTTCATGTTTACAGCACGTGCATGTTTTTAGCGCATTAACTAACGGTTTAAACAACCCTTCGTGAATCATTTTTATAGTGAACGCTTGTTGTTTTTCCAGGGCGATATCAGCTTCTCTTAATTGTTTTGATGCTTCTTCTTTGCCATTGGCCTTACTTATTGGGATGTTGTTAAAATAAGGAAGCAAGAACTCAACCATCTGACGCTGACGTCGAACATACGCTATTTTGAGAGGAGCGTCAGCATAGAACACTTGCCATGTTTTTTGGCTTTGTACGGCTTTGGATGTTACATTCACTTGCACATGTTGAGGCAACAACAAAGTAGGATTGGCATCTAATATTTTTTTGGCGGACTCTATGTCATTGTCGATTACAGCTTGAACAAGATTAAGATAGCCAATTTCATTAGACTCCGCTCTAAAAAGCCCAAATGACGTGCTGGTCAGTGCTAGGCCAGCTAAGCTTTTGGCGTCATGGAGGTGACTACGTATGTATAATTTCATTTCATCGGGTAGTTGACTGAACTTATCTTCTGATCTTGATGGCTTTCTTCTTTTCATCTTATTTGGCTAATGTGATTCAATTTGATTTTGCATTTTATATTAACTACTACAGTAATTACTAGACTTATGGTGCAAATATTGATCATTTCTTGATTTTCGCATCATTTCTGTAAGGCCGGCATAATACTTTAATATCAAAATCCACCTTCAACTCCTCCACCCCGTCCTCCTATTTGCACCTATGGGGGTCAGGCCTTGAATCGTGAATCAACTTTTAATTGAAAATTCACAATTCAAGGCCTGACCCTCTAAGTCATTGCGAAATCTGGTGCTGCTTTTAAAAAATATAATTGATGACTTTGATTCACTATATATGAATAACATTTCCTAATGTTTGCTGATATTCTTAAAAATAAATCCAGTTTTGTATTAGCCGATTTCTTTGACCATGATAAGATGAAAGCCTTCTTGAAAGTGTCAATAGCCGTTAGGTTATCTCTTCTAATTTTTATCAGGAGCCATGATGATTCTGGATCATGTTGGAATAACTGTTTCTAATTATGAGAAATCCAAACAATTTTATACTCGGATTTTAACGCCTCTTGGCATCAAGGTTATTACTGAACAGGATGGATGGGTTGGATTGGGCAAAAATGGGAAACCTGAGTTTTGGTTTGGTCCAGGCAAAGATACAAAGTATTTTTCACATGTTGCGTTTATAGCGGAAACAAAAGCTGCTGTTGATCTTTTTTACAAAATAGCGATTGACGAAGGTGCCGTATGTAACGGAAAACCAAGCCTAAGACATGATTATTATCCTGGATATTATGGTGCTTTTATTATTGATCCTGATGGTCATTATATAGGTGCTATTATTCATAATTCATAACTTGGTTTTCGTAAAAATGTTGGGCTTGACCCATCATTAGGCCAAGCAAGCTGTGAAAATATCCGCCATTAATTTATCGTTGCTTTTTAGTCAACAATATTGGCTCTATACACCAAGGTATCCGCAGGTTGACGGTATAAGTAATTGCAAATCGCATCAAAATAGCACATGCACCAATGGGGTCAGGCCTTGAATTATGAATCAACTTTTAATTGAAAATTCACAATTTAAGGCCTGACCCTCAAAGTCGTGCTCAAAGTCGTGTAGTTTTTGTTCACTGAAACAACAAACTTCATTTTGAGTTCACTTCAATTAGGAAACATATTTGGTACCAAGTAGTTGGGCAATAACATGCAGCGAGTTATTAAAAAAATAATATTTTGTGAGTCTGCAAATAGTTCCTAAAGTAAATGGAAAACGTATAAATACTAATTTGAACTATACTCTAACTCAAGCATTGAATTTATAGGGAACTATTGATTTGAATAAATTTAAAATAATTAATAATGATGAATTGGAGAATTTCAAAAATATATGCAGTGATGAAGGTTATGACCCGGACGAATTTGAATTTAATGAACATAGTATTCAAATTCCTGACACATTCGGCTCAATTCATGGAAAAGTAACGATATCCAGAAAAGGTAAAAGCAAAACCTATGAAACAGGAAATGACAGTAGTTGGCACGCTGACTTTGAAAAGGATTTAAAAAATAATTTATTTAATTGAACAGAATTTGATGCGAGCAAAAAATTATAAAGAGAAATTATGGACAATCCAGAATATAAGATTCTTCTTAAAGAAAATTCTGAGAAAAAAAATGGATATTTTTGGTCATTACAAGAAGAAAATAAAGGAAAAACCATTGAGGGGTTAACTCCTTGGAAAGTTTATTTAAGCTTTTCTCTGAAAGAACTTCTCCTTTATAATTGGATAGATATATGCACTTCTTTTGATGAAGAAACCAGTATAGATAAGGAAGAAACCGAAGAAAGTGGCGTTATTCATGCAACATTGAATCTCGAGGATTGTATTAGTATCGAACCTTTTAAAAGTGGACGCAAACTTTTAATGTTTGGTACTAACAGCAAAATAAATGATTTTTACCTTCGTATAAATATAACTAAAAACTCAAATGAAATTGCGATAGGTACTGTTGAAGGATCTACAAGGGATTCAGAAGCATCTAAAGATTTTAGTGGCTCTATTAGTATTCGTCTTTTTTTAAAACCAAAACAATTTAATTATATATCTGATCTTATAAAAAATAATCGTTTGGAAAGGTTAGAATTAGTATTAGATGAACCGCAAGGGTTCTATTCATCAGCAAATTCAGATTTCATTAAGGTATTAACTAATTCAAAAGAGCATGAAATAATTATTCCAGACAATTGTAAAATAAACCCTCCACGATTGAGTAAAACTTATTTTTCAATAAGGGCTATCCGTCAGGATAAGATAACGGAAGAGCATGAAGAAAACAACCTACTTGATGATAGAAATGAGAATATCCAAGAATACAAACAGATTATTGAAAAAATATTGAAGAAGCTAGATCGAATTGAAAATGTATTGGCGTTCCCACTATGGATGATTTTTGTATTTTTAGGTTTTCTTCTATTCTTCAAGTAAAAATCGACTCTCTAAAGTCGAATTCGTTGGCCGAGAGAGTGGGATAGAACAGTTAAGAAAACCCCCGTTTTATCTACATGCCAAAACTACGTCATTGACTTACTTTTATTTAAGTTATATACTTTATTCATCAAAGAAAAATAAGAATAGCAATGATTTTTATTGAAACTCCAATTTTTACAGAAGACGTGAAAGAATTATTATCTGATGACGAGTATGCTGAGTTTCAAGAGTATCTTGCTGATAATCCTTTAGCTGGCGACGTGATTCAGCAAACCGGCGGACTACGGAAAGTTCGATGGTCATCTCAAGGCAAAGGAAAGCGAGGCGGTGTTAGAATTATTTATTATTATGTAACTCCTGCTTCACAAATAAGACTCTTACTTATTTATAAAAAAGGTATTCAAGATGATCTGACTGCAGATCAAAAGAAAATTTTACGACAATTAAATGAACGGTGGTAATCATGGATAAAAAATTATTTGAACGATTGTACGAAAGTATGATTCAGATGAACGAAATTATTGATGGTGAGCGCGTTCCTTCACGAGAGTTTGTTGTAGATGCTCTTCATGTAAAAGAGATAAGAAAAAAAACGGGATTAACTCAAGAAAAATTTTGTCATTTAATTGATGTGAATATTGGAACTTTAAGAAATTGGGAGCAAGGAAGGAGGGAGCCAACAGGTCCCGCAAAAGCACTTCTTCGCGCAATAAATAAAGATCCTGAGCATGTATTGGCGGCATTAGCTAGTTGAAAATGTATTTTACACCAATGGGGTCAGGCCTTGAATTGTGAATTTCAATTGAAGTTTGATGAATCTATTGACGCTTGGAATGGAATGAATTAAAAACATGTCAAGGAAAAGATAATTAATAGTCCAACATGGCAAGATCGCTACGAATAGAGTTTCCAGGAGCGTTGTATCATATCACCTCAAGAGGAGATGGTCAGGAACGTATCTACATTTCAGAGGAAGATAGGAATTTATTTTTAAACACATTTTCTGAGGTATGTTTCAGATGTACTTGGGTTTGTTACGCATACTGTCTCATGGATAATCATTACCATCTGTTAATAGAGACTCCAGCTGGAAATTTAAGTAAAGGGATGCAATTACTTAATGGTCTGTATACTCAAAGATTTAATCGAACCCACAATCGTGTGGGGCACGTTTTTCAAGGGCGATTCAAAGCAATATTAGTTGATAAAGAGAGTTATTTGCTTGAGTTAGCAAGATACATTGTATTAAATCCTGTACGCGCAAACATGGTTACTTCACCCCATGAATGGAAATGGAGTAGCTATCTCGCTACGACGTTAAAAGAGTCGAACCCCAATTGGTTG
Organism: Legionella cherrii; assembly: GCF_900635815.1. Lineage (NCBI taxonomy): Bacteria > Pseudomonadati > Pseudomonadota > Gammaproteobacteria > Legionellales > Legionellaceae > Legionella > Legionella cherrii. The sequence goes on from NZ_LR134173.1 coordinate 1,559,571, forward strand.
CATACAGATAAAATTCTTTGTTTATTTAGTGACGATGTGGCCGTGGCCATTGATAAATATCGAGAATTTGTAATTGAAGGAATAACGCGTAAGTCACCATGGAGTGATTTAAAAAAACAAATTTACCTGGGAAATGATGAGTTTATTAATGAGATGTTGAAGAAAATCGACCCTCAAATGAATCTAATAGATATCCCGAAAACCCAGTATGAAGCAGAAAGTTACACTTTAAAAGAGATAGAGCAAAAGACCAGTACAAGAAATGAAGGAATTCAAGTTGCGTACAAAAGTGGTCAATTTAGTTTAAAAGAAATTGGGGACTATTTTTGCTTGCATTATTCCAGTGTGAGTAAAATAGTCAAAAAATTACGACCATAGTTTTGAAAATTCACAATTCAAGGCCTGACCCTCTGAATATTACGGACTTCGCAGCGCATTTTAATCAAAAAATGAACTAGTTGCTGATAAATAGTGTATAATTTTACTATTTGATTCTAGAGAATAAGCACTAATGTTAGAGAAAGATTTACAAAACGCCCTAAAAAGACCCGAGGAATTTGAGCGAATTATAACGTCCATCCGTGACCTACGATGCGCCGCAGAACAATTTCCAAATTATGCTGATGAGTTAATTCGCCATGTGATACATGATCCTGAAGAATTTAATCGACTTATAGAAAATAACTATCAGCTCCGAGAGATTGCAAGACAATTTCCAAACCATGCTGATGAGTTAATCCGCCATGTATTAAATAGCCCTGAAGGATATAGACGACTTATAGAGCATAATATTGGATTTCGACTGGTCGCAGAACAGTTTCCACACCATGCAGAAGAGTTAATTAGTCGCGTTTTAAACGACTCTGACGAATTTAAGCGACTTATAGAGAACAACTCTGACCTCCGAGAAACTGCGGAACAATTCCCGAACCACGCTGAGGAATTAATTGAGCGAGTATTAAATGACCCTGAAGAATTTAAGCGGCTTATAGTGAATAACTATTGCCTTCAATTAACTGCGGAACAATTCCCGAACCATGCTGAAATATTAGGAAAAGAATCTCTGGAAGAAGCGCTATTGGCTTTAATCGAAGTATTAAGACAAAAGGACTTAAAGGAGTTGGGAAAAAATGCAAGAATCATGGGGCTTTTTAGAAGCAGGGAGACCACTACATTGCAAGAATTACCCCCGGAAATTGCTCAAAAGATTATCAAGGATACCAGAAGTTCAAGTCATATAAGTGATGAAGAGGCAGAAAAGAAAATTGAGGAAGAATATAATAACGGAGCTAGCAAAGCGTTGACGAAATGACAGATGTACTTTCTCTTCATTTGAATCAAGCTAAAAAAAATCCTTTGCTCCTCTGGGGCAGGTCTTGAACTTTGAATATAAAAATTTTTATTTGAGTTGAGTGCAATTCAAAATTCAAGGCCTGACCCCGAGGTACTGTGACCCCGAGGTACTGATAACCAGTTACCGTATTTTATCAAAATTATTAAATGCTTGTTTAACAGCATCAAGGCAATTGAGTATTTTGGGTTGACCGACATAAAGCGTCAGGAGCATTAGCATTTCAATGATTTCGGCTTTAGTCACACCTTGTAGCAAACAGTTTTCGGTATGCAAAGCAACTTCAAATTGAACCGTGTTGTCCGTTATAATCGATGCCAAAACCATAAGCTCTTTTTCACGCAGACTAAGTGTTGGTGTTTTTTTCCTGCCAAATTTCATGGATACCTTGACGTACAATAATATCGGCTAAATCGGGTGAGAAACTCTCAATATCCTTGAGCAAATCCATTGCTTTAGGAAGATAACGCTTCTTAATCGCCTCAATACCGCTCTCATAATCCTTTGACAAAGATTCCTTTTTCATACGGATATTCCTTTTAAAGATTGAAGGTAATATGTTACTGCTTTATTGAACTTCAAACTATAGTTGATTAAATTTAACAGGATAGGGCACTAAATAGGACCATTTAAATTTAATCAATGGTGGCAGATTTTTTGCTTCATTCCAAATTCACATTGCCGCTCCGCAATAAGGATTATGGGTGTCACATAACAAAGGACTCGTGAAATTTATATATTTAGTAATTTAGCAGCATTTAAGTAACTTATTTTCATTTTATCTTCATCAGCCAATTGTAGTGAATCCAACCATTGGCTTGCCTTCAAGTTATCTTCATAAGGATAGTCAACTGAGAACATGATTCTATCTACGCTAACTGTAGCAATTGCATGCATCAAAGATGGGGTATCAAAAAAACCACTTGTTGTTAAGAATATATTAGAATTCAGGTACTCTGTAATTGTCTTATTGCATTGCAATTTTTCAAGCCAACCTTCTTCTTCTAGTCGATGATCGAGTCGCCAAGCCCAAAATGCTAACATTTCCCCCATGTGTCCAATGATGATTTTAAGGTTTTGATACCTATCAAAAAGCCCTGACAGCATTAAGCGCAAAACATGTTCGGCCGTTTCAATATGAAATCCCCATGTTGAGCCATGTAATGCTTGATATGGTGAATAAGTAGCTACTCTTCCCTCAGGAATCCCTCTGGGGTGAATATAAACTGGGATGTTGTTATCATTAATGTAGCCCCAAAATTCGTCATAAGCATTGTCATCCAGGTATTTTGCAGAGGTATAGCCACTGCTATCATATCCATTAATTAGGCAGCCAACGATTTCTTGAACACCTTTGAGGCGTTCAAGCTCATTGATTGCAAGCTCTGGGGCGTAAGTAGGTATGCAGGCAAAGGCACGAAATCTACTTGGGGATTGAGTGACACAGTCTATTAAATAGTCATTCCACTTTTGGGCGCAAGATTCCAGTTGTGATGCTAGAGCTAATGATTGTAGCCCTGGAGTTGTTACGGAGAGTACTGATAAATCAATCCCTGCTTCATCCATACTATCAATTCTTAGCTTATGTATATCTTTTAGACGAACTAAGTTTTGACTAAACTCGGGATGGCTTTTGTGTTCTAAAATGAAGTCTCGTCCAGGAACAACAATAGCTTCTTCTAATGCAATTTTTTTCATCGCGAACCTAGTTCATCCATTAATATAGATAAGTCTAGTATATTATTTCTCGAAATGTTTGGCGTGCCAAAACTCTACACACCATTTGGATCAGGCCTACGCTTGCTTCATGATGGTGGGGTAAACTTAAGTTACACCATTTGTCTTATAATCAGTTGTCCTGTCTTTATTCTTGGGGAATTACTTTTTGTTTCGCTCGTTTCTCTGATAACAAAATTGCAAAAAATATCATTAAAGCACCAATGAAAAATTGGACAGTTAATTGCTCATGCAAATAAATTGCGGCAGTTATTGTTGCAAATACAGGTTCAAGAGAAAAAATAATTGCTGCTTTAGTCGAGCTAACATATTTTTGGAATTGGAGTTGCAGCAAAAAAGCAAAAATTGAAGCAAAGATACTGCAAAATAAAATAGCAACCCAAACATTACTTTGTAAGGGAATAGCAAGTTTTGTAGTAAATAAGCTGGCCACTCCTGCTAAGATACAAACAAAAATTGCTTGAATGAAAGTTAAGGAGATTGGTTGGTGAATCCGAGAGGCTTTGCCAGCGAATAAGATATAACCTGCAAAACAAAAGGCACACAATAAAACCCAGAGATCACCTTGATTAAATGTAAATCCATCAGCAAGCGTAATGAACCCAACACCAACCAAGGCAATTAAAGCGGCACTAATTACATAGATGGAAGGCCATTGTTTATTAAGGAACGACTCGAAAAGGGCAACTAATATAACTGACAGTCCAGTGATAAAACTCGCAGTCGAGGCAGCGGTGTAGCGTAAGCCGATGGTCTGGAATATCACTGTGCCAGCCAATAAGAGACCTAAAAATGTGCCATAAAATAGAGTTTGCTGATTGAACTTTATTTTTTGCCAAAAAATAAGGAGTAATAAGACGCTAGCAATACCAAAACGCCAAAACAAAAAATTAAATGGGGTTAGTGTTGCAACCGCATCCTTAATAAATGCAAAGGTCATTCCCCAAAACATTGTGGCTAAAAAGATTGCTCCAGTACCCAAGATAGATTTATTTGTATTCATAGTATTTAATACTCTTTTGTATGCTCGCAAATGCCGATGGGTATAAATTGGATCATTTTGACTTTTGTTGCAGTGAGTGGGCTGAAATACTGCTATTTTAATGATGGAATCAAAATGAAAAATTACCTATCGCTTTTTTTATTTTCTCACTATTCCCAATAATATCGAATGCTTTAACCATTGATCAGGTATCAATGGGGGCAGGCCCTTGAATTATGAATCAACTTTTAATTGAAAATTCACAATTCAAGGCCTGACCCTACATGTGTGATAGACACACCCGTTAATAGCAGGAATAATACGCTCAGCCAGTGCGGCATCATGACACACTGCCTGCTCTGGTGATTTTTCTTATTATCGTCAAAGCAACCATAATAGCCACACTAAGCGCCGCTGTCTGCAGGATCTCAAACGGCCATAAATTGTGTGAAGTGGGATCTGCTGAGACATCGATGAGAAGCCGCAACACGACAAATGCCATGAGTGCTGCCGGTACAAACGCAGCAATACGCCACCCTCCCTTCCATTTCCATATACCCAGTAAGGGTGTAATAATTCCCAGAATACCAATTGCTAACGTACTGAGCATGAAAATAAAGGCCAGCACCATGTCACCAAAAGATACCGGTGTATTCATCAGCCTCTTATAATTTTCTTTCTGCGCTGCAGCATCGAGTGCTCTCAATTGTGTTACCCAATCAGGCTTGATTTGAACTGTATTTTGTTGGTCGCTGCCGGTGACTTGTACGGGATAGGTAGCGACAACGGGAGTTTCTCCTAAAGAACCATCCCCTGCAAGGATTCTAACCTCGTCTACCTGCTCCCCAGGTTTGAACAGGAAAAACCAGCCAAGTGCCTCTCCGCTGCCCGGTGGGTAGAGACGGGAAGGATTACTCCCTGCAGATACCTCTTTACCCTGAAAATAGGGTCTGACCCAAATTTTAACGGGTTGGTCGGACTCATAGTGCAAGTGGAGATAAAAGTTCTGGTCTTTACCCAAGGTAACCACATTTCCAGGCGGATCAGTATCGATTACTTCTACCGTAGTTTTAGCAAACACATGAGTAGAAAAAGTCAGCCAAAATCCTAGAAATAAAAATAGAATCCCGACTAGCCTGTTGATACCAAATTCTCTTGCAATTCGTCGTTTCATCACACTCAGCTCTCCTACTGATAGGACTAGTCAAAAAACTCCATTTAAGGGCAGGGTGTAAAATGAATAAAATTTATGAGCATTACACCTCCACATTGGACAGTTGAATTGAGTCCCGGCTAAATCCTTGGTCTGCAAAACAAATGTTTCTGAACAAGCTTAAACTAAATTAACCTCCTTTTTCTATAGTGCATATAGGGTCATCACAAAGGTCAGGCCTTGAATTATGAATCAACTTTTAATTGAAAATTCACAATTCAAGGCCTGACCCTCTAAGTCCTAATTGAAAATTCACAATTCAAGGCCTGACCCTCTAAGTCCTAAGTCTTTAAGTCTTTAAATTTCTTTCCTAAGTCGAGACAGATTCAGTAATGCCCACTCTGCGCAACCAGCGTATTGTTCTAATCCAATGTTGAGCGATATAAGCTTGGTGTACTCAGTTAAAACTCCATTGATGCGAGATGTTTAGGCAGTATTAGCGTTTGACTAAACGGTGCTTTGGAGGCCTCATTTGCTTTTTGGGCCTCGAATGCTTCTCTTTGCACCTGGATATCCTGTTTAATATAATTAATTGGCTGTTCGTCACTATCATAGTTTACTTTAATTTCAGAATAGTCCAGCTCTAATTTTTCTTGGATTACGAACAAGATACGATATAGATCGCCGTCTTCGGCAAGATGTTTCTTACCCAAATTTTTTTTAAGTTTCTGCAGTAAATCGATTACCTTTGCCTTAGGTGAGGGTTCAAAGTCTACTTGAAGTATAGATCCATAGCATTCATCAAAGCTTTGGTTGTGCACACTAGCCAGCGCATTTTGTACTTCATCGCCATGGTTAGTTGCCCATCTGAATGAAAAAAAAACGTCCTATGGAGCCGCCCCAGACATAGGGTCGGCAAAATATTGATGAATATGCTCCAGAGTATTTAAATAGCAATTTTTTGGCTATCTCAAACGCGTCATTTTCTTTTTCTAATCTCTTCCATACAGTGCGCCAATATTGAATCGATTGACCTGACATTTTTCACCTTGACTATCAATTTTGAGCACAAATTGTACGGTTAAATTAAAAAATTGTCAAATGTGGCCGCGCGGGGCGAATTGCATTATGTTAATGGGGTCAGGCCTTGAATTGAAATTTAAGACCTGACCCCCTAATTCCTCCTTCAATCAATCAATTGGTAAACCTTCAAACTTAGCTAGAAGCTAATTTTGAAGTGACACAACACTATTACTAATGGTTTCGGAGGAGATCTCACTCGCGGTTTTATCTTTTAAAAACATTAACCGGTCTATTTGAGATCCTGGGTGTACAAAAGAGAGTAAATGTGCTTCTACCTCCTCTGGCTTAACCTTTAAGAGAGGGCTTCGAAATAATTGAAAGAAACCTTCTCTGGTATTTGCTACAGAGGAAGCATGTAGCATTAAGGATTTAAATTCTGGGCTCATTACCTCGGTTTTACCATCGTTTAGAATTAAGCATAGAGGATGAGTAGGATTGTTTCTTAAATCTTTTAAATAGCGAAGACTAGTGCCTTGAGGAGTCTCTTGTAAACGAGTAAGAACTTTACCTTTGCAGTAGGCACTTAGAATGCCAATAGTTAGAGAGGAGAAAGATTGCCCTGTAATTAGGTCATCCCAAAGTAATTCCATTAACTCTTCAGCTATTTTTTTCGAATCAATAGAGCTAAGCTTTTTCTCAATTACAGGATCTGATTTCCCACATCTTTTTGCCTTTTCATAAACCGAAATCGCTTTTGCTAAATTGAAAATCCCCCATTTTGTTTGAGAGTATATCTCAGCAGCTCTCAACATGGCTTGTGGATTTCCTAATTGAATTGCTTTTTCCAGAAGTATAAGTGCCTCTGAAAGCAACATATCAAATTGAGGTTTATTATTTTTGTACTTATTGTTGGCTGTATTTATGTTTATAATAGCTTTCATAAACATCGCATCTGCATCTTCTAATTCAATCGCTTGTTCTAAAAGCTTAAAACCATCAAGCTGATCAGCCTTGCTTACCTCAGTATTGGAGTCTTCTAGGAGCATGGTAGCGTACATAACCATCGCTTTTGTATTGCCAAGTTCGATAGCTTCAACAAGAAGAGTCAGCCTAATATCTGGATCAGGGGTACATAAAGCAGATAAATATTTAGCATTGGGATTGCTACTCGCTTGCAGCTCCATTTTACTAAAATTTTTTGGCACGTCATCATCAAAGAGTAACTCTAAAAACAAATCATGATTTGTATAATCTCCTTCTAATATTTGGCTAATAATAAGTTCCCATAATTGATCTGAGTTATAGTCAGATTTTTTCAGTATCATATCGATTCTCAGTGATTAATAAAAAGGAATGTAATTTAAATTTTCTGAATTACTTTTGTAAAGATAAATGTTAACTGAGATGGTATTTTAATTTGGCCTGGAAAAAACATAACATAAAACAAATTGGAATATAGGTGTCACAAAGAGGCCTAGTGTGAGAGATAATTAAATATTATTTTAATCATGTGGTTAGCCTGAGTCGCCTCGATTTTCGGACGAGATCTTTGAATTCCCAGAAGACCAATTGAGCGAGTGTAGCCTGTATTGGACGAAGTCGTAATACAGGATCTACTCCATCAAGCAATCTTCTTTCATGTAAATCTGAAATAATCATCTCGCTTAAGGAAGCAAAGCAAAATTCAAGACCTGACCCTATTGTTTTAATTTATAAATTTTAAGGTTTTTTTAAGCTTTACTTGTTATATTTGGTCCTGTTTTTATTCTATAACTAAGCCAAGGGACTAAGTAATGACCATTATAAAAAAAACAGCCGTATACCTTATGTGTTTCTGTTCTATGCCAGCCTTGGCCAGCTCCACAAATACAAGCTTATATGAAAAGATATACCAACTGTCCGCTAAGTTATGGTACGTTGAAACCTCATTAAATGAGGAACAAAAAAGAATGGTAGATACCTTGGCTAATCAAATTGATATGATCATCACTCTGCCTAATGAAGCAAGTTGTGGTACGCAACTCGAAGTATTTCAAGAAGCGAACAAATGGGCCTATAGCTCTAATGGTTTAGATTTGACTGCTTCAGAGGCAGAACAATTTGCTGGCCAGGTAAGCCAAAAATTTTGTCCTGCAGCATACCTTAAGGTATTTAAATCATCCTTTGAATTTGCTTACAAATCGACGGGACTTGATAAAACAAGATCTGAAGCACGCAAATTCGCGACGACAATGAGCGATTATGAAGCATCAAAATATTACTCCAAAAACAGCTTACAATGCTTTATTGACAATTATAACTATGCATACTCCAGCAGCGGCATGAATAAAACACGTACTGAGGCGATTAATTTTGCTAATCAGCAATGCCTCATCTAGAAAATATCTGACCACCAGTTTCGCTCTACGTTACTGGATTGTAGCGTTTAAAAAGGGTTACAGTTGCTGCCCTCCTACTCTGACAGGTTTCATTATTTCGTCCATTGCAGGGTTGGCCGTCAGGGCGGCACGGATTTTTTGAAAATCGCAACAGCTTGCTTTGGCAAATGCCTTGATGATGTCATCAGCATTCTGATTGTAATTATTGTCCTTGTTTTCAGCTATTTTTCTTTTGATTTCAATAATGGCATTGCTGATGTTTTCTTCTTTTGAAGGGTCGATATTCATCACAATGTCTCGTATGGTCTTGATCATCGCTGGAACGGATCTATCGGGATTTCTCAGCAATTCATCATTCTTTAATACCGTGTAGACCGCGAAGATATTTTCTTCTCTTTCATTCACAGGTATCTTCATGATACTGATAGTCACTTTATTTTTACTGGGTATAGTAAGGCTTTCTTGTTTGCTATCTTTGGGTTCAAACTGGACTATTCTTTCTGGTTTCCCTTTTTTTGTTTCAGCAACTTGTTTTGCCGCTTGTTCACGGTGTTCAATTGCTTTTTTGTCCTCATTTTTACCGCTTGCGAAAAAATCCCCCGATATTTTCTTAGCGGGTAAAGCATTTTCATCATAGGAAACCTTGCTTTTAGTATTATGTAACCAAGTTTTATCGCACTTTATTGTCACTTCACAACCAGCTAATTTAACTGCTTCCTCGTAATCGCCTGGTGCTTGAATGGTTTTAACATTAGCTGCGAAATTCGATTTAGTTAATTTTTCAGGAGAAAATGCCGCAAGTTCCTCATCAGTATAAGGAGAGGCCCATTAGGTTCTTTATGAACTAAAAAGGCTTCAATAGCTTCACAAAAAGAATTAATACTGGCTTCACAGGTATTATGTCTTCTTTTATTTCGATCGTTGGTGTCTTTAATGGCAAATGGATACCTTTTCGCATCCATTTCTGTTGCACCCTCATATCCTAAGTTATAGGTTTCTTGATGTATTTTAATTTCTTCCTGGACGTATTTAATTAACTTTTTACTTAATTGTTTAATATCTTCATCAGTAAAATTGTCGATTTTTAATTGCCTGGTATATTCAGCAATTAAATCTTCAATTGAAAGTAGTGTTTTTTGTTTCTCTTTTGCCACACTGCTAGGCGTACGATGAGAAGAATGTTTTAATTCCATTTCATTAAAATTTACATGATCCAATAATCGTAACTCAAGACATTGATTCAAAAGCGATTTTATAAATTCAGTTTGAGTTGCTTTATCCTTTTTTAACTGAGATACAAAGTTTCTTTCAAAAGGAGTGAGAACGCCTTTTATTGTATTTCCAATTTTTTCGGCACTAATGTCTTTTAATATGATTGGTTCAACATCTTGCTTAGCATAGGCGGCAAGCATCTTTTGGATAGCTACTCGTAAAATGGGATGACGGGGAACAACCCCAAAAGCATCATTATTTCCATCCACTTCTAAAGGTAATGGCAGTTTCATCAAATTAGCCAGATAGATCCTCTCTTTCGGGAAATTTTGTTGTCGGATATGGCCAATCATACCTAACGGCGGTTTGTCTGGCACAAGTCTTGTATCCCTATCAATCGCAGGAAGTAAATCAGTATCCAGGTAGTATCCTCCATAGTAATACAGGCTACAATATCGAATTAAATCACTAACGGCAGCCAAATTGCGATTTCCAATTGACTCTCTTAATAAGTTATATAAATAGGCATTTGTCTCTTTATCAGGGAAAATAGGGTCATTTTTAAGCTTGTCCAGCAATTCATTGATATTTTTTATTTTAATATGGAAGTTTCTCGCCTGCATGTGGATATCTAAAGTTTCTGCAGACAGAGGCACTTTTGAATCGGATTGGTGAGCTGATTGCTGATGTTCATTTTCAACTGTATTATTTTTTTTCCTGCTCGAATTATATTTATTCGGAAGCGACTTTAAATCTGCACGTCTTAGTGGTTTATTAATGTATTCTTCATTATCGGTCCAAATAATGGTTTCTTCAAAACCACTGCGAAAAGCAGCTGCCGATATCCCTAGTACGGTTGACAAATACTCAGGCTTAATTTCACCACCCACCCAGACATATTGAAACATCGGTGGAATGCTATTTGATGAAGTTATATTCCTGTCATGCTCTTTTTTCATAACAAATGATCTAAAACTATACATTTAGTAAGTATAATATATTTCTCAAGAAGCAAAGTGTTTCTCTTAATATCGGTAAATTTAGAATAAAATTTTTCTCGGAAACTTTATTTCTTTTCCAAAGCACATTTAAATCAACTTAAAAGCTTGTTCTGCAAATAAAATCTATGAACGTTATAAAAAAATGGGTTGAATAATATCTCGGTTCTTCCTAAATTCAAAAACTATGAAACCGTGCCTATCTTGGTGAATTTTATGCCGTACAACATAAACGAGTTATCATCAATGGGGACAGACTCGATTGGTTATTTCAGAATTTATTTAGGGTCTGGTGACATGTCAACAAACCCTGCAATGTATCCGATTTAAAGTATCAATGAATCGAGTCTGACGAGCGAGTACCTCATAAGTCAATCAGATATCTGTAGCATCAGTTTGACCCTAGAAATTCTCTCAATCTGCACACCCTATATTCAATATCAATATTGTGATTCAAATTTGGCGAACTGCTCTTCCAATTTCCATTGAAGTTTCGCTTTGGGGTTAAGATTAAGAAAGTTCTGGCACGTGGGCGTTGGCTGATCTGTTACTGATTTAATCAGGGTACATTCCCCATTCATTAAGGTGTATTGAGAATTTTGCCAAAGATTATCGCCGGGTAAAAAAGCAAAATACAGACTGTTTCGTGCTAACTTTTTTAGAGTGAGATAAGAAAGCTGTTGCTCTTCCGCAGCACGCTCGAATTGACGCGTTAAAGGTTCACGGCTTATTCCTTCATCATCAGTTGATAAACTTACAGGCACACCATTTTTTAAATATAAAGCCAAGGGATGATCTTTCCCTTTGATGCCTAAAATATAATCGTTACTGCTTAAATTGACTTCAACCATCACTTCTTTTTGTGCCATTTTATTTATTAATTCGGATGCATGATGTTCATATTCAATATCCACACCATGTCCAATTCGTTCTGCAGAAGCAGTTTCTACCGCTTCATAAATATGAAATGTAAGTCCTTCTGGTGCTACTAATTCAGGATTAAGTTCACCAGCATGTAGCGAAATATGGACATTAGGATAGAGTTGATGCAAAAAAGCCACCATTTGCATATGTAATCGATAGTCGCGCATTGCAATCGTACCATCTTCTGCTTGAACCAAATTAATGCCTACAATACGTGAATCTTGTGAAGCCGCTTCAAATCCCGCGAGTAATTGTGCAAAAACCATCTCTGGAGGTTGTTCCCTACGAACTTGATACAAATAACGAACTGTGATCTGACAACCTGCTTGTTCGTTATTCGTGCCGCATTGTTGTAATTCATTCTTTTTCGCTTCGTCCTTGTCCAAATTCTGGGAAATATGAGTCACTATTTGGTCAAAATTAGCACTTAATAATTGATTGCGCAGATTTTCTAAATTAGGATCCCACCCCTGTCGCTTCCCGAGTGCACTGGCTTCATTCCCATCGGGTGTCGTCATGATTTCTAAATAGAGTTCGTTTTGGGCCGCCGCGCGCTCAGTCATTTCAGCTAAAATTTCCCCTCCGTGCATTTTGGTAATGAGGCTAAATTTTCCAAAAGCATTAAAAAAATGATCATGTCCTGATTCATTGTTTATTTTGTCGAAATCGCACATCGACCATGCGTCAATCAAAGAATGGTATAATTTTTTATTCGCTATGGCGGTCATTAAATAATCTTCTGTATTGCATGAAGGATTGATAGACACCGACAAATTGTTTGTATCAATACATAAATTATCCATCTCTGCATAATGAATTAAATTTTCAGCGAATGATGAGCCGCTCGCGTGCATATGCAGATCTCCCCCTTTAGGCATATTCGTTAAAAATTTTTTTAATGTACTGGGAGTTGCTTTAATGGAGTCAAAATAAGCTTGAGTATTTTCTTCAGGGCTTGCGTACGCAATTTGGATTATTAATAAACAGAACAAACAAAGAAACTTATTCATATTAAGGTCAATATGTTTAAAATGAGGCCTATTTTTGCATGATAAAATCATTTGGTCAAATAAATTTGTTTAAAAAGGAAATAGGAAAATACACTGGGGTTGCTGTAGGGCCTCATGAGTTTACTTCACCAGCAAATGCTCTGATGAATCGATTGAGACTTGAGTTAATATTATGTTTTTAATTATTAATCAATTTCTAGGTAACGCTCAAGATGAGACGCTGGGTTTTGCAGCACAGCCCACACTCATCTCTTGAAATTTACTCAAGATTATCATTACATAGGCCTCTTGCGTCACAGCAGATTTTGTTGGAGTGCAAGGCATAAGTGTGCTGGGTACGATTCCCTTAGCGCAAAGCTTAACATAGAGCCAGTTTGTAACCTAAGGATGTATATCGCATGAAAGTAAGGAAATTGAACTACCCGCAATTTAAGCTTGAAAAACAAAAAATATTATCGCTCATGCGTGAGTGGCAAAAAACGGCCAACGAGTTTTTTGAGCAAAATTACTCTAGACTATCCAACTCAGATTTACATTACCATTGGCGTGAATCTGTGCGCGATATGATAATTTTTTTAGAAAAGGATATTCCAGAGAACGATGAGCGTAATTTTGAAAAAAATGATTTCGCATTTTTTATCGCCGAGGATGATGACATACAAGGTATTGCATTAGGAAGTGGCCCCCACACCTATCGAAGCAACTCTAACGAATTCTTTGGAATCAGGGGCACATTTTTTGAAATTGAAGAGATGATCATTTCTGCACCCTCTATGCTTTCTCGATGTTATTCTATAGAGGGGGAGGGAGCTCATAAAAGAATTGGAAAAGAATTGTTGAAAGCAGTAGTTGATCACGTCAGTACTCTAGATAATCCATATCCTATTTCAGCAAGACCGCATTATAATAATCGGACTGCACATGATTTCTTTGAAAAAAATCTTTTTGAGTTAGAATGCGGTTCTATCGGCCATAGTTATAGATTAAAAGTAGCCAATTTTGTAAATATCGATAAAAATATTCATCAAGAACTTATGGCGAATAAGAGTACGGTAGTTATCGAGGACTATGAGTCCCTATCATTAGTTCCTTTTTGAGAGAAAATTATCCAGCAGCCAGCCTGTACGCTGTATTGATTAATCAATGGTCCAAAATTAATACCAAAATAATTAACTCATGGTTGGGCATCTGGTGTTTTCGTCGGCTTGAGATGTGATAAAAAGCGCAATTAATTCTGATGACTTATAAATGGCTATGGTGAATTGTGTTCCGAGGAGGGCAGACCACATCCTTGTGGCAGTGCATCGTCCTTGATGCGTTCAAATTATCCTTATTAAGACATCCGCTGTCCTTCCTCGTACTGATTCAAGCATAGCGAATAATTTTAATGAGTCATACTCCAAATAGCGCATAATCATGTAAGAAATCTCTTAATTTGAGTTTGATGCCCTCAAATGGGCCCGAATTTCTTGCAAAAGAAATTGTTAAAAACCTCACAGTGATTGCCCAATATGCTCCGCATACTTTATCAAAGGCATTGAATGCAGCGATGAAAGCACCCAATGGTTCCACACTTATCAAAGAGGCACTGTTCGCTAAGAATAAGATGGGGTTAAAAATAATAGAACGTCATGCACCCCAATGCCTGACTCAGGTACATTAAATGATTCAAGATAATCCAGACAAACCTGTCGAAGGTCAGCAACCTCCCAGCATTGTCCCTACAAAAATGAGCTTCTGGGAACGGAACCGAATTTCGACCACTGGGCTGACTGCAACAGTGGTTGGAGTCACCTCATGGTTTGCGACCAAAAAATAAGCAAGTACTGCTTTTTTATTGAAATGAGAAAGGATTTCAATAAAAAATGAAATAGCTTATCGCCTCAATTCAACTGGCTAATGCAACTTACTGAATTTAAGTGTGATGGCCAAATAACCTATTCGGCGTTTTCCCTTTCTGGTATGGTTCTTTCGTTCAGCGTGATAATTAGCCCAGATTGAAGTACAACTCTTGGCGCTTTTGGACAGGGCTGTCTTTTTTTTATATTATTAACATCATATTGACCCATAAGTTCGAACGTGAAATTATTTCTAGACCAAATTTATACAATTCTTGCCGCGATGCGGGATGTTGCGACCGCACAAGGAAAGCAATCTCTAACGGACATACAAGCCAGATCAATTAAAGCACTATATAAATATGTTTTTTCCCACCAGGATATATTAGCTTTAAATAGCCTCCCTTCAATTAAACCGGAACAATTTCCCAATTATTTTTCTTCAGAAGTGATTGCTGAATATGCATTACGTTTTCTTACCATGGCGTCATTAATGGATGGGGAAATTGATCATGAAAAAATTAAAACCTTGTTCCAATATGCCAAAGCTGTCGATATTTATCCCCATTATTTACTGCAATTACAAAAAACTTTAGAGAATGATATCAATTGGTTAATCAGAGACATAACCCTTAAAAATCTTGAAAGCTTCGATTTATTTCCTAATTTACAAAGAGAGGAGGATATTGACAAATGGCTCTTTCCCTATCGTGAGCACCATGATCCTGCTTTAGTAGCCAGGTATGAGCGTTTACAGAAATTACCGAAGGATTCTTTTGGTTATGGGATTTGGAAGCAATTTAAAGACAATAAGTACTTCTTTCCAGGGGAAGCAGAGGGGGCAAATTATGCCTTTATTATGCCTCATGATTCACTGCATGTTTTAAGCGGATATGATACTACTCCTTTCGGCGAATTATTAGTTTCTACCTTTACATCAACCATGCTTGAAAAGAATGCGATGGAAGGACATATCATCCCTGTATTTTATTCTTTTTATTTGGGTATTAAAATTAATAATCTTGCCGGGGCATCACAATGCAAAATGAACCCGGAAGCGTTTTGGGAGGCCTGGTATCGAGGTTCGCAAATGCAAATTAATCTCTTTGCGCATGACTGGTCTTTATGGGAAGTTGCTGAAATACCATTAAGTACGCTTCGCCAAAAATATTGTGTATTACCCAAAACTATTGAATAAGGGTAGGGTAAGTAAGGTTGCAACATCACAAAATAAACGTCTGCATTGAACCAGTCTGTTTCAATAAATACTTATTAAGTCTGATTACTGGTCTTATCGTATCTTTGGTTTAGGAGCCTTTTGATCGTAGTGGTTTTGTTGGCGTGAGCTGATAAAAAGGGCAATAAATTCTGATGAATTTTAATGCCATGTTGAATTGTGTTCCGAGGAGGCAGACCACATCCTTGTGGTAGTGCATCGTCCTTGATGCGTTCAAATTATCCTTATTAAGACATCCGCTGTCCTTCCTCGTACTGATTCAAGCATAGCGAATAATTTTAATGAGTCATACTCAAAATAGCGCATAATCATGTAAGAAATCTCTTAATTTGAGTTCGAGGCTCTCAAATGGACTGCTCATTTTAATTAAGCTGAGGAGTGTTAAAGCAAGCGAGGCTGGGCTGAAAAGCCAGCAAATGCCTCTGATAACTAGCCTCATACTAATGCTCAGGATTGTGGGCTGGGCTTTTCAGACCAGCCTACGCTCGCAGTCTTCAATTAAAAATTGCAGACCGTTGCTACGCTTGCTTTGTTTAAATCAAAATCTTAGACATTTTGGCAAAAAACAAGCATTGATATTCAAGAATATCTGTAGTTACGCTACGCAGTCGTTTTAAATTGGAACAAGATGGATGGGTTCTGTGAAGAAGCCGCGAAACGTAGAAGTCATGCTTTTTTTCGTGGGTATGCCCTGGGTGCGATGCTCTTTAAGTTTTTTTTGCTATCAATTAGATTTATGATGTCATAAATGGCTACTGGCGGTGAAAAATAAAACCCTTGCATTTCATCGCATCCCTCGTCGAGTAAAAATCGTAATTGCTGGGCATTTTCGACCCCTTCAGCAACTACTTTTATATTTAAGCTCTTACATAATGCAATAATCGATTTAACAATGCCTGCATTTTCGCGGTCCTGAGGCAAACCATCAATAAAAAATTTATCTATTTTTATTTTATTAGGTTTGAATTGCTTTAAATATTGAAAGGAACTATAACCAATACCAAAATCATCAATAGCGAATGATAGACCCATTTTTCGCAGTGATTCTAGAACGTTTGTGGTATGCTTAAGATCGTTCATCAGCTGCGTTTCAGTTAATTCGATTTCCAGTAGAGTAGGATCCAAAGATAATTTCTCTAAAAGTAGTTGAACAAATTTTACAATATCGTATTCAATTAGAAATTGCCGAGCGGAGAAGTTAATCGACACAGGAACGTGCAAATGCTCAAATGGGAAATTTCGACAAACTTCAAGTAAAACCCATTCACCAATGTAAACAATCAAATCCGATTGCTCAGCTAATGGAAGAAACGATCCTGGTAACATCAATCCTTCATCAGGATTTTGCCATCGTAGCAATGCCTCCACTCCGACAATATTTCCTGATTTTAAATCTACCTTAGGCTGATAATAGAGTCTGAAATCGTTTTCAGTCAGAGACTTGCGTAACTTATTCTCAATCTCAATGGAGTGTGTGACAATTTTCTGCAATTTTGTAGAAAAATATTCCACAGAGTTGCCTCCTGAGGCTTTAGCATGATTAAGTGCTATATCTGCATTTTGCAAGAGCGATAAACAATCAGTTCCATCATAAGGATAAATACTTATTCCCATGCTAATTGTTAATACAATGGTTTGATGATTAATAAGCAAGGGTGTTTTAACAATCGCCCTTATTCGTTCAACCACTGGTGAAATATCTTCGGGTTGTTTCATGTTGCTTAATGCAAAAACGAACTGATCTCCACCAATATTTGCAATAATAGAGCATGAATCACTTAAGTATTCATTAAACTTGGCAGCGATATTCTTAATGACCGCGTCTCCAACATCAAATCCCATGGATTCATTGATTTTTTTGAATCGATCAAAATCAACCATGATGAGCGCAATTAACGATTTTCTATTTCTATTAATTTCAGTTTCTAGAAACTCTTCTAAACCTGAGCGATTGACTAATCCAGTCAATTTTTCATGGTGAATAAAATAGATCATTTGGTCTTTATTGAATTTATTCTGAATGAGGCTTCCCAGGACATTGGATACTTTTTCTAAAGCAAGAATTTGTTCATGAGTCAGTTTTTTTACTTTTTTTGAAAAAAACATCAGCACGCCAAGGGTTTGACCTTGATATGCCAGGGGCAAGCCAAATGCGCAATTTAATCCAGCTTTTACAGCAAGATCATCTCGAATATATTTTTTATGTTCAACATAATCTGTCACGAGAATTGGCAGATTATCTCTTATCACCTCTCCTTGAAGCCCTTCGTTGATATCAATTTTTAACTGATAAGATTTTTCATAAAATTCCCTGACTTCATCATGAAAACTATGCCAAATTTTAATGCAATATAATGAACTCGTTGATTGGTCGATTAACCAAACTTCACCTTCATCCCATTCAAATGATAAGCAGCTTATTCTTAATATTGCTTCGACAGCAACTTCTATACTTTTTTCATTATGAGCCACGCTCAAGATTTGATCATAAAGTAAGAGTTCTCGCTTTGCATTAAAAAAACCAGACAAATCAGTAATAAAACCCATAATACAATTTTTATTACCTTGTTTGTCATAAATCAGACTGGGTCTATCAGCGACGTAGACAATTGTTCCGTCAGGCATTTTAACCCTGTATTCGAATAATTTTTCATTTTCTTTCTTGTTCACGGTATCTCGTAATGCTTGAATTACATTTGCTTTGTCGTCTTCATGAATCGATTGAAACCATAAATTCGGATTTTGGTAGATCTCTTGACGAGAACGACCGAACAATTTTTCTGCTGCTGGATTAATATAGGTAATTTTTGCTAGATCAACGGAAAATTGATAGAAGGGAGTAGAAATCATTTCGATGTATTGAAGTATTAATTCAGGCGAACCCTTTAGTAGCTTCTCATACTCGTTAATTTTAGAAATTAACTCATCTCGCTCTGCAGCAATCTTCTCGAGTTGAGAGGACACTTCCTTTTTAAATAAGGCGGGTTTCATTTATGGAAACTCCTTTTAGCCATTGCTCAAAGATCATTATATAAATTAACCATAGCACAAAGAGTCAGCACGCTGTAAATTATTGACTATTCTTAAGCTTATCCTTTGATTAGATTGACAATTAATTTAACCATAACCTATCCAAGATACATCATCAGGCTCTGTCAAAAATTTTATAAAAGACACAGGCGGTCTTTGTTTAGGGAGTCGCGATGCGACAAGCTCATAAAACTGCCTCCAAGCAGGCACATATCCCTCATTTGCCTTTGCCTCAATCAATAAATGCGAGTCTATAGATAAATCACAGGTTATTGATACATCCCCGCGCTGCTGTATTGGAAATTTCTTAATTATTTTTTAGAAAAACTTCAATTAGAGTAGTACTCGATGAATTTCATTGAAATGCTTGACTGGGTGTTTAATTTGATGACACAATGTTTTTATCTTTGATATTTCTGTTATCTGAAATGCAACAAACACGCTTACAACAAATGATGATGATGCGCTGCCTGGACACTGTTGTCGAGGTTGGGCGGAATTATTTGTAAACGGCGCTATCAAACTAATCCTCTCAATACCAGTGTCCAGGTTTCGAGACACTCACTCTCAATCTTATAAAGCGCTCAAATTGAAATTTGGTGGTAAAAATTCAACTTAATATTTTTTGCTGCTGAATTTAAGCCCAAAAAACATCCATAAATCAACGCGGGTTAATTTGGGGAAAAATGAGGCAATTATCATGATCATAGAGGATATTCAGTCAAAAATTTTTAACGTAGAGTTTGTATTAAAATCATATATTCAACGTCATGTCAAAGGAGTCGCACCTAAATATACTTATGCTGGGGAGGTAGGGATAAATCCAGCTTTTCAACGGATTGAAGAGGTTGACAGTTTCCTTAGGTCTAATGAAAAACGAATATTTGCTTTGCGCGGTGATTTTGTTCTAGCGACTGGAGTGAAAAACGCAGAACAGCAACATGGTTATCAGGGGTTAAAAGAAACCTTTGAAGAATCACAATATTCCTATTTAAATTGGAGCGATCGATACGGACATCCTTCCCTTGCCATAGCAGATAATCATTACGATGGTACTGTTTTGTATGCGGGATTTATTTGTCAACGTCACGGGCACCTGGAAGTTTTTTTATCGTCGGGAAGATATAATCGTTGTAATCGAATTAACGAGGGAATCTTACCACTAACAGAAGAACAGATTTATGTTGTTGAGTCCTATTTAGCATTAAAATTTCAAAAAGCGTATGGAATTCAGAAGGTTGTATTTTTTGATACAACGCCAGAAGAGGATGATGTTGACTCATCTTTATTCTTTACAAATACGCCATACCCTAATGACAAAAAACCTAGGACATACACTCCATCATCAATCGCTAAAGCGGTTAAGATTTCACATGATGATTCATATTATCTAAAGGCCCAAAACTACATCAAACACAATATTCCTTCGATTAAACCCAAATACAGTTATCCTGGTGAAGGTTGCATCAATCCAGGGTATCAAGATATTACCAGTATTCAATATCCCTTACTTCCACAAGAAAAGCGAATCTGGGCTTTACGAAGTGATTTTATTTTGGCAACTGGTGTAAAAAATGCTTATGAGAAAGAATATGGATACACTGGTTTTAAGGACAGCTTTAATGAATCACTTCATTCATTTATCAATTGGAAGGATCGCTATGGACATCCCTCACTCACATTACCTGAAGGCAAGTATGACGGCTCTGCATTTTATGCAGGTTATATTTGTCAACGAGAGGGTTATTTGCAAGTCTACCTTGTATCTGGACGATTTGAACGCACGGATTTGAATGAGGAGCAAACTCGTATACTGGAGGCCTATATCGCAGCTCAGTTTCAGACAGCCTATGGCGAGCAAGATATTGTTTTTGATTATGGGGACTCAGAGATTCCAAGCTATCATGCTACTTTTTTTAGCGGAGGAACATTTGACAAAACTAATCCTCAACGACGTTACAATCAATCATTGATAAGGGATATTTTGCAGAATATCCCTGTGGCAGCAAATGATGATGAAGATAGATTGGAAGAGAACAAAGTATTTTCAGTTTAAGATAATTGAAAGTGCAGTGAAGCAGCTTGGAGAGTACTATTGATTTTGTCGGGCTAATTGTAGCCCGACGTTTTGGTCATAGGGCTGTCATTTTTTTGCAGTGAATGATCCTAGACCAAATGCACTTGCTAGCATTTCATCAGGACTTATATCTTCGGTTAGATCAGCGCTTCTTTCAAAAAATCCCAGTTTACGTGAGAGATTTGCATCAGATTTTTTAGTATGGCTACTTTCTTGATCGTGGTTCATCATTTTTGACTCAAATAATGCGAGCATTTTTCTGGAGTTGACATCATAGGGGTTCTTATTATTTTTTACAGGATAATCAAAGTTCTTATGCTGAGGATTGAGCTCAATAATTTTCTTAATTACCGCTACTGAAGGATGGTCCGGATCAGCTCCATGCTTAATTAAGGCGTCGATGAGTCTTGAATCACCGCCACGTAATAATAAATAAGCAATAGGGTTAACCGAGCAATACACTGGGACACCTAAGTAAGTTTTAAGGTAAAAGGTACTGTTGAAATCAACATGATGCTTTTTTAGTAGTTCCAGATTACTCAAGGTATTTTGATGAGTATAACTTCCCTGGATGGCATTAAAAATAAGCGACCAACCTTTGAATTTTGTAATTGAAAAGGGCAAAGTTACTGATCCTTGTACCATTTTTTTTAGACCATGCGTATTTCCTGAAAGCAATAACCTTCGAAATTTTTCATATTCTCTACAATATTGTATGTGTTCTCCTATGAGTTTTTCTGCTGCTTCAAAATGTTGGGCTCGAGCAAAAAGAATAGGTTTTTGGAAGCTGGTATTTTGAGTATTTACTCTATTTTGGAGTAGGCATTGAACAACAGCTGCTGCCGGCAAAGAATCACGGTTAGAAGCGGACAGTTGATTATCTATAGCGCGGTGCAATGGTGTTTTTTTCATATGGTGATCCGGTGCATCCAAATGGGCACCCAAATCAATCAGTTTTTGGACTACCCCAATATCTTTGCCATATTCACAGGCCAAACCTAGCATGGTATAGCCATGGTGATCAAAAGCATTAGCAGCCAGATAAACTAGTTTAGAAGAGTATTTTTCAGGTTGAAATGACATAAATTTTTCTGGCCAATTTTCCTTATCTTTGTAAGGAAAAAAAGACATAATTTCCCTCAGTTGATCGAGTTGTTCTGCGGAAAGTTTCTCGCGAGTGTCGATATAATTTCTTGAATTATTAAAATAATAACGCATGATAAAGTCCCTGTTCTTGTTTTTATTAGTTTGCGGGCATTATATACACAATTTTCATATTTTTTAATTTTTTTACTTCAAAGTTCGACCTTCGTCTGCTTATCTTTAAGTCTGCACGCTCAAAAAAAGAAACTGCTTTTTTGCTGTTTACGCAAAAAAACCTTATAAAACAGGGCTCTTTTCCCTCAAATAACAGCTATTTATCTGATGTTCAGAACCTGAATGTTGATGGGTCGAAGGATAGAAGCCGATAATCTCGGAAAAATTTCCCTAAAGATAAGTTAAATCATCGGGAGAGTAATGTTTTCAGCATCCATCTTTAGTCATTTGATTAACCCGAGTGATAGCTTCTAAAACTTACTGGCAAAGGGGCTACATGCGAAGAACTCGCTGACAGATTAAACGCCTAGTTCAGCTCAGAATGTTCGCAGTCCAGTAACCCTTGCAATTCAGCTAAAGCGGTTTTATCGTCAATTCGAATTAAAGTAACCCATGCGGCTTTAATCTTATTGTAAGTTAAGATGCGTTTGAGTAATTGTTTCTCTTTTTTCCTTTTTAGCAATAATGTCCTGTAATTGCTGTTGTTTTTTGTCGAGGGATTGATAGTAATTTATCGCATAAACCAACGTTGGATTATTTTGTTTTTCAGCCCATTGTTTGATAATGGCTAACCTGTTTTTTTGATAATCTACTAAGTCCTTATCATTGTTCTTTGCAGATAAATACTGCAGATAATACATATCCAGCTGGAAGGGATGTTTATATAATCCTTGCTTCATAATGGCTTGATAGAATTCTTGTTCAAATTGATAGATCTTGGAATTTAAATTGGTCATTTGATGCTGTTTTAAGCTTTGATTCCATGGCGCATTGATTACATTATTATAAAGATTCATCATACCATCCCAAGTTGACTCTAACTCATCTCCTTGTTCTTTAATTTGCTGTTCTAATTCAGAGATTTTCTTAGTTTGCCGCTCTATAGAAAGCCCCACAAATTTTTTCGCTTCTGGAAGAAGGGAAAGAATTTTAGTTTCATTGGCTTTGCTTAAACCAACAAATTGATCTAAATCTGGATTCTGGATTGATTGAAGTTCATTCTGATATTGGTTAAATATTTTTTGGATGGCTAGTTGATTAAAATTCGCAATACGCGAAGAAAACTGGTCCTTCATAAAATAATCGGCCCATAGCAATAGATAATAATCAGAAGTACTGATAGGGACATTTACGGTCATGTCGTCTAATATTGCTTGCTGATGCGCAGTAAATACATCGTTTGAGGGTTCTTTCAGTGGCTCACCAGTTAAGATGCTAATTCCCGTATACGCTTCCGTAAACGAACGTTCATAACCTTGATAAGTAGCTCCATCAGCATCGGCTGTGCACCCTGAAGCATAATGGTCTGGAGTTGCGGCAGTAAACCCACAAATTTTAGGGTTAGCACTGGGATAGCCATTTTTTAATTTAACCGATAATTGATGAAAGCCTCCGGAATAACATTGCGACATAGCAAACACAACGTGACGGCTTGGAACCTGTTCGAGCAGTGAGCGGAGTTCGTTTTTAGAGAGGCAGGCTTTATTAAAATCGTTCTCGTTAGTAAAGTTATTGATAAACGGTTTTTTATAGTGCCATAAATCGATGCAATTATTACTGTAGGGATTGGTACTTTTATCTTCAAAAAAACCATAAGGCATTCCATGGTCGCTAACAAAAAGGAATAAGTCCTCATTGGGTTTTAAGGAGCGGATTTTTGGGGATAAAAAATAAGTACTGACTTGTCCTTTTGTGGCACTCTGGTTGTTGGTAATGATACCCGTCAGCATGAGATCCGTTATATCGTATTTATCCTGCTTTGTATTCATTTTTTTATGAACATCTAAAGGTAGGGGCTGATGCAGTTCATTGTTTCCTGCTCCAAAAAAAAGGCTCACTCTGTCCTGACCATATTGATGCGCTAGGAACTCATAAAGAGTTTTTGTTTGTAGGTATTGTGAATAATGATTAAGCCCAGGATTATCACCACCAGAAAGAACCAGAATTTGACTGGCAGTATTTCCAACAATGACGTGCAAATAAAAAAAGGTAAAGAGTAAGGAGCGTTTCATTAAATTCTCAAACAAGATCGCTGGGACAATTTTTAAATACTAGCATGAGTAGGGTGGGGTAAGCATTTATTTAAAAGAATACCCTTCTTTTCACCAATAGTACTCTCTTCTTCTAAAAGGTATAATGGATGAACCCCTATCAACGGTAAATGAAAATCTGATGAAACAGTCTTTAAAGGTATGTTCGATTTGTGAGAAGTCTTTTCCTCTAAATAGACTGATTTCTGGCGAATTAATTCGCCCAGAGATTAGCAAAGAGATTATGCATCTCTGCCCCGATTGGAATGATCAACACTTCATATGTCATGAAGATCTAGCGGTAATGCGCTCACGCTATGTCCGCCATTTGCTCACATCTGATAAAAATGAACTGACAACCTTAAAGAATAAAGTTCTAGCTCGGCTGGATGACAAAGAATTATTATCTATAGATATGGAGCCTCATCTTAATCAAAAATTATCACTAGGCGATCGCCTTGCAGACCGCATGGCCAACTTTGGTGGCAGCTGGAAGTTTTTAATCTCTTTTTCGATTTTTATGGCATTTTGGCTAGGGGCAAATTCATTGATTTATTGGTGGCAACCTACTGATCCATATCCCTTTATTTTTCTAAATTTAATTCTATCATGCCTTTCTGCAATTCAAGCACCAGTCATTATGATGAGTCAAAATCGAAAAGAGGCAAAAGATCGCATTCGCGCACAACATGATTATCAAATTAATTTGAAAGCGGAACTTGAAATTCGTATCTTGCATGAAAAAATCGATCATCTTTTATCATACCAATGGGAAAAAATGATGGAAATAGAAAAAATACAACTCGAGTTATTATCTGAATTACGCGCAAACTAAATTAATTTTCATTTCCGCCTATTGTATTGATGGTTCTGACGAACGTTTTATCAGGCATAACTATTAGCTATGCTGGTTTTTTCTCTTGCATTAACCATAGGGCCGGAAGAGTCAACAAAGCCATCGCGATCAAATAAATGGAAAAGGCAAAATTTATGAAAATATAACTTAAGAGTAAAATAATCAGCGGCGCTGTACCGCCAAATAAAGAATTGCTTAGGTTAAAAAATAAAGTAAAACCAATGGCTCGTTCTTCTAGTGGTAATAGTTCAAGACTCGCGGTAAATACACTGCCAATAAAAAGAGAGATAATCATCGCCAAAGCACTGCAAGCCAAAGTAATCTGTATTAAGGTTCCTGCATTAATTAAATAATTGATCAGGAGACTGGCAAAAACAGTTGCAATCAAACTGACTGCTAACGGGAATTGTCTTCCTAGAGTATCCGAGATAAATCCTGAGAGAAGTAAGCCTATGCTGTAACAAATCATTGCCACCATAATTACATCCATCGCTACGGTTATTGCTAATCCGCGTTGTTGTAAATACGATGGCATATAAACAAAAAGAGTATAAAAACTGGCATTGCAAAAAATTGCTAGAAGAAAAATAGCAATAATTGCTTTTTGCCGATAATGCCAGGCACTTATTAATGGATGATGTTGTCTTTTGGTCATTACTTTTGAAAAATTGGTCACTTCTCTGGTCTTACTTCGCAAATAAACTCCAGCAAAACCAACGAATATTCCCATTAAAAAAGGGAAACGCCAAAGGTAAAGGAGTTCCTGTTTGGAAAAAAATGACAAGGTTATTTTGCTGATGATGATTGCCAGTAACAACCCACAAATAGAACCCAGAGTGACAAAGCTAACGGCGAACCCTTTATGACGCATACTGACATTTTCATAGATGTAAATACTTGCTAAGGTCATTTCCCCGGCTACGGAAACTCCTTGGGCTAATCGACAGATAGTTAGCAATATGGGGGCGATAATGCCTGCGGTTTTATACGTAGGTAATAAA
This sequence comes from Legionella cherrii, assembly GCF_900635815.1. Lineage (NCBI taxonomy): Bacteria > Pseudomonadati > Pseudomonadota > Gammaproteobacteria > Legionellales > Legionellaceae > Legionella > Legionella cherrii. The sequence continues at coordinate 1,585,725 of NZ_LR134173.1, forward strand.
CCAATAAAGCTTGATGAAAACGTCATGACTAAGAGAGTGAGCGTCAATGTTTTTTTCCGACCAATAGAGTCACCTAGATTCCCTAACCAGTAGGCGGCCAATGGTCGAATTAAAAAGCCTGCTGCAAAAATAGCAAATGTTGCAATTAACGCAACGTGTTGATTGGCAATAGGAAAAAAAAGAGACGCTAAAATTGGCGCCATAAACCCATAAATTGCGTAATCATACATTTCAAGCAGAGTGCCTAAGGATGCTGCAGCAATAATTTTTTTATTCATAATCCAAACGATGGTGTTTTTTTTGCGTGATAACCCAGCAAGCTAGATTGGGAAAAATGCCCCAACCTATCTGCCAGGAGTTAGTCTAGGTCTTAGGACACACAGGATACTAAACCATCCTTAATCTGTTTTACTCCTTGCGCTACTTTTTCCATACTCAACGCATAACAAAAACGTAAGACATGTTTTCCTTTATCCGGATTTAAATAAAATGAACGTCCAGGAACCACGGCAACTTTGGCTTGATCTAATAATACGCGCGTCATGGTCGCATCATCTTTAAAGCCCATGCGGGAAAAATCAGCCATAATATAATAAGCTCCTTGAGGAACGGTCACATCAAAACCAATCTCACGTAATTCTCGAACTGTATGATCTCGTTTTTCCAAATAGGTTTGACACATTTTTTGATAATAACTGTCTTGTAATTTAAACGCGTCAATCGCCGCATGTTGTAAGGGGGTTGCCGGACACACATATACTAGGTCCTGAACCAGGGCCATTTTCGCAATGACATGGGCCGGACCACTGGCATAACCTAAACGCCATCCCGTCATATTATACGTTTTTGAACATCCTGAAATCGTGATCGTGCGTTCTTTAAAATTTTTCAAACTAGCAAAAGACACATGTTTATAGCCAGGATAAGTAATATATTCATAAATTTCATCCGTGATTACTGCTAAATCATAGTGTTCTGCAATGTCACCGATGGCTAATAATTCCTGCTCAGAAAACACTTTGCCGCAAGGATTACATGGCGTGCAAATGATAATTGCCCGGGTTTTAGGGGTAATCGCTTGTTCAAGGTCCTCCATTTGAACGCTTAAGTCATGCAGATTAATGGGGACCGCTTTAACTTGAACTTGATACAGCTCTAAAATATTTTTGTGGTAGCCATAGAAGGGTTCAAACAAAATAACTTCATCCCCTGGATTAAACAAAGAAATCGTCGCACAAATAAAAGCACCGGTGGAACCATGAGTTACCAGAACTTCTGTTTCGGCCTGAACTGGAATTTTATTAAAAGTTTGAATTTTATGAGCAATGGCATGACGTAAATTAAATACCCCTTCACACGCAGAGTACACATTTTTTTCTTGCTCAATCGCACGTATCGCAGCCTGTTTAATGACCTCAGGAGTAGGTAAATCACAAATACCCTGGCCTAAATTAATGCCGCCAATTTTTTCACACTCCGTGCTTGCCGCACGAATACCAGATTGCCGCAAAGTTTCACTCACTTGACTCGTTTTCAGCATGTTGCCTTTCCTCTTTTGATTCTTAATCCTGTATTAGAAAACTCTCTCTTCGATTACCATTAAAAATCGTTGCACTATCTCAAGACGCTCATCCGCAAAATTTCCTTTCAAAAATAGAGGCATATAGGCAGGAAAGAATATCATTTAAAACTCCTTCACCCAAGAAACACCTACTCTTAGCACTAGGTATTTTATAGTGGGCAAAAACTGGGTGTCTCTTTGCATCATGACTTATAACAATAAAATCGTCCAGTTGAAATCGTTAAATATGCATATTGTATTAACTGTGATCAATTGGTAATATATTGAGCACTTTGGAAGAGGGGAATGATAATTTACCCAATCTTCTGTTCTGAGGTGGATATCCACTATTTTTAATGATCAAGAGGTCATGATATGAAACGGTTTTTTGAGAAAGCAATAGACGCGAGTTCTCCTAAAGTAAATGCTCCTAATGAACATAAAGTTCATGGAGTTTATTGCCGGGCGAAAGATTTGATTCATAAAAATAAAAAGTTTATTGAAGAATTACAACATGATCATGGCAAAGTTAAAGGGGGATGTATCGCCGTTTTAACCTTACCCGCTGTAATGAATGTTGGGCGTTATGCGAAATGCGGTGGAATATGCTGAAGAAGTAGTTGAGACTGTTGCTCGTTCAATAGTCTAAGCGTTTCATTCAGATTTTTATAGCGAGCATACACAAAGTGGAATTGAACGACCTTATGTTCCCTATGCAATTTTGACACAGCAGCTGATTCAAGACAGTTGCTGCGTTGCTTTGCTGTTGAGCTGAAGGAATTAAGCCCTGAATCTAAATGACCATTCCTATATTGGGAATTTCTTTATCTAATTCATCAAAGATACCATTATTAGAAAAAAGATTTTGTTCAAAGGTTTCTAATTTTCTGAGCGAGTCTGTTTTAGTATTAAAAAAAGTTCCGATATAGCCTTGTTCAGAATAGATTTCTGTCAACAACCCTGGAACCACAGTAAGACCAGCAATAATTCCGGCTATTGCTTTGACACACACGATAAGTGCTTTCAATAGGGGATTCAGTTCATTATACCACTTTCCTTTGCCGCGAAAGTTGGCAAAATCAATTTTTGCGCTTGTTATTGATCCCTGACACTTTTGTTTGAAATCCTCAAAGCTTTTTTGTGAAATTGGATTATTGAAAAAATCGGCACCACTTTCGATTAAGGTAGCTTCTAATTGTTGAGCAATTGGAGCGACACTCAAGTAATTAGGATCAAAATTATCATTCGAAACAGGTGGTTCATCGAGATAAGGAGATGCATAAGCTATCGTTCCTTTATGAGCCAACTCGTGTAATTTATGTTTGAGCTCCCGGAGCAATTGATTATATTTATATTCTTCTCTTTTAATGGCCAACATCGCTGCGAATTTCTTTTCTACTTTAGGTAATGCCTGATGAACTATAGGTAGGTCATAGTGCTCTGATATATGGGTTTTGACTCTTATGAGTAATCTATCTACCAGGTCTGAGAGATTATTATCAGCAATTTTATAGAGATTAAGGTTCTTTCTTAGGAGAAGAAGTGATTCTAAATCAAATTCTGATAAGTTACCGGCTGCTAAAAAGAGAGAAGAGGATTGGATCGCATTTTTAATATGTTGGTCGGGAATAATAACTGCGCTGAATGTATTATAATGATTATAAAATTGACGTTCCCCATCAACAACACTCCCTGGAAATTTATCTGCAATCGCATGGGCAATTTGAGAAAAATTAATTTGCTCTTCTTCGCTTATAGAAGCTTCGTTCATTTTAACACCGAACTCAAGAGCTGAGACTTTTTGACTCACGGGAAAAAAAATAGTGCTTTTATGACCTGGACGAAAGACACATTTAAGCGGCTTCCCTTGTAGCAAAGGCAATACGCCTGCTGATTCAAACAGCATATATTCGATTATATCTAGTTGATTTAGTTGCTCTTCTTCATAATGAAAACCTGCGGGCCTAAGTTGGCGATTAATAAGCTGATATAAGGACATAATTTGTTACACCAAAATGAATAACACAAAAAATTGGCCAACTGTAACACGAGATCAAGCGAATTTCATTCTAATTTAATTATTTATCATCGAGTTACCTACTGTCCTGGAATAATTACAAATTATTCCTTGGAAAAATAATATTTTCTTAATAATTAAAAAGTATAATTTCGGTACAATTTGTCCTTTATAAGAGCTTATATGAGAGCAAAATCGGAACTTGAAAACAATACCAATCCAGCTGATGAGTCAGTGATAATCATTAATCCTACTCAGTTGAGTCAAGAGCAGATCCCCTTCCTAATCGATTTTTTGGAGGGTGATGATAATCCCGAAGTGTTTTTAAAAGATACGGTTTATACACATGAGTCCATCCGATTTAAATTAACCCATGAACTGAATTGGCGCTTGGGAAAAGACGGCATCAGTGAATGTTTTGAGGTAATGAGAGACGGCCAAGCAGCCAGCGGAAAATTTGGACGTATTGACCTTATCGAAGGGAAGTTGGTTTTTAACGAAAGGGGGCTTGAATTTATACCCATATCTTTAAAACCACATAAAGAGAGAGTGAGAAAATTCATTTTATTTAAACAAGAGAAAGAAGAAGCAATATGGCGTAAAAGCATTAACGAAGAATATAAACGAACCAAACAAGCGGGTCATTTAAAAGTAAGAAAACCTGTCTTTTTTAGAGATCATGATGGATCACTTGGTGCGTATTTTATCATTAAAAAAGCCCCTGGGATTACTTTACATGATCTTTTGTATGGGACGCCGCAAGAACCACTGGACACGGCTACCCGAAAAGCAATTTCCCTTGCCATTCTCGATGCATATATAGAACAAGTAAAAAGGAGAGGTTTAGTGCACAATGATATTTCTCTTAGAAATATAATGGTGGATCTTTCTAACCCCAAGCAGCCAATTGTTACTTTTATAGATTTCGCTTTTGCCAAGAAAATAAAGGTTAACGATTCTGGTTCTTTAATAAGGGGTACTCCAGTGTATATGGCTCCCGAGCGATTCGAGGGAGATGGGAGCAGTACAGCAAGCGATGTGTTTGCTTTAGGACATATTCTCGCTGAGATTTGGGGAGAACAAAGAATGATCCCTAATCCTAAATTAGGCATCAAAGGGGTTTACCTTGAAAGCAAAAAGGGTTTATTTGACAGCGATCTTATCCACCTTGAGGAGTGCGAACTCAGTGAGAACGAAAAAGAGAGTATAATGTATGTGTTACTCCCAACGTTAGCTCCGAAACCTGAACTTCGGCCTAGTCCTGAGGAAATAAAAGAAGTTTTTACAAGGGATTATGAGTATCTTGAGGAACTAGTAGACGTTCATTCCAAAAATTCGCTACCCTGAAAAGTTGAATCAAGTCGCCTAGCTGCCAAGCTCAGAATAGAAATGGCTGCCCTCACCCTAGCCCTCTCCCCAAGGGGAGAGGGGATTTTTGGGGGAGGCTGTGAATACCTTTCTCGCCTTGAATGGTGTTACCTATCATATCGGTTGCTCATGACACTAAATTCATTCTAATAGCTGAAAGTACTCTGTCCGGGACGAGGAAATTGATTAAAAATAGGGGGATTACATTTCTGCATTCAAGGTTTACTATAAAGTCACTTGAATCAAGCTGCTGATTTTCTACTCTATAAAATCTCTGATTGCAGCAAGTCTGAATTACTATATTATTTTACACAATTACCCGAAGCCTTTAAGGAAGCCTGCATGCGTCAATTATTGATTACGATTTTGATTTTTTTGTTGTCAGACGCAGCATCTTGCGCACCTGTTTTCGAGATTATTCCTCTTGGAGTCTATGGCGGTTTGAAAGATGGGAATTTATCCGCTTATTTATTAAAAACAATCGAGAGCGAAAATTATACGGCCCTTGATGGGGGTACTTTGATGCGTGGGCTTGAAGTTAGCCTCCAGAAGCAATCGGTATTAAATAAAAATATTGACGATTTGCTGCAAAAACATATTCCGGCTTACCTCATTTCTCATGCACATCTTGATCATCTGATGGGGCTTGTAATGGCTCAACCCGAATTACGAGCGCAGCAGACAATTATGGCACGCGAAGAAACCATGCAGGCATTGCAGAAAAATATTTTTAATTGGTCTGTTTGGGGAAATTTTGGTGATGGGGGTGAAATTCCGCACTTGAATTATCAGCATTATCAAACCATACCATTGCTGCAATGGACTGCTATTCCTAATACCGATCTACAGGTAAAAACGTTCCCTTTAAGTCATGGTGGAATGGCATCAAGCGCCTTTTTAATACGTTATAAGACTGAATATCTCTTATACTTGGGGGATACGGGGGCTGATCGCATTGAAAAATCGACAAATTTGGAAACTATTTGGAAGGAAATTGCGCCACTCATAAGAAATAAGCAGCTTCATGCCATCATGCTCGAGTGTTCCTTTTTAAACTCACAGCCAGATGACAAATTATTTGGGCATTTAAAACCAAGTTTATTTATGTTTGAGTTGCGCCAACTGGGGTCAATTGTTGATCCTTTCGATTTAAAAAACGCACTGCGGGGATTGCCAGTTATTGTTACTCACATCAAACCCAGATTAGTGGATTTTTCAAATTCGAAAGAGGATACACGAAAGCAGGTTATCGATGAATTGTCGCAGGAAAATGATATCGGTGTCGCATTAATTAAACCTGAGCAAGGTTCAATGTTAAGTTTATAATAGATATGATTGAAGTGAGTTGAAAGTCTTAAGAAATCATAGTCTGAAACTTAATCCAGCAAGCTTGGGTGAAACCAAGTGAAGCCTGGGTTAAGGTCCTATGGACTTGCGCCTCAACCCATATTTCTTTTGAATTATTCTATACTCTTAGATAGGCAAATTAGAGGAATGAACTATGACACAGGGAAGACCCGAGTCTGAAACAATGGATGATGCCATCATAAAAACGCTAAATAAATTATTAGAGCTTGAGATGGCGGGGGTTGTGCGCTATACCCACTACTCTTTTATGATATTTGGTTTTAATCGTATTCCTATCTGTAAATGGATGCGGGATCAGGCTCAAGAGAGCTTAAATCACGCTCATTTAATAGGGGAGCTCATCACCCATTTTTCCTATCACCCTACACTTAAAATTGGCACATTATTAGAGACTCATCAGCATAATATTAGAACTATTTTGGAGGAGTCTCTTGAGCATGAGAAACAAGGTTTGAATTTATATTATCAACTCTTACACCATTCAGAAAAAAAGTCAGTGTTAGTTGAAGAGTTTGCCAGAAAAATGATTCAAGAAGAAGAAATGCATGTTGGCGAAATCTATAAAATGCTTATGTCGCCTGAAACGTTGAAAGATTAGGAGGATCTATTGAATAATAAAGACGTCCCTGTATGCAACAATTTTTAATGCGGTGCAGTAAATCAAGCAAACCTGGTCTGAGCAATGCAGGGGGCGTATGAATCTGCGCACAGCCTAAGTTTGCTCGTCTGGCCGTCATTACGTTAATAACGGACTCTCGATTGCGAGTTCCCAGAATAAAAGTGCTGTCGTTCTTGAATTTACCCAAGCAATAAAGTCCAGTCAGGCTCTTGATTCAATGGTTGTTCTTGTCTTGTTTTTAGCAAATTATCATTTTAATATACCATTGGTTTATCTTCATGCCTTAGTGTTTTTAAATGAATCATTGCGCATGAGCAGAGTAGGTGGAAACCGCAGAACCATTCTACATGTTGATTATTTAAGAAATCTCAATAGTTTCTAATCTCCGGGGGGCACATGGGTTTTGATTTTCAAAAATTTAGAGTAATTGAACTCACCTTAAATCGTGGTGTCGGTAAGACCAAAGAGACCATACAGCGATTTAAAGACTTAGTAAAACCGATTCACTCAGTTTCTTGTGTCAGGCATATCTTTATCTTCAATGAGGTTGAAGATCAAAAAGCTTTTGCTGAATTATTAGAAGAACTCAAAGATAAAAATAAAGCCTGCAAACTGATGACGGGCTTGGAGGCCTATAATTTTTTATTAAGCTGGATTGTAGGGGGCGAATATCGAGTTGCTAAGCCGGGGTCTAAATTACCTTTGTATAACGACAATCATGTATTAGGGAAATTCAAAACAAATTGGGCTTACTTTTTATCTACTCAAACAGATACTCAGCTCAAGCGGGAGTACACCAAAATTGTCTCCCAATTGTTAGAAGAAGCTCATGAAATTCGAAAACGTATCGAGCTGGGCCTTTATGGTGCTGATACACAACTTAGAACGACGCTCGATAGGGTGATCGATAATATTTGCTTTTCAAAAAAAAATGCACTTCCTGTTGCTTATGAGCAAATGCACGAAAGCAGAAAAAAATATGTATTGTCAGTGATGCAAATATTGCATAAAAAAATCAGAGTCATTAGCAATATTCTGCAAAAAGAGGCGTCTCCATCTCAAAATGAGACGTTGGCAAAAACAGGACATAGCAAACAAATGGCTTGTTCAAATCAACTCGCCATTACTTAAAACAAATGTAAAAACCGCAGTCAGCGAGGGTTTATTAAAATCCTCTAATAAAACAAACCGACAAATTCATCATTTTTTCAAAAAAGAGGGTTTGTTTTGTTCTGAGGAATTTAGAAAACAATCTTACAAAAAAGCGTGTGAGGAAAGCCAGGGAGATTATAAAGAATATTTATCAACTCAATACAGCAAAACGCTTTGAATCACTTTTAAGAAATCCTTGCTCTAAAAGATACACAGATAATTGAAATAAAACAAAATGTGATAAGGATAAGGTTGCACATTTTGAAGAAAAAAGGAAAATAATAAAAAATGCTACAAACCTTTATAAAAGGCCATCGAGCGATGTTAATTATTTTTGGTGGGTTGCCAGGCACAGGAAAAACTACGATTTCTAAAATCATAGCCCAGCGTATAAAGGCAGTTTATCTGAGAGTAGACACCATTGAGCAGGCTTTACTTAACGTAGATGGCTATCCTGATTCATTGATAGTAGGTTCAGAGGGGTACTTTATCAGTTATGCAGTCGCTCGAGAGAATTTGGCCTTAGGCTTAAACGTGGTCACCGACTCGGTTAATCCGATTGCAATCACACGCCAACATTGGCAGCAAGTAGCCAAACAAGCGGGAGCAGATTTCATCGAGATTGAACTCATTTGTTCCGATGCAACAGTTCACCAAAATCGGGTAGAAGGACGTATTGCCGATTTAGAGGGGCATAAACTGCCTACATGGCAAGATGTTTTGGATCGCCACTATGAACTTTGGCAAAGCAAACAAATGGTGATTGATACGTCCCAATATTCAATCGATGAGTCCGTGGAGCTAATTATGAATTTTATAGTGAACCTTTGCGGGAAAAAGTAGCAACTGTCCAGGCCTTTTGTTTAAGACGGTTGGCTACGATGAAACATAGTCGCTATGCAGACACTTGGAATCAGTTATAGTCAGATGAAATAGTGTAAATAGGTAAGTCTTGAATTTTTTATTAAGCTGTTACTAATAAAACAGTCTAACTTTCTAATTTTCCTATCTGGATGGCGGAGGGAACGGTGGCGTCTAAGTGTAGATAAAACCGATCAGTATTGCAAAGAGCCAGATTAGAGCCACGATTTTTCATATACCATTGCAGTTCTTCATTATCTTCTTTACTTAAATGATTTGATTGTTGAAATTCTGTTATTAATTCATTGAGTTGCTCTTTTAACAAAATGATATGTTTCCGTTGAGACGCAGTTAATGGATTTTTAAAAAAAGCAAATAGATTATCTGCAGTGGCGTGTCGTTGAGTGTATTCCTTTGAATGAATTATTTTTTCATAACATGCCTCAAGAAAATCAAGTTTTTCGGTTATTGATGAGAACCTACCAATTGAAGTTGCCAATTCATTTTTTGAAAAAGAGCCCTCCTGATAAGTACTTTTGAATTGCTTGGAGATTTTTTCCAGTTCTATTTTTACTTTTTCTGGATTCTTTTCTCCGAATTTAGAAATAAGCTGCATGTTCACCAGCATTGGAATTATTTCTTTTACTGAATTTTCATCAATTAATACTTCTTTGCCAAAATTTTTAAATTTAAGTATGGTTAAATTCTTATCCGTTCCATCAGTATATTTTCCAAATATCAATTTTTGAACGTGGTCAGTGATTTTATCTTTTTCAGGAATTAACTGATCTTCAAGAGTATCAATTAGCTTGCAAATTTTTTTAAACTCAGTGGTAGAAGTTTTACCAAACAAACGATACTTCAGTGTAAGCAACTCGGTGTGCTTGTGATGGCTGCCCTCCTTGTCCTTATAAATACTATTAAGCGTTTTTTGGAAGGCCTTCATCTGTTTAATCAACATATCATATGGATAGCCCAAACGATTAATATCAACGTGATAGAGTTTTTTCCAAACATCACTTTGATTCACCATATGCCAAACTATGGCAAATCCATCATCACTTAACAGTGGAGGATCGTAACTCCTGAATAAACGCACTTGATCCATATCATTACGATGAAGCATTTCAATGAAACGCTCTTCACCACTTTTCAATTTCATCCCTTTTGTGGGATGTACAAAAGCAAGAAACTCACGGTCTATTATTTCCCACATGGTTTTTGACCATTTTAGTTTGGTATGTTGAGAAATAATCTGATGCATATGATTTAACATCAGATTGAAATCTGGTCTGAGAGTGCCTTGTATTTTTGCATGATACACATCATGCTCTGTTACTACAGGCATGGGACTGTCAGCATACCCATGGATATCTTTTGTAGGTGTTTCAACGCCACTATCCTGCACACTAATTGCAGTCGGTCTATAGTTATATTCAACGGCCTCTTTTACTGCATCAATTCCTACCTTTCCTATTTTGGCACGATTTGCAGCAGCGCCATTAACTCCATACCGTGCAATTTGCAGTGCTTCAATAACACCGAAAGATAAGTAAAGATCATATTCCTCTCCTTGATATGTTGCCCTATGCCAAGAACTATTTCTCAGCAGAGCATTTCCGAGTTGGAAAGGCTTGTTTCGTGGAGCAATAATTTTCGGATTATTTTTTGAAATAAAAAAAACTTGTTCTGATTTGGGTGCAGCTAAAATAAGGTACAGTAATCGTTCATACTGCTCCCCAGTCAGTGTTTCACCATAGATACTTTTTGCAATCGCTGGAAAGAGTAGTTCAATAGCCTCTTGGGTAAGTTTCCCATGTTTATCAAAAATAGAAAACGTTTTCACCAAAGGATATTCTTTAGGAATTTGGGCTCTGGCGAGTATCGTAGTTATTTGTTGGCGCGTGATTTTGTTCTGTTTGAAAAGCCACAACGCGTAAAAAGTATGTTCTTCTTTATTTAAGGCTGGGTTTTCAAAATCACCACTTGCAATTGCGTTTGCAACTCGTTCCAAGCCCTCAGCATCAAGAGTGATATGTGCCGGAATGGTAATTTTATTGCCATTTAAAAAGTCATCAAAATCATCAGAATGTAGGGTTCTTTCTGGATCTACAGGAAACTTTTTTGTTTTAGGGTCTATGAACCCAGGATGTTTGTATTTAGCATTTTTATTTTCTCTAGGAGCAAACACGGGTAATTTTGGATCAAAAGTGACATCAACACCTGGTGGAATTTCCGGCGAGAAAAAACGACCAAAAAAAGATTGCCACGCAGCAGTGGCATCTTCAATAGTACTAATTTCAGCGAAACCAAAATTATCAGGCATAAAATTTAATTAAAAAAGAACACTTGGGTTAATTATTATACCAGATAATTATTAGGATATGATTAACAAAACGTGAATTTGCAACTGGATCTTAAGGTATTGTCAATTTTTTAACAATGATATGGATTTTAATGGATAAGTTGCTTCAATAAAGTCTTGTGAAGGCGGAAATTTTTCCATTGATCCAAGGGTAAAGGCTGCCGCAGAACCGGCAGTAGTTGCAGCAAATGCACTTAATAAACAGTGAATGGTTTAATCTGAACTATGGTCTTCCCCATAATCTATGGAAAAATACCTTTAGATCAATGAAGTGAAGCACATAGAAAATCTAAATATTATTTTGAGTTGTCCTAACGGTCAAGATTGTCGCATCCTCAGGCGATTCACTCTTAACAAAATTAAGCTCTTTGGTTAAAAAGTCAAGGCAATTATACGAAGTAGGGCCAGATGTTCGATGCTTGGCGATACTTAGTTGCATTCTTGCTATTTCAAAATCAGGTGGATTTTCATTTAAAGCAGCAGTAACAAGATCTAATTGTTTATCAATAATTTTTTTATTTTGGCTACCCATTCGAAACGTAGAAAACCATTGCCCCTTTATGTGGGCTGCATAGGCTTCTTTTATACCTAGAACGGCTTCTTTCAGCATGTTCAAATCCCTTTGAGCTTGATTGATTCCACCTACTTCTAAATCTTGTACGGGGTCAGGAATAACTTCTCTCATTGCCCTCAAAGGATGGGCTGCAAATCTGTTTTTATCGGTGCAAAAAGAAAAGGTGTTTCCATAATATCGTGGAGTGGGTAATCTACCTAAATTTTCTGCAACGGGTAGCCCACTGACAATATCCATGTCCAGTCTGTAATTACAAAATTGAGCAAGAAGATCGGGGCGCTTTTCAGTTAATGATCGGCCATGGAGTGAATCGATAGAGGCTGTATTGAATGTTCTCACATGTAATTTTCTTGAGTCTCGCAAGTCTTTATCTGTGGCATAGGCTCGAGCTCCGACATATTGAGCCAGGTGTCCTCCTAGAGAATGTCCGACGATAATTATTTCCCTATTGGGAAACCGTTTTTTTGCCTGCTCATAAAAATCATAAGCTTCTTCCTGTAATTTTTTTCCTACGGTACCCGTTAAGGTTAGATTAATATTGGAAGACACGTCCTTAATCGACGCTGTTCCTCTGTACGAGATGATAATAGGGGAAGGGGATTTGTCATCTATTGGTTTAAGACAAACAGCCGCTAAAGCGTCAGAAGCATCTGCTTCGGGATTGGTTTTAGCCTGGATCTCGTATTCAGCTTTAGTGATACCCTCTATTAATGTCTTGGTTTTGATGTAGCCTTCACTCGTTTCGTTTTCGTCTTCGCGCAACTTATTCTCTTTTCCTTCAATACGATACGCGAGCTGTGCTGCATCGAGTAATAATCTAATAGTACATTTTGGCATAACAAATTCTCTCAGACATGGGATACTTAGTTATGTGGGTAAAAAAAAACTAAGTGCTCTTAAGGAATTCTATCACGGCTATTCATTTTTGTAAAAATATTATACTTTTACTATATTTATTGTATCGCTTTGTAAATCGAATTTAAGAATGCTTCGAAATATTGCTCAGTTAGCAACCGCAGTGGTTAAAGGTGATTGGAATCAAAAAAAGCTTTTGTGTATGAGCAAATCAATGTCCCTCTTTTGCGTTTGTCTGTTCTATTTAAGAAAAAGGTAACTCCAGAAGAACACCAATTTATTGTCGTCTTAAGAAAAGAAGAAGAGTTATTAGGTTTAGTTGTAGACGCGCTGCTCAGCACAGAAGAAATTATTACTCAACCGATTAATCCAATCATTCGAGGGAGTAAGTTGTTCTCTGGGGCGGCATTATTAGGATCAGGTGACACGATTTTCATTATGGATGTCGAAGAGCTTTTCCTATGTTTAAAGCAAAAACATACAGGATAAATCATGATGAAGATAGAGAAACGATTCAATGAATTAATGAGTTTCGCAGCAACAGAAGCGACCTTTGCCTTATCAAAATTATTAAGCCAACAGATGACGTTAACAAGTGCCAATGTCAGTGTCAAAGTCACTGAGGTACAAAGCATCATCAAAGAGAGTATGAAAGAGGAGATCGCCCATATTAATCCTAACTTGGGAGGAGCGATAATAATGACTACTCCTTTGCTTGGTACTTTAGAGGGCTTTGGTACCTATATCTTACCAAGAATTTCCGCTTTAAGAATCTGTGATGTTCTGTTACATCGGACACTTGGTTCAACAAGACAAATAGGGTGTCTCGAAGAATCAGCCCTCTTGGAGACGGGGAATATCGTTGTTGGTTGTTTTTTAAATGCATTAGGCTATGTATCAGTGCTTGATAATATTTTGCATGAAAAAATGACTCTGACGGTGAGCAACCATAATGAGCTTCCTAATTTTAATGAGATAAGTTCAAATGGTCTATCTAGAGTTCGTATTAACTTTTATATGAAACATATTGTTGAGAATGAACATCAGCGTATTGATATTAATGGAATATGTGATTTTTTCTTTGACAGTGCTCAAGTTACCGAACTATTAAATATACCGCACGATCCTGAAAAAAGTTGTTGAAATCGGAGTCGATTTTACTGCTTTTTTGATAGTTCTTTGTCAGACATTTCTTTGAAATAAATTGCTTTGTAAAACCCGTCTATTGCTTATTCACTACGAATTTACCAAGGAAAGAAAAAAATAAAAGCAGTTAATAATAAATTAAGATTAAAATGGTACTATATTGTTGTAGCGGTATTAAGTCTCCTAGGTTATAAATCACATTTCTATCGCTACATAACTTCTTCAAGAATTCTACTGCCGCCAATTCAATTCAACAAACCATTGCGACTTTATATCAGAAAACCATAACAGTAGGCAGTGCGGATTAGCGCAGGGTTACCCGGCCTCAGATTTAAGTTGCTATTAACTTTTGGTGCACGTCTGGGTTCCACTGTCTTTTCCGGATTGAGATATCCAGCTGCCTTGCAAAGACCCGTCTGGCTTTATTGCCAGAGATAATACACCTAAAATGGTATTATCGGTGACGCCCCAAAAAGAAGTCGTCAAAAAATTAGTGATATTCGAACTCATTAATCCCGTACCATACAGTACTGGATTACCGGTACTATCATCCCATTCCGAGTTATAAGTATCGCCAGTCTGCGATATAGTAAGGGTAAAGTTTTTATTAGCCAATAAAGAGCCATTCCATTGGCATTGATAACTCCCAACAAGAGATGGAGAGGTGCTGGCAGTCTTATTGTCTGCATAAACTGTTGGGATAATGAAATATAATATGGCTGTTAAAGAGATACCTGCCAATGCTGCTTTCATAACAAACTCCTTTTGTTAATTCACCCCAATACATCAGTCACTTTATGATGATTTTTTACAACTAAATGTAGCGGCTTGATTCTTATTATTTTGTACCCATTTACCCTCCAGAGTACCATCAGGTTTGATGAGGATGTATTGGGTAAAAGTAGTGGTGAGATCTTTAGACCACCAAAATATAAATGAGAATGCATTATTTATATCTTTATTTTGCAAACCAACCCCAACAATACTTGGTGTAGTGTCATGTATTCCTTTTTTGGACATTCTATAATTATTGTCACTGCTTTTTTTAATGGTAAGTACTTCTGTGCCATCTGTCGGGTTAGAAAAAGGATCACGAAAATTGCATAAATAGGTGCCTGCAATATCGGGAGTTGAAGTTTGAGTAGCAGGTGCATCTGCAAAGGCAGTAGGTAAAAATGAGAGACAACTTAATGTTCCAAGTATTATTTTGAAAGAAACCCTGTTCATAGAAATCATAAAAAACTCCTTTTAAATAATCTGTCCAACATCCCTGCATTTAGAAAATTGAGTCGTAAAATATTATAGATGATCTTGCATCAACTTGCTGAGTTATAATTACAGTCAACCCCTTCTTTTCTGTAACTTCGATTTAAAGCAGCTGAGTTAGTTCGCTGCAGCCATTAAGCCTATGGAGTCTCAACTGTTTCATCTAATCTCAAGACCTCTTGTTACTCATGATTTTTAACATAACCCCATCAATTATTGATCTTTTATTATGACAATTAATAATCACTTAATCATTATTTACTATAATTAAACAAAAAACATTAATACTTCAAAAGGTAAAGCGATGAAATACAAAATTGCAGGTGAAGTTAATGGACTTGGTTTTGATGTACTACTGCATACCATTTTGCAGGAATTAAAAAGTGAGAATAAAGAATTCAAAATTGATGTTTTTGACGAACATGATGTTCAAATAGCCACAGCAATCATCGACATCTCCGGTACAACGATTGAGCTTGACGAACTGTCTCTTACAGAACAATTTAAACAGGCTAACAAAGATACCCCTGATATAATTGTTCGACAAAAAGGTATAATTCTCAATGAGTTGCAACAATCACTATTACAACTTAATTTAGAAATTAAAAAGCAAGCCAAACTGGTAGCTGAGCAGCTTACTAGGTACAGCGAGCTTTTTATGTACTATCCCATTGAAGTATCGGAACCGCATCAATTTATCCATGAAAATAAAGAATATAAAAAAGTCTTTGATGCTTTTTTGCCTGTATTTTCTCAACGGAACACAATCGAATTTCAAGCGGTGCTAAGAGGTCTTTATGAAAAACTCCTTGAGCAAGACAAAGCACGGGCGTCAAGCCTAATCGATGAAAAGCAAAGAGAAGCAATTATTAGTCAATATGATGAGAGCATTGCTGGTGAACAAGAAAAAATCGTCGCTTTTCTTTCTAAACAGCAAAATTTACCTATGCTTGTTTTTTTGGCTAGTGAATTACCAAAATTTGCACCGGTTGCCGAAGCATGGGAGGGTCATAAGAACAACTCTGCGGCAGAGAGCGCCATAAAAACAAAAGTAAGTGATGAAGCATTTAATAAGAGAAAGCAAAAAGAATTAGATGAAATATCTAATGATAATGAGCGATTGCAAGCGTTCGCACGAAATACCTTAGGTTCCTATATTAAACAGTTCCCAGAACAATACAAAGAAGGCACTAGGCTTGAAATCCCTGACCAGTTTTTAAAACATACAGGAATGAGGCAAAGAATTATTAAACTATTATTCCAGACCGAACTGAATATAAATATTCTCGAGCCTATCAAACAGCCTACTTTACAGCAAGTTGTTGCATTAATTAATAATGAATCTCTTATAAATGATCCAGTATTGATGGATTTATATGCCCATGAAGAAATGGCTCAGTATTCTCGAATTAAACGTAATCAAGATTTCAAAGGTAATAACCTATCCTATCTAGTTTTAGATAAATTTCATTTGAATGAGAGTACATTTGAAAATGCTAATCTTGCCAATTCAACTTTAACTCATTGCCACTTTTTCAATACAAGTTTTAAGAATGCGGCCTTAATCAATGCTGACTTACGCGAATCTAAGTTCAATTTTGCCGATTTTTCTGGTGCAGACTTGAGCGGAGCAAATTTACAAGGAGCCGAATTATATAATGTCAAATGGGGACGTGCGGTACTTTCTGAGAAAACCGTTATTGATTGGAATGAATATGGTGCAGATATTATCTTAAGTCAGTTAAAAGCGATTGGCAAAGCAACCGATTTAAATACAGCGCAACAAAAAGCGAAAGCCAAAGAATGCATCAATTTAATTTTACCTAAGATTAATTCGAATAAATCCTTACTAAAATTGGTTGAGCTCATTGAGGGTAAACACAAAGATTTTGCTTACCTTAGAGAGGAGCAAGCGATGTGGCGTTTTAATCAATATGGAAATACTAAAACGTGGTCAACCATCATTGGTCAAATCAAGGGGCAGTTCGACCGTAATGTAGATGCAGAAAGCAAAAAGAAACCAGAGGATAGGGAAACGTATACAGGCGAAGAGTACAAAAGCTTTCTTAAGATTATGGATGAACATCGAGGTCGAGGATTTGGGACAGTTTCTCATTCTAAATTATATGAGCATTTTTCTGAACAAGAGCTAAACGATAAAGACTCAATAAGCATTTCTAAAAAATAGTTCTTGAAGTGTACTTATATATTTACAAAATTCAATTGAACACACTCAATCTTAACTTAGACCTATAATTAGTCATTATGAGCAAAAGAGATTGAATATGCCCTACACAACAAAGCTATTAAATGCAAAAAACGAAGAATTGGCGTTTCAAACGGTAGTAAAACCTTCACAACGAGGGAGAAAGCATCAGGTTTTAGAAGTTTATATTGGCGAAGGTAAAGATCGTAAACTCGTGGGGGCGATGGATTATAATGTGAGACCTCACTGCATTCATATTAATCGCATGGATAATTTTCAAAATGGATTTCCACCCACAGATACTGGCTTTATCAAACACATGGGCTATCTATTCCTTGAGCATGCATTTCGTGAGAGTTTTGCCAGAGGATTTCAGGGGAAATTGGAGTTAGAAGCCATTGAGAAATCTCCTATTGTCTATTTCAAATTTGGAATGAGAAAAGACAGTCGCATGGCCTGTGAAATGACTGATTTATTCAATGCTATCAATATGATAGAACATTTTAATGAATCAATTCCTCTGGATCAACGAAAGTCATTCCGCAGTGAACTTTTTGATAGATTGTGTTTTGGAAATCTCTTATTTGGCAAAGAGGATCTTGAAACCAAGAAAGCAATTGAAAATGCAATGGATAAAATGCTCGCAGGCGAAACGAAAGGGCCGATATTCGAAGCCAAAGAAGAATTACTTCAATTGATTGAGAAGCGAATGAAATTAATGAAGGAAACTTTGTGGGGTGTGCCTTATCAATTATTACTTGATAGTGCCGCGTTACACTTAGGGATTCCAAAAGATCAAAGTGATACCCTAACTTTTAAACAAGTGATCGAGTATGGTACTCAGGATCCTGATAATATAGAATTTTCTAATTGGTTAACAAACCCTGAAACCGCTAAATTATCTGCAGAAGAATTTGCTTCTCAATATTTATTGCAAATTAGAAAGCATAGGATGCAAAGCTCAATGCATCTTCCTGAAGCATGGAGGCAAAAAAAGATGGTTGAACTCCAGATTGACCCGCAAAAACCATTTCATGGAATCGAACATTATGAAGATAAACGTATTCCACTAATCGAAAAAATGATTGGAAAACTAAGCAAAGTACCTTCGTCAAGTCAATTAAATTATCTGTTAGATGCGCTTAAAAACAAACTGCTTTCAGGCAAAGATGAGGATTCTGAGTCTTTAATACGCGACATTGAATTAATAAAAACCAAAATAGAGCAGAAAAAAAAGATTGCCCCCCAAGTCGATAAAGAGGAAGAATCTGAGGCGAGCCCATTTTCTTTTTGGTCAAAGCCGACTGACGTTTATGATGAATTGATGGACTTGGTAGGGCAGCTTGAGCAGATTGCAAAAACCTCATCAAATTTGACGCCACACCAAGCAAAAAATTAATAAAAGAGGCTTGTTCTTCTCAAGGTGTGCAAATAGAGATATAATTGCACAACGATTAAATATATTCTGCAATAGATATTCGTCTATTATCTCGATTTTAAGAAGAAGTCATCATGCCAGCCACCAAATTTCAGTTACCGCTCGTAACTCTCATTGTTATCTCCCTATTAGGTTGTTGTATGGAAATCGATATTTCCTTACCCAGCTTTCCCAGCATTATGACTTTTTTCGGTAGTACAGAAGCTCAAGTCCAAAACACATTAAGCCTTAATTTTTTAGCATTCTGTCTCTCGGGTTTGTTGTACGGACCCTTATCTGTAACTTTGGGGCGACGTGGTTTGATGATTTTTGGAGCAACCTGTTTCTTAATTGGAGCAGTGGGGTGCGTGTTTTCCTTTTCTATATACCAACTCATGTTTTGGCGTTTTATTCAAGGTTTAGGTGCCAGTAGTACTTTAGTGATGGGCTTTGCGATGATCTCTGATCGGTATAGTGGCGAAGTGGCAGCCCGTTATATTGGTAAAATTAACGCATATGTTACCATTTTTATGGCAGCAGCCCCTATTTTAGGCAGTGCCATTATCAACTATTTTACTTGGCGAGCGAATTTTTTCTTCATCGCGATTATTGCCCTGATTTCATGGTTTTTTCTGATTTGGCAATTACCAGAAACCAAATCGGAAAAGCAACCTCTAGAGATTTCGAAAATATTTAAAGACTATTGGACCGTTTCCACTCATGGAAAGTTTTTAATCTATGCCAGCATGCCCAATATGTTAGTGACAGCGTATTTAACTTTTGTTGGTAGTGCGTCGTTTTATTATATAAATACGTGTCAATTATCTTATTTCCAATTTGCCGTCCAGCAAGGGGTCATTGTATTGCTGTTTTCGCTGACCAGTTTTTATGCTGAAAAAGTGATCTCAAGAATTGGTAGTCGCAAAGCAGTCCATTTGGGGATGGTGTGTTGTGCAATATCCATTGTGCTGTTTACTTATTTTGCGTTCCAATATCCCGATTCACCCCGTTTGATTACCTTTTCAATGTGTTGGATGGCGGTAGGTTGTGCATTTCCCATGAGCGTGACTTTTGCACAATCTTTAGAAATTTTACCTCATCACAAGGGGGCCTGCTCTTCATTCATTATGTCAACACGTTTGTTTATTTCATCCGGAGCCGTAGCTTTAACTGGCCTTTTCTTCGATGGTTCGATGCGTCCTGTTGCCCTTGTCATTGATGGGGCGATCATTCTAGGGATTGGTATGTATTTTATTATTGAGCGAATGATGCTCCCTAAGGAACGCGTATTGGAAGTAGCTTGAGATTAGTTGTATAGGCTGCACCATTTACATGTTGGGTCTTAGCCTATAGCCGCCAAGCTCAGGAAAAATGTACCAAAACCCTCACTCTCTCCCGCGATTTAACGTTTATTTTTAATAAATTCCTCCGGCGGGAGAGGAGATATTCTGAGCTATCTGATTTATTTCTTAGCTTGGCGGCCATAGGCAAGGCCCACCCTTAAAAGAGTGACCACTTGAATTTTTCATCCTGAGCTTGTTTGTTTTTATGAGATGATTGTGTTAAAAAATCATCTACCTAAGGACGCAATAAAATTGCGAATATCCTTTATTATCAAGAGATTTTCATGGACGAAAATAATAGTAAATCCCTAACTCTCCATGTTTGGATAGTTTGTGCGCTGGGTTTGTTCATTGATGGTTATGACTTATATATTGCTTCGGTAGCTGAGCCGTTTATTAATGCGCAATACCATCCTTCCTCCCTGATGATTGGTCTCACCCAGGCAGCAGCACCTCTTGGCGCCGTTTTCGGTGCAGTCATTGTGGGTCGATTGGCGGATATGTTGGGTAGGAAAAGCATGCTCATTATCAATCTTATTTTTTTTGTTTTCATTGCCATTTGTTCTGCTTTTGCCTGGAGTATCACCTCTTTGTGTGTATTGCGATTTTTACTGGGCTTTGGTGTTGGTGCTGATTATCCCATTTGTGCCGCCTACTTGGCTGAAATGATACCGGCTCGTAAAAGTGCCCAATTTATTGCAACGGCGATGTTTATTAATTGTCTTGCTTCCCCCATCGGCGTCATTGTTGCCTGGTTTTTATTTAAATTGCATCCCCAACTCGATGTTTGGCGGTGGATATTTGCTTCAGGAGCAATTCCTGCACTCATTGGGTTATTATTCAGAGCCAAGTTACCCGAAAGCTTTTTATGGAAAGTGCATCAAGGTTTAAAACACCAATCAAGGCGTTCAGTCGTTAAACATTATCAATTGGTTTTTTCTCCGCGCATGATAAGAATCACTGTTTGTCTCTGTTCTTGCTGGTTTTTATTAGATATCTCTTATTATGGAATAGGACTATTCACTCCTTACGTCTTACAAGCGTTTAATCTATCGCATGAGGCCAATTTTTTAAGTGCGCAAACCGAAGTACTGAAAAGTACTTTAGTGGTTAATGTCTTTGTGTCCTTAGGTGCTTTTGCAGTGATTTTTTTTGTTAATCAGGTATCGCTGATTAAACTTCAGATGATAGGATTTATATTTTCTTTTTTGGGATTATTAATCCTTAGCATGAGCTATTTGTTTCCAAGCCTTGGCCTTATTTTTACCGGGTTCATCCTCTTCAACTTTTTTATTAATTTTGGTCCAGGAATTACCACCTATCTTTTGCCCGCAAAGCTCTATAATCCCGAATTCAAAGCTACAGGACATGGATTAGCAGCGGGTACAGGCAAATTGGGTGCGTTTATTGGAACTGTATTCTTGCCAATGTTCCAAGCTCAGTTAGGGATCCATCTGACCTTAGCCATTCTTGCGAGTACTCTTTTGCTTGGCGGGTTGTTAACAAGATGGTTAGAACAAGAAGAGAATAAATTGGCTAAGCTACCGGATTCTATTTCCGAAAGTACCTTGGTATCAGCGTCTTGAAAGGAGAAGTTATGGATTATCAGTTGCGCGAACAACAACACTGTTTTTGGAAAGAACAAGGATTTGTCATCTTGCCCGATTTTCTCTTTTTGGATATGAAACAACATCTGCAAACGTGGTGTGATGAATTAACTTCTTGGCCTGAAACACCCGGAAAGTGGATGAAGTATTTTGAAAAGAATGCTCTGGGGGAGCGCCAGCTTTGTCGTGTTGAAAATTTTATTGATTACCATAAGGGGATGTATGAGGTTGCCAACAGCGCGCGTACTTTAAACTTGATTTCTACCTTAATGGGAGAAAAAGCTGCCATTTTCAAAGAAAAAATTAACTATAAATTTCCCGGTGGTGGCGGATTTAAACCGCATCAAGATGCCCCCGCATTTATTAGCTTTAATCAGCGATTTCACATCACCATGATGGTCGCTATAGATGACTGCACTTTAGAAAACGGTTGTTTGCAAGTGGTTCAAGGTGGTGCTAATCAGCCTACAATTCTTCCTCAAGAAGTGGATGGTTCAATAAAAAAAGAGCTGGCTGCACAGTTTCAATGGTCGCCAATTGAGTGTAAAACTGGAGACGTTATTTTATTTGACTCCTATTTGCCCCATTACTCTGAGGCGAATCGCAGTAATAAACCCCGCCGTGCGATTTTTATTACCTTTAGCAAGTTTTCTGAGGGTGGAATTATGCGCGAGGCATATTATCAGGACAAGAGAGAAAAGTTTCCTCCAGATTGTGAGCGCGATCCCAATAAAGATTATTCTGCTGGCGCTGCAATTTATAATGTTGCTAATCCTATTTCCGAAATGATGCTATGAACACTATGAATGATATTGACCAAAAAATTAATAGGGCTTTCCAGTATTTGAATTTTGCTCATGACATGGAATACATAGGAGAGCCTATTTCACAATTTGAACATGCGTTACAGTGTGCTTATTTTGCAGAACAAGCAGGACACAATCAGGAAGTGATTCTTGCTTGCTTATTTCATGATATCGGCCACTTTGCTGTGGATACCCAACAAAATAAGATGGCAGATTTAGGTGTAGTGCATCATGAATGGATAGGTGCAAATGTAGCTTATGAGCTCGGATTCTCTGCAAAAATTGCTTTGCTCATCGGCAATCATGTGAATGCCAAACGTTATCTGGCGGGAAAGAAAAAGGATTATTTTGCACGTTTATCTGAAGCAAGTAAGAAAACTCTTTTCTTTCAGGGCGGAGTCATGTCTGAAGAAGAGATGCTTCTTTTTGAAACCCATATCCATTTTAAAGACATCCTAAGAGTGCGCGTTAATGATGAAAAAGCCAAGGAAATAGGTATGGATGTTCCCGACCTTGCTTATTATCGTCCTTATTTATATCAACATTTTGAGAAAACAATGGAGTCAACTGCACATAGAAGGTTGATTGATTATGTTGATGAGGCATGGGTTGAGCAGCTTAAAGTGTTTCTTGAGAATGAATGCAATGAGAATGGATAGTTTCGCAGGTGCAAGGGGTTCCCGCCTGCGCGGGAATGGTAAATCGAGATTAAAATGCCCCGTTCTCATTATTGCAACAGAGGATTTATCACTTGGGTTGCAACAGGCGGCGCTGGAGTTAAGAAATAAATAATCAGTAATATCAGAAAAAGAACTGTCGCAACATAAAATACAATTTTTGCATGATATATTGATGAAGGATCCGTTCCTTTATATGTGATGTATCCTGAAATGATTGCAATAATTAAAAAAATAAAAGCTCCAGTCAACATTTTATCTTTCCTTCTTCAGAGTACTTTTCATTGATCCGCATGGATTAACAACATGGAGCCATAATTTTATTTACTTTAAAAATCACAACTCATTACAATGATTATAGCATCTCCAATTTCAGAATAAGTTTATTGGAGGTTTATAAGTCAAATGAAGGTGTATCTGTTTGAGGTGATATATTTTCTTTATTTACACCTTGCTCCTCTTGATGTTGAAAGAAGAAATTCTTGTTGTATTGATTAATTAAGTAAGCCCATTTATTTAATTTTTTTACGGCGACGCTATGGTTTTTCGCATTCCGTATCGCTTCGCCAAATTTCTCTGATGCAGCCCAATATTGCATTCGATTAGGTAAATCTTTAAAGCTTTTGAGCATGCATCCTGAAGCCATATTTTCTGCATTCTTAGGATATTGAGTAGAGTATTTATTGAGATAATAAGCATATTCACTTGCATTGATTTTGTTGGTTATTTTCTCCATATAAACTTGATATGTTTTTAATTGTTCTCCAGTTGGCGGTTCATTAAATTGAGAAAAAAATGAAATCAAATTATCAATAAATAAATGGATTGCTTCATCCGTTGCGCGCATGCCCTCATGTCCCTGAATCGCGCGCATTTGTTTAAAATCCATATCCAATATGTTTTGAAGGTTTTGAAAATGAGGCATGGTAAACTTCTAGTGATTAAAAATGTGAATTATTCTACCGAATTTTTTGTTGTTTTTCGCTTTATTTTTTGCATAGTGTATTTTTTTGAGATAGATTCTCACCTATCCTTCTCCCACGTGTGAGAGGGGATTACATTGTTTCAATCTAGGAAGTTTCCCTTTCCTCCCCAGTGGGGGGAAGGTGCAAGTCAGGACGGATGAGGCATTAATTCAATAATTGCTCTTTATGAAAAAATATCGCCCTATCGAAAAAAATGTTAAAATGCCTGCTGATCTTTTAAATCGGTTGCCCGTTGATCCAACAAGGGCCAAGAATAAAAATGCACATGCAAACAACTCATGAAAAAAGACAACTGTGGATTATTTTACTCATTGTCTTAATCAGTTTTATCGGTTCATCCATTGCTTATCCCATTCTTCCGCCTCTTTTTTTACAATCTACCGATCAGTTGATTATTTCTCCCGAATGGGGTGAAACTGGCAGACGTATTTTGCTGGGGCTTACCCTTGCAATTTTTCCTCTGGGGCAATTCATTGGTTCTCCTATTTTGGGTAGAAATTCGGATCTGTATGGGCGCAAAAAAATACTGATCTTCAGTCTGGCTGGAAGCATGCTCGGTTATGTATTGACCGTTATCTCGTTTGAGATAAACAGTTTCTGGCTTTTATTATTCAGCCGCTTTTTAACCGGATTCATGGAGGGGACTTTTGCTGTGGCCAGGGCATTCGCATCAGAACTGACGACCATTAACAAGTATGTAAGTTTTGGTAGGATCAACAGTATGGCCGGTATTGGTTACATCATTGGGCCGATAATTGGTGGCTTATTGTCCAATGCACGTATGATTCCTTGGTTTTCCTGGTCATTCCCTTTTGCTGTTGCCGCACTCGCATCAGTGATTACCCTAGGGCTTGCCTGGTGGAAATTGCCGGAGCATAAAACCCTGGGGACCCCTCAGAAAGAATCCATTTTGAAACAACTCAATATTATTCGCCAATTCAAGCTTTTATTTCAGCATCACCCCCATTTGAAACCTTTGCTCATCATCAGTACACTGTTTACCTTTGCAGTAGATATGTTTTATGAGTTTGGTCCGGTGTATTTGGCTGGAAAATGGCTTATGTCTCCCAGCATGATTGCAGTTTATAATGGTGCTTTATCAGCATCGCTTGCTCTAGGTGCATCCTGGCTTCCCCACCACCTTTCAAAACACCTGCCTATTCATAAAATAATTATTTTGGCGATGCTGACTACTACTTTGATTTTTGCTGCCATGATCACCTTTCAAAATCCCATAGCGATGTTTTTATTTTTTGCACTCATTGGGTTTAGCATCACCAGTGTAGTAACGACTCTGACGATTCATATCTCTAATAGCTCTCAAGCCACCATGCAAGGCGAAGTCATGGGGGCGCAATTAAGTTTGCGTACACTGGGTGATGCCATTATTTGCTTTGCAGGCGGTTTAATGATTGTTTTATCAATTATCTTGCCCATTGTACTCTGTTGCCTTACTGCATTGACCGCGAGTATTCTTTGTTTGTTTTTTTTAAAACCGAAGTCCTAAATAATCAGGATCATTGATTTTTTACAAACTAATTGAATATAGGACTTATTTCTGTCTCGGTACGGTTGCTTTCAGTAGGTAAACGACTCGATAAAAAACCATAATGAAGCATGCTTGATATCGGCCATTGCAATTGCTGATGCTCAATTATTTGACCATGGCACGAACTCAAAATGAGTTGCCCCTGATTGTTGAATATAGAAAAATTTCGTTCATCGGGTAAATTTTTTATCGCCTCCATTGATAAGGAGGTCATTCTAGGGTTTGTGATGAGCGCCGCATATAAAGAGTCCATACGACTTTCCAGTGGGCCCTGCATTAATTTAAAATATTTTTGCGCGCAAAGCGATAATGAGGCTGCGCTGCCTGCAAGGGTTTTTACCAAACCTTTTTCCCCAGTGGGCAGTTTTCCTTCTTTCATCAGAAAATGGCCTTCACTATCTGCCAAATAGAAACTATCCAGTTCTTTACGAATATCCAAAGAACCTAATTTATAGGCTCCATCTTTGCACCCTGTGGGGCCTAACGCATCGGTTACAAGAATAATTTTGTTTTTAACCGCATTGTCTATTAACGAAATAAATGAGTCGGATAAGTGTACCCCATCCGCAATGAGTTCCACACCACCAGGGCAACGATTAGGGTTTTCAAGTATCCATTGAACAACATGACTTTGGGCATCATTTACAGTAAGTTGGCGTGTTTCTCTACTGCACGATTCTTGACACGCATTCCCAAGATGCGTGAATCCGCACGCACCTGCTGCAACAGCACGGCCAATAGTCTCCTTATCTTCCGGATTGCAGTGGCCAATAAATACTTTTACAAAAATACCTTCTTGCTCAAGATCTTTGCTCTGTTGAATAAATTCTTCAGCTCCTGGCAAATCAGGGGCAATGGTTATTTTCCAGTGTTTAATATTGGGTGCAACGCGAATAATATCCCTAAATTGTTCCATACTAATATTCTCTTGAAGTGCCTCTTGTGCGTGAGCTCCCTTGCAACTCTTTGAAATAAAGGGGCCCTCTAGATGCACACCAACAATCTGAGTACAGCCAGGGGTAGGACTTTGTCCTTGTTGCGCTATAAAATTATTAATTTGTATCAATGATTTCTTTAAGGAGGGTATTGGCATAGAGACTAGGGTCGCTAATGCATAAGACAGACCAGTATTTCCCAGCGCTCGGACAATGCGCTCTAAGTTCTCAGAACTCATTTCTTCGCTTAAATCAGCGAAATCAACACCACCTTGGCCATGAACATGAGAATCGAGCATGCCTGGCATTAAGAAATAACAGCCCTTGGAATCAATAATTTTTTGTTCTTGCAGAGACGATAAATCATCACCAAGATTATAGATTTTCCTTAAGCCATCATCAGAAACGTACACATGTTTTAGATCTTTAATCCCAGCATCGTTATAAACATAAATATTTTTAATAAGCATATTCAAATCCTTTTAGGGAACAATACTGGAAATATTAATCTACTGACACTCAAGCTCTAATACCTGTTTAGAGCTGACTCTCAGGAAATGTCCTAGAGTTTCACTGATAAATTAGCTAAAATCGCAAGCCTATAAATCAATTTTTCTTTATTATTCAGTGGCATCCTGCACAAAGTTCATTGTAACAAAATATGCAAAAGAGATGAATGAGGAAGTGCATCCTGACCCTCTTTATTCTGAATTCTTGTTTATGTGGATATAACCTTTGATGGAGAAAATTTTATGTTTGAGCGCATTTTTGTTAGGGAAACACCTGAAGGTATGGCAAGTAGAGCCGCGCGAGCAATTCAAAAAAAAATCATGGAGAATAATGAGAAAAAAATACCCACTGTTTTGGGACTTGCAACAGGCAGTACCCCTGAACCCGTATATAAAGAATTAGTGCGTCTGCATAAAGAGGAAAATTTGGATTTTTCATTAGTCATTACGTTTAACTTAGATGAATATTTAGGCTTAGAACCAACTCATATACAATCTTATAATTACTACATGCATCATCATTTTTTTGATCACGTTAATATCAAAAAGGAAAATATTCATTTGTTGGATGGAACCGTACCACTTGAACAAATTGAACAGCATGCGAAAAAATATGAAGAATTGATGCAAGAGGTCGGTGGGATAGACATTCAAATTTTAGGATTGGGAGTGAATGGCCATATTGGTTTTAATGAACCCGGTTCTGCATTGGATTCTAGAACACGAGTGATTCAATTGGATGATAAAACTCGCGAAGCCAATAAACGTTTTTTCAATGCAAAAGATGAGGTACCGACTCATGCAATAACGATGGGAATTGGAACCATTTTGCAATACAGCAAAGAGTGTTATTTGTTAGCATCAGGTTCCACAAAAGCAGAGATAATTGCTGCTGTGAATGCCGCTTCCTCACCGAATCAAGATATTCCTGCAACGGCTTTATACGCACATAAAAACGTTACCATTATGCTTGATGAAAAAGCGGCGTCCAAGTTACCGTCATCGGTGAAACCAATAAAATCACCCTTATTATCTCGAAGTATCTATATTCCCAAGACTTCTGAGGAAACAGAATTACATCCTGTTTTAAATTCAGGTTGTAAGTTTCAGCCACAAAAGTTATTTCAATAATTCCTATTTATAGAGTAAACCTATTTGGGGGGCTAAATTACTGTCATTCCCCTATGCGAATGACAGTATAAACAATAGGCCTATTAAAAGTTCGGCAAATGATTCAGGAAAGGTGATGATATCTCAAGGCAAAAAACACATACGCTTAAAAAAGTATCTTCATGTATTGAGGATAAGGTGCTTTAAAATTCATACCTAATGTTCCAAACTGATCTAATATTTATATAAAGTAGTGATACTCGGAGAAAAGAATGCCTACTGCTGCCGAAAAAAATTTAGAGGAAGCAATTAAAAAGCGAGATAAACTGCAAAAAATCTATGAAAATCAAGTTGTTAAGAATTCTCATGAGCAAAAAATGATTCTAGATCTTTATGCTACTTTAAGCCCCTCTTCTAAACGTGAAAATATAGAGAAGTTTAGACAAGAAATGGAGCTTTCCAATACCGCTGCTCATGACACGTATTTGGCTAAATTGGAGTTAAATGAAGCTAAAATGAATGTAGCCGAGGCAGAATATAAAAAAGCGGCAGAAGACTTGGATATTCAAAGAGATCAGCTGGCGAAAGAAGGCAAGCTTACTGATGAAAAATCGAATGAATTGAATCAAAAGCGTGAAGAGGCTCATCAAAAATATAAGGACACAAAAGAACTCCTCGAGGCAGACAGTCAAAAAGCCTATGATTCATATGCACAGATTCATAAAGATAATACGGAAAAATATACTGCTCTTATCAATCCCGAACCCGAAATGACTTTATCCGCACCGGGCAAAACGCAGACAGTACCAACAGTAACTACCCCATTACCGTCTACTCCCAAGAAGGATGTGACAGTGGCAAGTCCGTTAAGTGAGGCGATTTTTAAGAAATTTCAGGATATCTTTAAAGACGATCCATGGTACAAAAATAATCCATCGAAACAAGGTGAAGATGGCAAACTTAATTTATCC
This sequence comes from Legionella cherrii, assembly GCF_900635815.1. Classification (NCBI taxonomy): domain Bacteria; kingdom Pseudomonadati; phylum Pseudomonadota; class Gammaproteobacteria; order Legionellales; family Legionellaceae; genus Legionella; species Legionella cherrii. Next base: position 1,614,993 of record NZ_LR134173.1, read on the forward strand.
TTTAAATCCGAATCGGATATGAACTCATTTTTTCAGAAAATGGCTGCAGAGCAGAAGGATTCTAGCTTTCTTATCGTTGATTCAAAAACCAACCAAGTGATGGGATATGGAGATAAAGGAAAACTTTATCATGCCAACGGAGAGGAATTTAAGTCTGGAGACAAAATGAAACCTGGAGGTACAGCCCTTGATTCGTTTAAAATACCGGAGCCGAAAGAACCCACACAAAGCCAGACATTATCCTAGTCAACAAAAGATAAAAGTAGTTTTTTAATTCATTTTATTGCTAATGAGCATGTTTATTTAAGGAAGTGAATAAATATCATGGATGAAGAAGTAACAACAACCTCATGGTCTTCTCGATTAAAAGATTCTTTGGGTGATATTCTTATTGGAATTGTATTGATTATCGGCGCAATTGTTCTGGTGTTTTGGAATGAGCGACACGCTCTACACACGGCACAGTCCTTGGCACAAGCAGAACATATTCTAATTTCCATACCTAATGCTCCGATCAATCAGCAAAATAATCTTAAAGTAGTGTATTTGAGCGGTTTAGCAACAACCAAAGAGAATTTGGTCGATGCTTTGTTAGGGATAACCATCAATGCTATTTGCCTTAATCGTAAAGTTGAAATGTATCAATGGCAGGAAAAAACAGAAACAAAAACGGAATCACTTTTAGGTGGCTCTGAAAAAAAAACAAAAACCTATACCTATGATCAAACCTGGTCGGAAAGCTTAATTGACAGCTCTCATTTTGAAAACCCCACAGGACATCAAAACCCAGCGTCCATGGCGGTTCAGTCGCAAGTACAGTATGCGAAAAAGGTAACTGTAGGTGATTTTTTACTCCCTGATGATTTGATGAAACAGATTCAGGTCAGTCGACCGGTTAATTTATCCCAGGTCAATAAAGAAAGGCTAAAGGACCAATTAAATAAGCCAGTTGAGCTAAGCAACGACAATGAATTATATGTGGGACAAGACTCCCAGCATCCCCAGTTGGGTGATCTACGAATTACGCTAGCCGTTGTTGAGCCCCAAACAGTCAGTATTATTGCGCAACAAACTGGAAATACTCTTCAAGCATATCGTGCACCCGCAGGGCAAACAGTCATGTTATTATCCACAGGCCAACATTCATCAGAGGAAATGATTCATCAGGCTCAAGCAGAAAACACGTCACTTGCCTGGGGGTTGCGTTTCGTTTCCTTGTTTATATTGATCTGGGGATTTTCTAAGATTCTGACCCCATTGGTCATTTTAGCCGATGTATTGCCCTTTTTAGGCTCCATTGTCAGATCCAGTAGTGGATTTGCGGCCTTTCTATTAGGGACGAGCGTGTGGCTCATGATGACGGCAATCGCTTGGTTTGCTACACGACCGCTTATGTCGGTTAGTTTGATTGTGATTGCAGTCGTTGGTGGCTATATCATGATCCAATTAAAAACAAAAAGGTCTTCAGTTCCTTTGACAAAAACGCCCCATAATTAGCTTATTTATCAGTTGATGAAGCGAATGAACTAGGAAAATCGTTACCTCGAGACATTGTGTCATCATGCTTTGTGTCCTTATCCACGGTAACGTGAGCTTTTCGATGAAATAACGGAACACTATCCACCGCAGTCAAAGGCAACAGGAGTATCGTCAATAAAACAGTCAATGCGCGTTTCATCTCGTTTACCCCCCCCTAACAACATGTGTTTAATTTTATCACGTTGAGGTTAAGTGGCGCTTAAGTGTTGCATGATGAAAAAAAAGTATTTTTTTGTTTTTCCTTAAGCGTTTAAAAGAGGAGGGGAGGAAGAAATGCTAAGCCAAAGTCCAACCTTAAGGTAGCAATAGCTTTTTTTGAACACCATTTGGCGTCCATTCTTTCCATTGCGTATCCATTGTCATCCCTGCGAAGGCAGGGATTCATTCATGAAGGTGGCTGAGTGCACCAAAGAATAATGCATTTGTGTTTAGCGCACCAACGCCCCCCAAAAGCGCTCGATTCCTTAAGGCCCAGCCAAAGAGCGTGTGCTTTTTCAGTTAGACTTCAACAAGCTCGGTCTGTTTATCAGATTCTACATTCATTGAGTTCTTAGCCGTTTTCTGAATTAAATAAACCAATAGTGCGCCCAAAAGAGCACAGGTTGGTATCAGCAGTAGGGCATGATGGTAGGATTGAAGGCTGTATTGTCTTAATCCATTTGCGCCAACGCCACCCTCCCAGTAAGAGTCCATAATTTTACCGATTAAAGTGTGGAAAAATGACCCACCGAACATATTGATACAATTTAGAAAAGCGATGGTTATTCCTAAATGTGTCTTGGACACAAGGGTAGAGCCTGCTGCAAAGACAATTACTTGATAACAGCACATTAGTCCAACCGTAAAGAAAAGCGCACTCAGTATCCACCAATTGCTTAAATTCTCAGTAAGAAGTATCAAAAAAGCCAGGGCTAAACCGAAGCCACACATTCTTATTACAGTGTAATTCCCTAATTTTTTGCTAAGCACAGCAAGTATTGGTCCGCCAAATAACATACCCACGAAAATAAAAGAGACGAGTAGGGCCGCATCCGATTTTGTAAAACCATAGGCGGTAATTAAATAGGGGACTCCCCACACATCAGCAAAACCTTCCAGCGCACCAACCATTAACAAATTAACCAAGGCAAGAACCCATAATCTTTTTAAAGTGAATAAAACAGATAAATGGGACCGGCTTATGTTGCTCGATTTTATTGTTTTAAGATTTTTTGGAGTACGCAAGATTAAGAACGTTGAAAATCCTACACCTATGGAGCATAGAGCTAAGATTAATCCAATATGCTGGCCACCGTAGGTTGAGATCAATTGATTTAATGGCTTTCCACCATAGATCGCTCCTAAAAGTCCCACACTAAAAGAAAAACCGATCATGTGCGAATATTGATTGCTACTAAACCATTCAGAAACCACTTTGGATACCCCTAAAAAACCAACAGCCGAAGCAGCTCCAATTAAAAATCTGCTGAATAAAGCTAAGTGAAAATTATTGGTAGAGGTAAAGAGTAGGGCGCCTAGGCCGCAAAGGAGGGCAAAGATAAAAACTATGATTCTGGCACCAAATTTATCTAACAACAGCGCCATAGGGATTTGCATTCCCGCATATCCATAATAATAAAATGCTGCCAAGAAACCGAAACTGGATGCATCGATTGAAAATTGAGCCATTATTTCTTGCATCATTAATCCCGGCCATAAACGCAATATAAATTGAAGAGCAAAAAAAGAAAGTGGGAAAAGCCACATAACAAAAGGCAATAAATTGTTTGTTAAGCTAAAAGAATTGGTTTGAGTCACAGTACCCTCCAGTTTTCAAAATCAGTTATTTCTTAAATCCCGATATTTCCTCCCTAGAGAGGTTAGGGACAATAAATAGCTGACCGCTCTAGGGTAAAGAGGGCAAAATAATAATAATAATAGTTTCGAAAGAGATTGCTGAGGGTAACGAATCAGGGCATAGCAGCGCTTTTGCAGTGAAAACTGCAGGGAGCGTATTGTGGTTACTATGGCGATGATTCATATTGAGTAAGATTGGTTAAATTTTATCTATTATTTGCTTAACATATCAAATTAGACTTGATGCTGTCAATTTAATTTTTTGCGGCTGTACTGTTCCCACCTCATGAAACGAGGCAATCTCTTTATTTCCTTGTTTCCGTCATTCCCCGTTGCCCTGGGAATGACGGAAATGGAGGACAAGGTATCTTGAGGGAGGATGAGTATATTGATTAGGGCTAAATGAACCCTAACCCCAGCTCTTCTTCCGCTGGCGACAGCGGGGAGTTTTTTTAATGACAGCCAAGGTTAACCCACATTCCAAATTAAGTACTAAAATTAGCATATGGAGATAAAAAACTGACTGATATGGATATAAATTACAAACTCGCAAGGACTTCAATTGTCTTTAAAGATTACGTGAATAAGTATGCTTATATAGGATTATGCATTTCGGTGAGTAGCATAATTATTGCATCACTTGTTGTGTCATACCAAATAACAGGATTTATCAATCTAAATGGTTTTGTTCGTGCTCAAACAACAAATCCTGCCATTTGGGTTCTTGATCTGAGCCCATTTCTTTTCGCTTATTGGGGGCAGTCGTTTTGCTATGGATTGGCCAATACGGCAGAAACACTGGTTGCAGATAAAACTCAGGAACTTCTTTATAAAAGTGGCGATCTGGAAGCAAAACTAAAATATGAAAGTGAGCATGATTTTTTTACTCAGCTCCCTAATTCCCTACTTTTTCACGAGCAAATTAAGCAAGCCATTCATAAGATTGAAACCCCGAATGAGTTGGCAGTTATTTTATTAAAATTGAATGATTTTAAATCGATTCACAACAATTTTGGTAATTTTAATGCCAATAGTGTCTTAATCCAGTTCGTAAAAAAATTAAAAGATATGTTGCTTTCTCCTTTTATGCTCCAGGCTACCATGGGTATTAATAGTGTGGCGCGAATGGAGGGTGATGAGTTTGCATTATTATTACCCCGATTGAATAAAGAGGTTAATTGGAACAAACTGCTGAATGCCATTATAGAAGCAACTACGCTCGATATTATAGTGGATAATATTCATATAAACATCTCCACCACGGCAGGTGCTGCCGTTTATCCCCATGATGGCAATAATGAAGTCACATTAGTGAATCATGCTCGGACAGCAGTTTTTCATGCAAGAAAAAGGACAAACCTTTCGCTCTTTATCATCCCGATATGGAAGAGGATTTCACTACCAACCGAATGGTGATGAATGGCTTAAAAAAATCAATAGAAAATCAAGAAATGAAGATCTATTTTCAACCCATAGTGGAACTGGCAACAGGTAAAATTATAGGTGCTGAGGCTATGGTCAGCTTTGTACATGAAAAATATGGATTAATTAGTTTGGAAAAATTTAGCTCCCTAATTGAGGGCTCTAGTTTAAACCAACAATTAACCTCGTTTATGTTAACCCATGTCACCAAACAATTGGCACTTTGGCATAATGCTGGACATAAAATTTTTGCATCAGTTAATTTATCCGTTCAAGACGCGATTGATAAAAAATTACCTGTTTTTATAAAGCAGTTGCTTCATGAAAATAAAATTTCATCCGAGTATTTAATCCTCGAATTTAATGAACGTGCTTGTTTGGCAGATCAAGAAAAATCTATACATGTATTAAACCAAATAAGTCACTTAGGCGTTAAAATAGCGATACATGATTTCTGCAGTGGTTATGCTTCCTTTGTTTATCTGGTCAATTTTCCTATCTATGAAATAAAAATTGAGAAATCTCTTATTTTGAACATGGTGAAAGATAAGAAGAAGGCTAAAATTGTCGAAGCGATTATTAATCTGGCTAAAACCTTTGAGTTAGAGGTTTTGGCCGATGGGGTAGAAAATCGGGAAATTAGAGAGCAACTCAAGCAATATGGCTGTAAGTATGGGCAAGGACTTTATTTTTCTCGTCAAATGAGTCCTTATGAATTTATGGCCTTGTTAAATTCAGGTGTTACAAAATAAACTAAATTGTAGAGCCCGTGGGCTCAATATTTCTTAATTAGTAAGGCCAGGTGTTTCTTCTGTGCCTTCTTGATCTTGTTTTTTAGTTGGAGCCGAAGTGGTTTCAGCGCTTGCAGGACTAAAACTGCCAAATTTTCCCAGGGCATCAGATAAAACATGGGGATCTTGAACCGTAACACTGGATTGTGCCAGTTCAGATGTTTTTGGTTTTGGAACGGATACATCCATTTCACGCTCTTGTTTCGGGTAGGTTTTAGAGAGTTCTTGTTCTTTTGGAGTCCCACTTTTAGTTTGAATCACTGCGCCGGTAAATCCTATTCTATCTGCGAAATCTATTGCACCCTCTACATATTCTTTATTGGCTGACTCTAAAATTAACTGCACCTCTTTTCCAGCAAAAAAGCGATTAATTGTGCCATCAAATAAATAAGGTGCCAAATCTTCTTTGCGCTTGGTACAGAGGTTTAAATCACCTCTATAGGTCACTCTATTATAATCTAGACCCTGATCGGTAATGCCTTTCAATAAATCAAGCAGTTTCTGTTTTACAATCACATCATCGTATGATGCAGGAAGATCTCCCTCTAAACTTTGCAAATCTGTTGATTTTAAACCTTCCTGTGTAGCGACAATTAAAATTGCGTTTTTTCGGAAGCAAAAATACCCCCTTAAAATTCCCTTTTCTGCTGGTTAGTCAAAAGTTCTATTAGTCACCTATTATTAGTTGATTAGATTGTCTTTTTTAAAAATCGACAAAGGGACTTCTTGGCGAATGACAATAACCAATCAGCAGGTAAAATTACTCATGAAAAAACTAAAAAAACATAACCAGGAAGTATCTGCCGCAAAATCAGGAATGTCAGCTAATACAGCAAGGAAATATATTAAGAGTGGTCAACTGCCGTCAGAGATGAGCAAGCCACATACTTGGAAAACCCGAGTTGATGCGTTTCTCTGATGTTTGGGATGAGCTTGCAAAAATGCTGGAGGGTGCACCAGGGCTAGAAGCCAAGACACTGCTAATTATCTTATGGCAACGTGCCCCAGAACAATATAATCAAAAGCCATTTACGTACATTGCAACGACGGGTTCGCGATTGGCGGCTGGCCTTTGGAGCCGAACAAGCGGTTATTTTCAGGCAACATATTCAACCAGGTAAGCAAAGCCAGTCTGATTTTACGTGCATGAACTCACTTAACATCACCATTAATGGCCAACCATTTAAGCACCTCCTTTTTCATTTTATCCTGACGTATTCACGCTGGGAGTCGATTAAAGTATGTTTCAGCGAAAGCTTTGAAAGTTTAGTCAGTGGTTTTGAAAAGGCAGTATGGGAACTAGGTTATGTCGCCGGTGAGCATCGTACAGATAACCTCACTGCAGCAACTAAAGCGATGGGGAGTAGGCGCGAGTTCACCGAGCGTTGGCAAATGGTTATGGCTCATTACCAAATCAAACCAACTACTAATAATCCTGGAGTAAGCCATGAAAATGGCTCTATAGAAAAAAGCCATGATTTGTTGAAAAACGCGATTGACCAGACCTTGATGGTGCGTGGCTCTCGTGATTTCCTAACTCAAAAAGATTATATTGAGTTTTTGCAGAAAATAGTTGATGGGCGCAACAAATACCGGATGGCTCAGTTTGAGCAAGAAGAGGAGCTACTGCAAGAGCTTCCTGATAGAAAATGGAATTCACCTGAAATTGTTACTGCACGCGTGAGCTCAGGCAGCATTATCCAGCTTCTGGATAAGCCTTATAGCGTCCCCAGCAGGCTAATTCACTATACATTAAAAGCTTATATTTATCCTGAAGAAATCATCTTGTTCTATGGCAACAAACAACTGCAGGTCATGCCAAGAAACTATGGTGATGGGCTTGAAGGGATTAACTACAGACACCTTATTGATGCTTTAGTTCGAAAGCCATCTGCTTTTGCTAATTATCGTTACCAAGGAGCCTTTTTCCCCAGGAGCTGCTTTCGTAAGGCTTATGATGAGCTTTGCAACAAGCGGCCAGCTAGTGCTGATAGAGTCTATTTAAAGATTCTGCAGTTAGCAAAAATTCAATCAGAACAGCAAGTTGCTCTTGCCCTTGAGTTATTGCTTGAGGCACGCGAAATCCCTCTTCTGGAACGGGTTAAGGAGTTAATCGATGTCTACCAAAAAGAGAAAAGAGCTGTTCACGTCATGGAGCCAAACCTGGCTGATTATGACAACTTATTGACCTCCTACAGGAGTCACTAAGCATGAACATCAATTTGAATTTAACTCATAATTTAAATCAACTGCTGTCCAATTTAAAATTACCTATTTGCCTTAAAGATTATCTGGAGGTGGCACAGCGTTTGTGAGAAAGAAAAACTGTCTCATGTTGAATTCTTTTATGAAATTCTGCAAAGAGAAAGCGATTATCGCATGCAAAAAAAGATAGATAAGCTCGTCAAATCAGCTCAATTACCGCGCGACAAGTTACTGTCTGATTTTGATATGACTCGTATTCCTGGGCTTGCGCCAAGCCAAATTATTCAATTGGCCGAAGGGGAGTTTATTGACCGATACGGCAATGTATTAATTTTTGGAAACCCAGGTACTGGAAAAACCCACTTAAGTATAGGGCTTGCACGTGAATGGTGTTTGTCCGGAAGACGAGTTTGTTTTTACACTGCAGCGAGTCTTGTCCAGCAACTGCTGCAAGCGAAGCAGGTATTGAAGTTAGAGCAGTTCATCAAAAAGTTAGACCGATTTGAGTTGCTCATTATTGATGATATCTCTTATGTCCCTTTTGAGCGTCATGAAACCGATGTACTATTCACGCTGATGGCCGCACGTTATGAGATGCGCAGTTTATTGATTACCAGTAATTTGCCATTCTCAAAATGGAACTCCATCTTTAAAGATGAAATGACTACGAATGCCGCCATTGATAGGCTTGTGCATCATGCAGTGATCCTTGAACTCAATACATCGAGTTACCGTAGTGAGTGCGCCAAGAGGAATAAAGTAGAGCCCATCAACGCCGACTGACGCGCCTTCTGTGAAGGCTTGTCAACCTAAGGCCAACTCTTCCCTATAGATCAGGAAAGAGTTGGCCTTAGGTCCTATAAAATTAAATCCTGAAAATCCCCAATTATTACTCCCCATCACTAATAAATTAATAACGAAAAATAGAGACAAATTTAGTTTAATTGATGTACACTTCTGTTCCTGCAGAAAGGCTTATTTTAGCTTAATTTATTGCTGTCCTCTAAACGCAAAAATAATTGTCGCTACACACTTCCGTTTTAACGAGGGTAAAAGCATTAAGTTTGGACTGGACTTTTTCATGATAACTTGAGATAACCAGTGCTCCGCTGGGAGTGGCTGCATAGGTGATATAAATTTTGGGCATAATATCCTCTTTCTTATTCGAAAAATAAGATCAAATGAATTAATTATAATATAGACTATTTGTTTTATTTTTGATTAATTATTGGGGCGGTACACGAGTTGTTTGAACGGGTTCAAGTAACGCATCATATTGATTCATAAAAAAATCTTTTGCTTGGGACGGAGATTCAAATCCTAGAGAATTACTGTATTTAAGGCCTAGTCCCATACTTGCATTTTGTATGCTGTACTGGCTGTCCTTTAAAATGAGCTGGGCATAATCCAGCGACTCTAAAACAAGAATATAGATTTCCTGGGCTTTTTCCAGTTCATGATTCTGGAGTAACCAGAAACAGTAATGAGCCATTGCCTCGGCGAAAACCATGTATCCGTAACTGCCATAATGGGGAAGCATGAGCTTGCTATTGGAGATCAGTTCTTGGTAAAGCGTTTCCGACTTTTTATTGTTTTCATGTTGAAGTTTTGAGTAAATGTATTCATTATAACGCTGAGTTGCATGAACAGAACCGTATCGAATCGCCATCTTAATCGCTTCCATCTCAGAGAATCCAAAATCAATTTTCATTTCTTTTCTTACTTCTTGAGAGAGATAATAAAAATAGGTGCCTCGGACTAGATTAAACTGATTTAATTGAGGATGAGAGAAAAACAAAATTAAAGGGAGATTTTTTTGCTGAGATAAGACCACACCAGCGGCAGACCAAATTTTTTCCCAGTAATCTTTGAGTTCCTCACGATTACAAAAGGCTTCAAAAGTACGGTCGTGATGAGCTATTCGAGCAATCGCTTCAATTTTTTGGTTTTTAATTAATGCCAGTTTTCTATTATCATTTGCCTGATTAAAAACATAAATAAATAATCGGTCTTGTGCTGTTAATTTTAATGCCGTATTGAACGTCTTAAAATTAAAAAATGAGTACATACTTTTTATGCCTTTTCTCTAAATTTTTAACCTATGGTTTAACACTGGTTTCAATTTCGTAGGTTGGGCCTTGGCCCAACATGATGATGCATTGCTTCTCAACATCGGCGATTATAAAAGAAATGTTGGGCCAAGGCCCAACCTACGATTGATAAAAGTGAACAAATTATTTGCATTATACAACTGAAAAATACCAGTTTCTATCTGTTTAGACCTAAAAATAGCAATTTAGGGCTAAAGCGCCAGTGACGAATTCAGCCGCATGGGGTCCTGTGACAGAAAACCAAACACCGCCAATAAGACCCAGATTGGAGGTAAAATTATATTCAATGGCCGGAGCCAACGAAACCTGTTCATTTGCTCTTCCCCCTATACCGGCAACTGTCCCGCCTGGGGTAAATCCGGGATTACCCTCAAAATTACTTCCTGGACTGTGTACATATAACACTTCGAAAACAGGAACCCAGTTTTGTGTGAGTGTGTACTCAAATGCCAAGTCAGCAGAATAACTGTTATCAAGCTTTACCCTACCTACGGTATCGGGAGCACCGCCAAAAACGTTCACTCCATGCACGGTTACATCACCAAATTTGGCACCCACCAGACTTAAACGGGTGCGTAAATAATGTTGGTTAGGCAATAGAACCAATTTTTGAAAGTTAAAACCAAGATAGGTTTGGAATGAACCTAAACCTGTTTGATCGGTACCCAATTTTTTGGGATCTAAATTTTCATAGCGTCCGGTGGGAAAAACTTCTTGGATTACGACACGAAGATCGGGAATCCAGGTGTTTTCTTTTGCACGCAAAACTTGCACCCCTGCAGCTAAGCTATAATCTCCGATGCCGTTTCCATGTTGGTTTTTATCCCAACTGTAATCATAAGGCAAAGCAGTTTGTAAATCTAAAAAGCTGAGCACCCCTAAACTCACAATAGGCGTCACTTCAAAATTTCTAAATCCATGGGGGTAGCCGCTAAAAAACGCATACGGTTCAAAATTAATATGGCCCGAGGGTATTGTTTTTCCAGCAGGGGCAAGTAAAGGTCCTGTGAACCATGGATCTGCACATGCTGCATTGACAAAAAATAATAATAAAAATAAGAGTTTTGATTTCATAATGAATGGATTAGGGTAAAAATTAAAATTTAAAACTTTTTTCTTATTAAGGGAATTTATTTTTAACGTATGGCTATGCTTTTTATAAAAAATCGTGTTGCCAAGGATGTTTTTGTAAAGATTATATGCAATTTGATTTTTTAATGCATTTCGAGAAAGTAGGGATAGGATGTGCGGATGTAAGTCGACTTATGGGGCGTTATCAAGAGACTCTAGTTAAAATACTTTGTAGTCTCGGAGCACTTGGCTCCGAGTGGACTATTTATTTTGCAGGAACTTCTTTCCACCAATTTGTTTGGGTTTCTGTTGCCCAGTGTCCTTCACGCATACGAGCAACAAAGGCTTCTGCCTTTTCAGGAGTTGATGTTTTTTGATCTAATTTTATGCACCAATCCCAGTCACCTGATGTAGACCACATTTTTTCTACGCCATCCCATTTTGCCATTGCATTCATGTCAGACATAGATTTATTACTTTTCATAAAAATTACACTGTTCCATGCATTCATTATTTATATCCTTATAAAAAAATTTAAATAGTTGCTTGAATCGATGACTCAAGTTTTTTAAGAATAGAATAGTTTCAGAATTCTTTCCAATTTATCCAATGGATTTTTATTGTCGATTTTGATTCTAATTTCTGAGGCGAGAGCCGAGATCGGCAAGGTACGTTGTCTAGGGAGGCTTAACCAATTAATTTATTTCCGAATTGATTTGCGGCATGGGTCGGACAGTAAATTGTCCGACCTATGTGTAACCCAAAGAAGAATATTATTCTAAAGGAAGTTCCATTGGATCTTGGCTCCCAAAATTCTTTGGGTCTTAATTTTTAAGCAGCAGGAGCGGCAAGTAAAGGAATCTCATTTTCATCCTTCGGTGTTAGCTGTTGGTAGTCGCAAAGCCATTGATTTTTTAACTCAAGTTCTCTATCTGTTTTTGCACTGCTAAAAAAGAAAGTCTTTCCTGCGGCTAAACGCGCGAATCCTGCAAAAAGTCCTATACCCGTAATTATCATCGCAATATCAGCAATCAGTCGGCGCGTATCGTGGCGATGACTAAATTCATCTTTGGCCGCCTTCATTAAATCATGTGCTTGTTTTTGTATGGGGAGGCCTGATAAGCGTATGTTCAATGCTTTTTCATAAAATTGATTGATGGATTGATCATATTCATTTCCATATCCTTTCTCTTTGCTGAGCTTTATTTTTTTATCGCGAAACGTCTTTAGAGTGAGCAAATCATGGATCACTACAGAGGAGAGTTTTTTATTTTCTATTTTTGTCAGAATTACTTGTTTAAAAATGGCATCATGGAGCGCCGCTCCTATGAGTTGGCTTTGAAGAGAGGAGGCAATTTTGTCTAGAATTGGCTCGAACTGCGTTAAAAGTAAATCTATAGGTTTAACTTGGGACTCTTGGCTAATGATCTGAGTTTCAAGAAGCTGTTCATAAATTCTCTGGTCGCGTATTAATTGTTTATGAGTTTTTTGTGCATCCTCAGCGGTTAAAGTACTACTTAAACTTTCAAAATTCTCGATGGTATTCGAAAAAGTACGATCATCGAATACTCTTTTCTTATCGGCGACTGAGGTGGCTTTTTTTAAGCGGTCATATAGCCCATACAAAATATCTTCTATTTGTCGGGTTTGATGTTCCACCTGGAATTGTTTTTGTAGATCCAGAGGCAGTTTTACAAATAATTGATTTAAGATAAGAAATATTGTTTTTCTCTCTTCAATATTTTGCGATAAATTGATTTGTCCCAGATAAAATTGATACATCTCTTTTTTTACTTGAGACAATTGAGAGGCATAGTGATTTCGCTCATGTTCTGGAAGCTTATTATATTTTTCTTCCAATAAGTCCAGTGCAGAGGGTTTATTTTCCTCTGTTGCTACATTAAGTCCTTGCTGCAGGTATTCCTGCAGTTGTTGCAGCTCAATTTGCGCATGTTCAATCGTTTCGGCAGCGCCAAATATGGAAGTAGATTCTGTCGCTGCGCTCTGCATTTTAGCAAAAAGGTCCTTCTTTGCTTCCAGATCAGAATGTTCTTTAAATTGCTGGACTAATTCCCAAAAATGCCGGATTTGACGCAAGGTGATGATTTTATTCTCGACATCTTTACGGTTTGTCAATGTTTCATTTTGCAACGCTTGGTCTATAGTTTGCCACAGTGCTTGATTCTTCATGATGCGGTTCACCAAAATACTAGGTGAGGCCGCATTCAGTTCTTCCAGGCATATAGTAGCAAGTTGCACCCCATTCATTTGTTGCAGTGTTTCATCATTAATGGAGTAGAAAAAAGGGCTTTCAAAAACTTCAACGGAAGATTTCTGGAGCGTGCTGCGGAAACGTTGTAGCTCGTCATTCGCTTTTTTAAATCGCAGTACAGCCTCTTGAAACAAAGTTACTGTAGCGTTCATACCTTCCCAGGAAGACTTAGTCGTCTGTTGTATTTTTAAAGCGCGGAGCATAAGTATTACATCAGAACCCGCTGTAAGAAGTTCGTTGACTTGGCACCAGTATGAATTAGGGTGATGTTTCTTATATTCGGTATTAAGCTCTGCATAGGGTTTAAAACCTGCTGAACCAAGGTCGGTAAGGTCTAAAGAAAATAAGTGTTTTAGGAGCGTGCTTTCGCGGTATTGTCCCACAAGAGTTTGCCCGAGTTCAAATTCGGATTGTTTCATGAAAAAGTCAGCGAGGATATTCGTTGTTTGATCGGGCTGATGTTCCCACAAGTTAAATAGCTCGGATTCTTGGGCTAAAGTGTGCACATAATCATTAAATTGTTGCGCCAAATCGTTCAGGTTTAATTCTGTATAATCAATTAGATTGATTTGAGCAAAAGGTAGGAGTTGTTCTTCCCAGCCTAGTACGAGTTCAGGGAAAGCAATTGCGTCTTTGCCTGTTAATGCGATGGGTTTGGTAAATAATTCAGCGCGTTCTATGATTTTTTTTAATTGCTCAATAGAGTCCATGGAGATGGAAACAGGATAATCACACATGACCCAACTTGAAGATAAATCAATCTCTACTGAAAAAGTGGGGAATGATTTTTGCAGCTCCTTAATGTGTATGTCAATTTGCTGGAGAAAGTGGGTTATCGACTCTTTCTCTTTTTCATTAGATAGCTCTTGGAAATGCTTTTGAATTCTCAACAGTTTTTCCAGGAGAAGTTTACTTTCTTCCTGTAAATCATCGTAAAGATTTTTTAATAAAAGTTCCTCATGGGTTTGCTTCAGTTTTGGATCAATTTTAAGTTGCAATTCAAATAATTTTTGAATACGAAGAATAGCCTGCTGGTACTCAGGTGGCGTATTTTTTGTTTGAATGATTTGTGTCATTTGCTCTTTAAAGGCCTCATAATGCTCAATATGTCCTTGTTGCAACTTTTTAATCGTAGCTAATAATTGAGATTGTAAATTAAAGAGAGTTAATTGATTTTCAGCATCCAATTGACTTTCAGTAATAAAAACTTGATACACACGTTTCAAATAACTATCGAAATCAAGTGCAATATAACTTAGGTACTCTCCCTGAGCAGGAGTTGCTGTTTTAGGTTTGTTTAATAGTAAATCCAACAGGTGCTTTTGATGACTTTCCTCTTCAAGACTTGCTTTTTTTAATTGATCTAAGAATTGTGTGATATATGGCCAATTTTCGTCAGTAATCGTGACTCGCATTGCGCCATATTTATCCGGTGGAAAAACGCCTTTTTCCAATAGAAGTTTTGCTTGATAAACAGGGTCGCTAAAATACAAAGAACCGGCAGCAGTATAGGTGTCAGAAGCTCCTTTTAAGGAATGACCTTGGCCAAATTGATCGTGGTTTTGTTGTACCTCATCAGGATCTTTTTTAGTTCCTAAGAGGAATTCCAGGGCGGAGGCTGCAGGTGCTGTTTGTTCCAATCCAAGCAGAAGCAAGCTCTGGTTGTCATTACGGTGAAAATAAAAATGGCCGCTGCATCCATTGTTGGCTATTTTTTTTCCATAAAAATTGGTTTTTCCCATGCCACCCATGGCAATATTAATACCAAAATCCAGGGGTGTTTTAATCATTACGGGTAATTGCCCCATAATTCCCAGAAGAACTCCTTTACCTTCAATGACTGTACCATCAATACCGCGAGTCACATTATGAGTGGCTGAGCGGGAAAAAACAGTATTTTCTGATCCTGGAGCAGGGAAATAATTTAATAATTCTTTCCTATTCGTTCCATTGAGCTCTTGATAGTCAAGAATAACGCGGCTTGCATGGGATACATAATCAGCGATGGTTAATTGATCGGAGGGTGCTTGCAAATTAGATGACTTGGATAGATAAGAACGAGTCTTGAAGTCACCGCAAGCCAAACAAGCCAGTAAGAACTGAGTCATATTGATTGCAACATCATCTTTTGCATTATATATAAAGGTATCAGCCCATTGTTTTGCAACGACCATTTGATCCTGATCAATAGTGCACGACAGAATATCGAATTTCATATCAGACATTTTTTTTAAGACTTCAATTAAATTGCCACTATGGTAACAAACAAGACTCTCTTGTTGCAAAAATAAATACATAGTTGTTTTTTTAATCACCTATGTTTCGATCTAAGGCAAGAACTTTAACCCGCAAAACATGAGTTTTTGATATCAATGAAAAATTGAGCCAAGGTCTATACTTATAAATGTAAGAGCTGAGTTGAAAATCACGGGTTGTATATCGCATACTCCGTACTACATCAATTAACGAAGACTGTTATGAATAACCATCAAAAAATTATCTGTCCTAAGTGCGGGAAACAAAATACCTGGTATCCAGAAAACCCGTTTAAGCCATTTTGTTCCGATCGATGTAAACTCATTGATTTAGGTGAATGGGCTAGTGAAAATCGAACAATTCCTGGAAAACCAATGGACATGGAGTTTATCAATTCAACCAATGAGGATGGTGGCAACGACTATACTTAAATTCTTAAAGAAAAAATTTAGGAGTTAATTTTAAAATATGGGATAAGGAGCTGCTATGAGAAATCAAAAGTGTTCTGCCTCGAATAGCATTACGATGCGAGTTCGCATGAAAAATGCTCCTGGCACTTTTGGCAAGTTAGCAGCTGCTATCGAAAAAGAAGGCGGGCAAATTGGTGCGATTGATATCGTTCGTGTTGAAACAGATGCCCAGATACGTGATATTACCATTTACACCTGTGGCACCAAACACGCAGAAATAATTGTCGAACAACTGCGTACTATCCCTAATTTAGAAGTCATTCACGTATCTGATCGAACTTTCCTGGCTCATCTAGGCGGAAAAATTGAAATTAAAAGTCGTATTCCATTAAAGACACGAGATGATCTCTCCATTGCCTATACCCCGGGGGTGGCGCGAATTTGCTCTGCGATTTATAAAAAGCCGGAAGATGTCTTTAATCTAACAATTAAAAAAAATACTGTCGCGGTAGTCTCTGACGGGACTGCGGTATTAGGTTTGGGAAATATAGGGCCCTATGCTGCCATTCCTGTCATGGAAGGGAAGGCCTTATTATTTAAAGAATTTGCAAATGTCGATGCGTTTCCTATTTGTTTGAATACCCAAAATGTGGATGAAATCGTTGCTACGATTAAGAATATTGCTCCAGTATTTGGTGGAATTAATTTAGAAGATATTTCTGCACCTCGTTGTTTTGAAGTGGAGGAGCGACTCAAGAAAGAATTGAATATCCCGGTATTTCATGATGATCAACATGGCACAGCAGTAGTGCTGGCTGCTGCAATGATTAATTCACTCAAATTGGTTAAGAAGCAATTGGAACAGATTAAAGTGGTTGTCGTAGGTATTGGAGCTGCAGGGACGGCATGTACCAAAATGTTACTCAACTTGGGAGTAAAAAATATTATTGGTTGTGATTGTGAAGGGGTGCTCTATGCCGGGAAGCCAGGGTTAAGTCCGGTCCATCGGTGGTATGCGGAACATACAAATCCTAATCTTGAGAAAGGTACCGTACATGATGCGATAAAGGGCGCAGATGTTTTTATTGGTGTTTCAAAACCTGGTGTGATTGATGCGAAAGACATAAAAAAAATGAATCAAGATGCAATTGTTTTTGCAATGGCTAATCCCATACCCGAAATAATGCCTGAAGATGCAAAAAAATACGCGGCCATTGTCGCAACAGGGCGAAGTGATTATCCGAATCAAATAAATAATGTACTCTGCTTTCCTGGTATTTTTAGGGGAGCGTTGGATTGTATGGCTACAGAGATTAATGAGGAAATGAAGCTCGCTGCGGCATATGCTATAGCAAACTCTATCGAGGAACAGTATTTAAGCTGTAGTTATATTGTTCCTAGTGTGTTTGATACGACGGTGGTAAAGAGGGTGGCTCAAGCAGTGAAACAGGCAGCCATTAAAACCGGAGTGGCGCGTAAAATTAAAACATAAATTGGCAACTATTTATAAAGCACAGCACTAAAAAGGTTTCTATGATTTTAAATTTCATTTTCTTCTTCTTCCTGCAAGTCTGCATCAACACTTGGTAAGAGTGCAGTTTTTACGGCATTTTATTTCAATAGATACAATACGAGTCCCCAAATCTTTGGGGACTTAGAGATATATATTAAGGCTTCGCAATCGTTGCTTTTTGGTACATACCGGCTTCAAAATGCCCCGGGATATTACAGGCAAATACAACATCATGTTTGGGATTCGATTTAAATTTCCAGGTTAATGTTTTCGTTTCACCAGGATTAATGGTAATTGTATTACCGTCTTCATGGACCATGCCTGGCATTGCACGCATCATTTCTTGATGTGCTTTTTGTTCCTTTTCATCACC
The DNA here is from genome assembly GCF_900635815.1 of Legionella cherrii. NCBI lineage: Bacteria > Pseudomonadati > Pseudomonadota > Gammaproteobacteria > Legionellales > Legionellaceae > Legionella > Legionella cherrii. The sequence goes on from NZ_LR134173.1 coordinate 1,632,792, forward strand.
AATCGAGAATTCATGAGGTACTTTTCCAATATTGGTTACTTTAAAGGTTACCATGTCACCATCATGAAGGTTAAGTTTTTGTGAAAAGTTAAATCGCATGTCATCCGAAGCAGTCACTTGAATCGTTTTTGTGGCTTTTGCCGCATTCCCTGGACTGCCTACTGAGCTTGTTTCATGATGAGCGTGTGCAAATGCTGGTTTGCTTAATATCCCTGAGCACAGCAGAGTCAAAATAATTGTTCCTGGTAATGTACGTATCATATTTGAAAACCTATGTTAATCGACTTCTAATGAGTGGGTGTAGATTAAACGAACAGCTCAATTAATGCTACTGCTTTGGTAAAGTAAAAATAAATCAAGCACAGGCATCATGAGATTAACTTTGTTGAAACAATGCTACTGACTTGAGGTGATTCACAAGCTGGCACAAAATCAAGCGGGTTCATTCAAGACAGTAGCGGGAATACTCCGGTCATAAATCAGATTAATTTTTATCAGCTCAGCTAACGATTTTACCTGCATTTTTCTCATGACATTAGCGCGATGAACTTCAACTGTGGATATCGATATATTAAGTTCATAAGCAATCTGTTTATTAAGGTTGCCTTCAACAACCAAATGCATGACCTGTTTTTCACGTTTGGTTAAGCTATTCATTCGCTCCCGAAAATCAGTTTGAGACAGCGTCATATTACTTTTAATTTTTTTAAGGCATCTTTGTGTTATATCCAATAAATTCTGATGATTAACTGGTTTAAGAATGAAATCTTCTGCTCCTGCTTTCATAGCGCGTATGGCCATTGTAATATCACCATAACCTGTAATAATGATTATGGGCAATTGGTTTTTTGACTCATTCAATTGCTCTAGTAATTCTAAACCGCTCATTACAGGCATACGTACATCGATGATCAAGCATCCGCTTTGATTATTATAATTATCGAGGAAATCTTTCGCAGTTTCATAAGTTTGAACTTGAAGGTTTATTGATTCAAATAACCAACGAAATGATTTGCAAATCTCGGGATCATCATCGACGATAAAAACGGTTGTATTTGTATAAGGCTTATCCATTACCTGTCCTGATGTATAATTATTTGAAAACAAATGCCATTGGCTAATAATTCAGCCATTTTCATGAAATAAGGAGTGGTTTTATGAAAATCCATGATTAATCCAATGTTATAATATTCCATTTCATAGGAATACAATGAGGTAATTTCTGTGACCAGAACGTTCATACTGCGTATGTCGGTAAAGTTATCTTGCTTTATAAGGTCTGGCATGGAATAAATTTTGTTTTGCAATGACTCAGCGTATTTAATGTTTTGCAACGCATTAGCCATTGGCTCGGGGCTTAAGTCATTTTTTTGTAATCTAAGTTCGCGACCACCAAAATAGGCTTTAATTGCTGTTAAAGGCTGATTTATTTCATGGATTGGTTTTGACATTTTGCACGTTTGAGAATTATTTATCATTATTTTCCATCAATTAGATCTCAATACGCTGTCTAACTCGAACAACAATCAGACTTCTCATTTTGAGCCGTATTTCAATACAGAAATTCTTTTGTTTTTATTGTATGCGAAAAAAATAATCTGTACTTTATTGTTTTCTTTTATATGAAAGATAGCTCATGTTAATTCAGATGCACTCTATAGTTTATTCTGGTTAACCTTAGTATTAAGTTAAAGGGAGAAATGAAGTGGTTGTAAATCAATCTTAGTACATTTAACAAACATAACAGTCATCTGAATTCACCCTGCAAACAAAATTTGCTCAAAAATGAAGTATTCAATCGCATTAAACAATGGATGCATATCGCTATAAATTGTATTTACTACCCTTTTCAGGGTAATTTATTATTTAATACAGTCTCTTATCAACGGGCGATGTTATGGTTAATTTGATTGTTTTGGCAATGCGCAATGACACATTGACTTTTTTGATACTGGGTTTGATATGTTCTCTTCTAGAATGGTTATTCTGCTCAAGACCGAAGAAAAAAGCGAAGGTTATTGAAATCATTTTTTCTTGGTTTTTGCTGTTTAATATCGGATTAGCGTATTTATTTAACTTTATAATGCATGTCTTCCTGGGGGATTTTACCGCCCAGTTTATTGGTTGGCCGCAAAGTCCATTTCAAATGGAAGTCGGCTTTGCCAGCTTAGGAATTGCTGTGAATGGAATAATCAGCTTTAGAGGTTCAATTGCTTTTCGTGCCGCAACGATTATAGTTCCTGCCCTGTTCTTATGGGGGGCTGCGGGCGTGCATCTTTATCAAATGATAGTTACTCATAATTTTGAGCCTGGCAACGCAGGTAGCGTCTTTTGGACGGATATCTTCATGCCGGTTATTGCCTTTTTATTACTCTGGATGCAATACCGAAACCCGGAAAGACACGCGATGCAGAAGGTGATTGTCCGTTAAGTTAACGTGTTTGGATTGGGCAAAGTCATATCTGAGTCAGTCTCGCACATACCCTTGTCCCAGCGCAAGGATGACAGGGGGCGTGCATGGATTGCAATGTATCGGTGTGACGGAATGCGCTGGGGCTTTGTAGATGTTGGGATGGGCGAGGATAATATAGAGCATCAGGGGTGTATTAAATTGCGCAATTTGATTGATTATTGGCTTTTTGGAGGTGACCAATTCAAAAATGAACCAAATGAGCCTTCATTTGACAAAACTGGGTTATGTACCAAAATTTGATTAGATGCCATAGATCATATGGAGGTATATCATGAGCAAAGTAACGCAATTTAAGAAAGGAACTCCCAGCAAAGGATCGACAAGCAAGGGGTCTTCCATTCAAATTAATCGTTCACAAAATCCATTTTTAAGTCTGCAAAATGAGGTGGATAGATTATTTAGTGACTTTAATGATTTCTTTTCACCAACTAAATTTAATTGGGGACAATTTGAAAAACTGGCTCTTGCTCCCTCAATGGATGTTGTTGAAGATAAAGATCATTTCTGTGTTCAGCTAGAAATGCCAGGTATCGATGAAAAAGACATTAAGGTTTCCATATTGGATAATGTACTCACAATTAGTGGTGAAAAGTCCAGTTCGAAAAAAAATGAAGGTAAACGATATATTTCCCGAGAAATCAGCTTTGGGAAATATGAACGATCCATTTCTTTACCCACTAGCGTTGATTTGACTAAAGCGAAAGCGACGTTTAAAAAAGGAATGCTTTGGGTTGATTTACCTAAAAAAACGGAATCTAAAACTGGAACTCGAGATATAAAAGTGGAACAAGCTAAATAGCTCTATAAATTGTCTTATCATGATCACCATGGGACATTATTTGAGCATGGAATAGTTCCCTCTACTGCTTGTAAGGTAGGGAGAAAGGCTGGGTGAGGGTGTCGGCGACACCTTCATACCTAAGCTCTTATCCAAAAAATACGCACCAATACATACAAAATCGTCATCCCTAGAATAGGAATAATGAGAAAAGCAAGGAAATTATAAAATCCTATTCGATTTTCAGCTGAGGCATTATAAAATGCTTTAAATTTTTTCCATAGGGACATTATGAAATGGCCTCCCTTTTTGATTGACCCTTATTTTATAAGATTTTGGACCTTAATAGAAAGTGATTTATCGTTTCAATCAGCGTGTTGTCCTATAAAATAACTTCAAATTTTAAAAAAATGAGTACCATACTTAACCAGTTTGGATTCGATCAAATCGATGACCAGCATGAGTTTACTTGCAATGAGGATGTAACATGTTACTTTTTAGCACTGCATTATTTAAACATAAATTGGATTTTGCTCCATTATCTGAGTGTATGGAGTATTTACCATTGGTTGCCGCTTGGGCAGAAAACGAGTGGGGCTATATTCGTAACAAAGGGGTTGAATACCGTCAGCAACTTCTTGGCTCCTTGAAGGAGCATGTCTATCTGGGAACATTTAATGGCCAGCCTGTGGCTTTATTTGCTTTATTTCCCAAAGAAATGGCCCCTGAGTTTAATGAAAAGAAGTTCAAAGCACCCACTGTAAGTGAATTGATGTACGTTTATGTAGATAAACCCTACCGTGGATTAAATTTTGGCAAGCAAATTATCGAAAAAGCAAAGGAAATAGCAAAATCCAAAGAAGCTGAGTTTGTCATGCTGGATACATTAAAACCTTCATTAAATCGATTTTATCAAAATTCAGGAGCACAAATTATCGCGGAAAATCAATTGTTCTCTCATCCTACCGATGTGTTAACAATTAAATTATAGAGATGATTCTGCATGTTGGGCCTTGGCCCAACCTAAGTCAGCACGAGCAAAGCTTCTACATAACAAAGTTTATAGTTTAGCAGACCCTGGCTTACAATTTAAAAAATCAAAATCACCTAGGTTGGCGCCAAATCGTGCACTTGCTTGAACTAAGGTATCTGTAGTAACGGCCTCAATAAGTTCTGCGAGAGGGGTTTCTTTGTAGTGTCTCATGCAGCGAACGCGTTTTTCCAGATTCTGACCGGCGAGAGTAAGGCGATTGGAATGATTCAATTGAAATTGTCCTAAACCGATTTCACTGGTTATTTTGTCCAGTGCTTGTTGATGTGAGGCACTCATACCGGATTGAATCGCTTGTACCACCAAATCAACAGTAGAGCCTTGTTCCAGTATCTGCGCACAGGCATCTGCTAATTGGTTGATTTCATTAATATAGCCTGGTTGATTACCTAACATCAGTATTTTCATAGCAGAAGCCGCTGTAGATTGGATTAGGGGTAAATCTACAGTTTCCCTGGTATTTTCTTCAAAAAGAGCATCTAAAGATAATGCCGCTTGATTTGTTGTTGGCTCTTGTTTACTTTGCATTGCGGACTCCAAACTAGGATTAAGAAGAATAATTAGGGTTGGATTGAAACCATTTAGTGAATAAATAATTGGCCATTATGTAATGATTTTATTCATGTGTAAAGGGGTTTGCCAATAGAGATTTTAGAGGATATTTTTTTGATTTAGTCATTCTTTTCTTTGCGTGAATGCCAACCACTCATTGGGACTATGTCAGTCAAAAACAAAAAATGCCCAAACCCGACCTTAAATTCCTATGGTATAATGAGCTCTATTTTAAAATGTTTTTTAGTGAGTCGTGCAATTGATTACCCATCATGTTGATCTTCGCTCCTACCATACTGAAAGCTGCAGTCACACTCATGATTTTGCGCAATTGGTTTTACCTCTTGCTGGCTCTATGGAGTTGGAAGCAGGTCATTATTCTGGAATTGTTAATCATCAGGTTGGTGTTTTTATTGCCCCCAATGAACGGCATTGTTTTTCGGGAAGTCAGGAGAATCTTTTTTTAGTGGTTGATGTAGCAAACCAAAATAATCTCTATAGGGAACAGAGCTCTCATGCCTTTAATTTAACGACGAGCATTAAAAAACTCATACATTTCGCACATGATTATTTAGCGGCGAATGAAGGTGATTTTTTGACTGATTCTTTAATTAATCAATTACTCGTGCATTTTGCTACAAAATCGTTCTCACCAGAGTTGGACCGAACGGTGATTAAGGCAAAAAATTGGATTGATTTTTATTTTGCCGATGCTGTAAATGTAAGCAAAGTGGCTCAGCATTGTCATTTAAGTGTCAGTCAATTACAGCGTCGGTTCAAGCAATCTTTAGGTTGTAGTATTGCGGAGTATTGGCGATTTAAAAAATTAAATCAGGCCAAACAATTGCTTTGTGCACAGCATCTTTCTATTGAAGCCATAGCCTTTGCTGTGGGTTATGAAAATTTACCAGCATTTAGTCGACGATTCAGTAAAGTATTTGGTGAGTCGCCTTCTCAGTGGAGAACAAAAGCATTATCAGCAAAGAAAATGCGTGAAATGGATAACTCATACTGATCGCAAAATTGATAAACTGCAGATTGTTTTCACGTTGCAATTCGGCTTTGTTAAAAAACAGTTTGCAAGGTTAGGAATTACCAAACTGCATCTCGTGGGAGTGATATATTTTTTCAATAAAGCCTTGCGATTCAGAGAAGTATTTATATGCAAAAATCTAATGTTTATTTACAGGGTATGTTCTTCCTTATCTTGGCTCAAATTATGGTAGGTGTGAACATTGTTTTTTCCAAGTATTTGCTTTCTTCAATTCCGGTTCTATTTATCTTGGCTCTGCGCTTTACGTTGGCCGCTATTATTTTATTACCCTTACACTGGTTTACTCCTGCTAAAAATAAGCCGTTGAGTTATTATTTTTCGCAATTAAAACGACGCGATTGGTTTTTTATTGGGGCTCAGGCAGTTTCTGCGGGGGTATTGTTCAATTTCCTAATATTATGGGGATTAAATTACACTGATGCGAATGTGGCGGGTATTATTACCAGTGCTTTACCTGCGATCATTGCCCTTATGTCTTGGATCATTCTTGGTGAAAAGATTTCCGGTACGAAGGCTATTTGTGTGGGGTTTGCCACCCTTGGATTAATCGTGATTGCGTGCGATAAGCTCGTGGGTTTGCACGTGAGCCATTCTTTTAAGGGAGATGCACTTGTTTTAATTTCTCTTTTACCTGAAGCGACTTACTATATTTTAAGTAAGATGCATGCGAATTCGCTTCCAGTATTTCTAATTTCCTCTTTACTCAATGCAATTAATGCCATTTTGTTATTGATTTGTTTGGGCTTTAACTCCTGGGGTGGGCTAACCATCCAATTTTTAGATTGGATGATTTTGATTATTTTAGGCTTAAGCTCAGGTCTTTTTTATGTTTTTTGGAATTTTGGTTGTCAGAAAGTGGATGGGGTAATGGCTTCATTATCAACAGCAGTGATGCCATTAGCTACGGTGCTCATTGCCTGGGTACTGTTGGGTGAGCGACTGACTTTCGGACAAGCAATAGGCATGGGCATGGTGATTCTCTCAATTACTGTCTATGCAAAACGGTAAGCAGATGGTTTTGCAAAATCAAAATTATGTGAGATAAAGTATTTTCTAAATTTTTATCGAATACAGGTTATGCTCCATGAATGCAAAAAAAAGGTGGGAACATTTTTCGCATGAAGCAGATATCGGAGTCAGAGGTTATGGAGCAACGGTGTCGGAGGCATTTGCAATGGGGGCGCTTGCCTTGACGAATGTCATCACTCGCTCGCAATCAGTCCATCCCCACAAGAAAATACATATAACCTGTGAGGCGCCCAATCAGGAGATTTTATTTGTCGATTGGTTAAATGCCATTATTTATAATATGGCAATCCACAACATGCTGTTTCGTGACTTTGATGTCGCCATTAAGGGGCTGAAGTTAAATGCTATAATTGCAGGTGAACACGTAGATATCAGCCGACATCAACCTGCAGTAGAGGTCAAAGGGGCTACGTTTACTGAATTAAAAGTGTACCCAAGCAATAACATTTGGGTGGCACAATGTGTTGTTGATGTGTAAGGCGGTTAAGGTGGAAAATCAATGGACTTGAACCTATTAGAAAAAATCAGTGATTTTGAATGGCGAATTCCCCAACATGGGAAGATGCGTGTACCGGGGATTATTTTTGCCTCAGAAGAGTTAATTCTCAATATGGATATGAAAGTCTATGAACAAGTTACGAATGTAGCTACTTTACCCGGAATTGTTCGCGGCTCCTATGCGATGCCTGATGCACATTGGGGATATGGGTTTCCCATTGGGGGAGTTGCAGCATTTGATCCCGATAATGAGGGTGTTGTCTCAGCAGGGGGTGTTGGTTTTGATATTTCTTGTGGGGTCAGGCTCTTATCTACCGGGTTTAAGCGCGAAGAGTTTGAACCCTATAAAGAGCAACTTGCAGATGCTCTATTTGCCCATATTCCAGCGGGTGTAGGCAGTAAAAGTCGTATTAATCTCACCATGAATCAAATGGATGACATGTTGCATGGCGGTGCAGTTTGGGCAGTAAAGCAGGGCTATGGCGAAAAAGAGGATTTAGAACGAATTGAAGATTATGGTCGCGTAGAAGGTGCCTTGCCTGAGTATGTTTCAGAACATGCAAAAAAACGTCAAAAAAATGAAATGGGTACCTTGGGCTCTGGTAATCACTACTTGGAGATTCAGGAGGTACGCAAAATATATTGCGAACAGACTGCTGCAGCATTCGGTTTATCCCGAGGGGATGTGGTTGTAAGTATCCATTGTGGCTCACGTGGCCTTGGTCATCAAATAGGAACTGATTTTCTACGTTCTATGTTCATACACGCAGAACAGCATGGCATCCAACTCGTTGACCGTGAATTAGCTTGTGCTCCCATTCGCTCCTCTATGGGGGAACATTATTTAGGCGCTATGCGTTCAGGAATTAATTGTGCGCTGGCTAATCGTGAAATAATTACTCATTTTATGCGTGAAGTATTTCAGAATGAAATGCCAGGAACGCAAATAAGACTGATTTATGATGTATCCCATAACACCTGTAAGGAAGAAACCCATCAGATCGAAGGAAAATCCAAGCGCTTATTTGTTCACCGCAAAGGGGCGACGCGAGCTTTTGGACCAGGCCATCCTGAATTAACAAAGGCGTTTCGTCATGTAGGACAACCTGTAATTATTGGTGGCAGCATGGGAACGGCATCTTATGTCTTAGTCGGTACAGAAAATTCTGAAAACAAATCATTTGGTTCAGCTTGCCATGGGGCAGGGCGGGCAATGAGCCGGCATCAGGCAAGCAAAAAATGGCGTGGGAGTGAGATCATTGAGCAATTGGCGCAACAAGGAATTTTAATTCGCAGCAGCTCTTATCGTGGTGTAGCAGAAGAAGCGCCCGAGGCATATAAGAATGTCGATCTCGTTGTTGATGCCGCACAAGCGTCTGGTTTAACTAAAAAAGTTGCCCGACTGGTACCTATCGTTTGTGTTAAAGGATAGTCTATTGAGTCATTGATTATTCTTTATTAATGAAATATACGCCCACCGCAATAATCCTTTTGTTTTCTATCCTTCAAATTAAGGGAGTATTGGATAAATAAATATACTACACTTTGGGATGGTGTTTTCAAAAGTAAACCATTCACGACCCTCGTTATCTTGAAGAATTCACGACTATGGCACCCCTAACTTGAGCATTTTAGATTCTTCTATATCACCCCGAAAGATAATTTTCCTTCCTCTCGCAGGAAAAATTCTTTGTATGAAATGACTCATCAAAACACTTGAAGCGTCTAGGTGAGTGCAATGATTGGCACCATGATGGCGTCTAGCGCGCCTAGAACAATCGAACTGCCCATTGTGAGCAAAGGTTTACAAAAATGGTACATTCAAAATCGCTTTCGACAATCCTCAAGAGGCATTACAGTTTCTTAAACAAAAATTTAATGATGAGAGTAAAGTCGCGAGCTTAGTTGAGAAAATGGCGATTTGAACGACCTAGTCCCAGTCAATCACTGCAGCCATAATAATAAGTGTTCACATCATGGTTTCTATTATAAGGATTTGTGGCCGGAGCCCGAGTTCGGACTAAAATCCTGATTCATCAGAGACGATTTAATTGTCCTACACTATATAGCAAGGTTGATTCAACAAAAAGGTAATTGGAGATGGAGACTTTTTTTACCTTACATCCAGTAGCCCCGTTTCGGTTGGATTATACTGCTTTAGCTTTACGGAGAAGATGTAAAAATAATGTCGATCTTTGGGATGGCCAACGTTACACAAGACTATTGGTTATGGAGAACGTGCCCGTTAAAGTAGTGGTTGAACAAAATAAAAATTTCAACGAATCCGAGCTGGTATTATCGATTAAAGGTGAGGGCTTAGAAGTCTATCAAAATCAAATTGTAAATGAAGTAGAGACCATACTCGGGTTGAAACGTGAGTTGCATGATTTTTATCATATCGCACAGCGCGATGCCCAATTAAACCCTCTTGTCCTGCAATTTAAAGGGCTCAAACCACCTCGATTTCCTTCTGTTTTTGAGGCGCTTGTTAATGCAATTTCTTGTCAACAAATCTCTTTGGACGCCGGATTGCAAATTCAAAATCGATTGGCTGAATTTCTGAGCCTAAGGATTAAAGAAGAAGAGCAGCTATTTTATGCGTTTCCAAGACCCAACGAAGTGGCAAACTGCTCGGTTCCTGAATTAAAGAAAATAGGCTATAGCACTTCTAAAAGTGAGACCCTTATACGATTAGCAACAGCAATCATGCAAGATGAGTTTATTTTTGGAACCCTGGAAAACAAATCAAATGATGCGATCATCGATTTTTTATGTGATTTTAAAGGCATAGGTCGCTGGACTGCGGAATACGTTTTATTACGTGGTTTAGGACGAATTGATATTTTCCCTGGTGATGATCTTGGCGCACAGAATAATTTATATCAATTTTTGCATCTTGATCAGAAACCGGATTATAAGAAAATCGCAGAAATCACCGCAAAATGGCATCCCTACGCAGGTTTGATTTATTTCCATTTGTTATTAAAGCGCATGCATGAAAAGCAACTCTAGCTAAAGTCCAGAAAATTTCTGAGTAATCCCTTTCCCACATTTGGAGAAGGAGGTTTGTGGTTATTATTATAAAAGTAAATTCCCCTCTTGTGGGAGTGGGGTAGGGGGGAGGGAGCATTCCCCATGATCAAGCTCTTCATCAACCCCTGAGGGGCGCCTTCTTTTCTTCCTGCATCATCCCGAGCATAGCGAGGATCTCCTCATTGTAACACCGTGCGACAGTAGGGAGCGCCCGGGATGGCGGAAACAAAAGGTAAGGGGAGCTTCTTCTTAATTTACTGACACCGAGGATCTATTTTTTGCGATAATTCTTCTATAAAATTAAGCGCTTATTTTAAAATTTAAACCCAAAATGTTCACACAAGGAACGTGCCGAATGGATAGTACACCCCAAAATGTTGTTACTGAGCATCTAGGCTCTGATAAAGTAGCAAACGTGTTAAAATGGATTCTTCTAATTACCGCAATTATCTGTTTTATAGTATTGATTTGGGGTACTTATAAAACTTATCAGCTTGCCCCTCCTTTACCGCAGCAATTTCTATCTCCTTCTGGCCAAATCGTCATGACTGCAGAGGATATCATTGAGGGCAAGGCCGGTTTTCAACGCGCCGATCTTATGGATTATGGGAGTCTTTATGGAATGGGCTCTTATTTTGGCGAAGATTACACCGCAAAATATTTAGTAAGCCTAGGCAGAATTATAGAGGATAAAATCGCCCAACAACGTTTCGGCAAACCCTTTATGAAGTTGGATGTTGGGGAGCAATATGTCGTGCGGCAAACAATGCAACAGGATCTACAACGTACCGATTTGAGCCAGCAAACCAGTATTTTGTCACAGCCAGTCGCTGATGCAATTGCACAATTACGGAATCAAATTGCAGAAACTTTACTAAATCATGATGCCGAGCGAGGTTGGACTAAGGCGTACAGTTTGGATCAGCAAAGTGCGCTACACACGGCAGATTTTCTTATTTATTCTTCACTCACTACGATTGCGCATCGGCCAGGACAAAATAGTTCATATACCAATAATTGGCCCTATGAGCCTACTATGGGCAATAATCCAACGCCCCATACTTTTTACTGGACCTGGGTATCATTTTGTTTTGTATTTCTGGGTTTTGGTGCCGTACTTTTTATTTATCATCGATATTTGAGTGCTCCGGATGATGCGTTTAAAACACCTGTATTTCTGGGGTTTGAAGCACTGACCCCCAGTCAACGTAAGGCAGGGCAATATTTTGTGGTCGTAGCACTCGTTCTCTTGATCCAGATTGCTGTGGGGGCAATTATGGCACATTACTATACAGAGCGTACGGGATTTTATGGGATTAATATTAATGAATTTTTACCCTTTAATTTTCTGCGGGATGTACACATTCAAACGCCAATTGTTTGGATTGCTCTTTCTTGGGTAAGTTCTGCTGTTTTTATGGCTCCTCTTATCAGTGGAAAGGAAGCAAAAAGACAAGGCTTTTTTGTTGATCTCTTATTTTGGGTCACTTTGTTTATTGTAGGCGGTGCAATTCTTGGTAATTATTTAGGAATTATGGGCTATGTAAATGAATCCTGGTTTTGGATTGGCAATCAGGGGTTATCTTATCTGCAGCTCGGTCGTTTATGGCAAATTGGATTTTGTATCGGGCTTTTCCTTTGGAGTTTTATTGTTTTTCGTGGCATGTGGCCTACCTGGATTGGTTTAAAGAGTGCTGCGGTTGAGTTTTGGACTGGGCGTATTCGCTTAGAGCATCTTTTTTGGGCAAGTACTATAAATATTGCGGTATTGTATTGTTTTGGGATGATCCCGTTAACAGGGATTGAAAAATCGTTCACGATTACTGATTTTTGGCGTTGGTGGGTAGTCCATCTTTGGGTGGAGCAGTCTTTTGAGTTTTTTGCTGCATGTGCCACAGCGTATCTTTTAATGGGAACTGGGTTAATTTCACGTTCTCTAGCAGAGCGAACAATGTACTTTGAAACAATTCTTGTATTCTTAGGAGGTATCATCGGTACAGGACATCATTGGTATTGGACCGGTACGCCGGATCTCTGGGTTCCACTAGGATCCATGTTTTCATTTATTGAGGTATTACCTTTAGTTCTGCTTATTATTGATGCAATCGAGAATTATCAGTTAATTAAACGCCAATACACATTTACTTATAATCTGGCTTTTCTTTATATTTTGGGGGCTTCTTTTTGGAACTTTGTGGGGGCAGGAGTATTTGGCGGAGGAACACTCAATGCGCCACTTGTAAATTATTATGAGCATGGGACATTTCTTACTTTAAACCATGCACACACAGCATTATTTGGCGCATTTGGTTTACTGGGGCTGGGCTTAATTTATTTTTGCTTACGTTATGCCGCAGGTGATCGTTTTCCTTGGAGTGACCGTTTGGGAACTTGGGCATTTTGGCTTTATAACTTAGGCTTGGTTTTATGGATTGTGTTGAATTTCTTCCCTGTGGGTTGGTCCCAGTTAATGGATGTATACGAGCATGGGTTTGCTCATTCAAGAAGCCTTGAGTTTTATAATACAACGTTGTTATGGCAGTGGTTACGATTACCTGGAGATGTATTATTTGCTCTTGGTGCGTTATTTATGGCCTATGATTTTATTAAAAAGTTAGGTCCTTTTTTTCCAAGATGGGTAAAAGTGAAGAGTTTAGAACAACAGTCTGCCCATGAAGTTTAGGGCTACTATACCCAAGGAAAGGCATTATTATGCCTGAGCTTTTTACGATCGGACATTCAACGCATTCTTTGCAAGAATTTCTTGAAATCGTTCACGCACATCAAATTTCTCACCTTGTTGATGTGCGAACTATTCCTAGATCGCGTACCGTTCCCTGGTTTAATAGAGAAGAGTTTAGAAAATCACTCGAAAAAGAAAAAATTGCATACATACACGTACCTAATTTAGGTGGTTTACGAAAGGTTAATAAAAACTCCATCAATATCGGATGGCGAAATGCAAGTTTTCGAGGCTATGCCGATTACATGCAAACAAATGAATTTCTTGCAGGACTTGATGAATTAAATGACATAATAAAAAAAGGGCATAAAGTGGTAATCATGTGTGCAGAAGCAGTGCCATGGCGATGCCATCGCTCACTTATTGCTGATGCAGAACTGATTCGCAATTACGTTGTTTGGCACATAATGAATAAAACCACTGCCAATCCTCATCAACTCACTTCTTTTGCAGTGGTGAATAAAGAGAAGAATCCAGTGCAAATTTATTATCCATAATGATTCATATTTTTTTTGGCCTGGTGCAGGATACTATTTTTCGAGTTGCGCTATCGAGAAAAATTATAATTGATATAATGGCTTGCTGATTTATTGTTTAAGAAGCGAATTTCATTAACCACTTTCTAGGAAATAAAAATGTTAAGGAAGATTTATTGGGGAGCTGTGGTTTCTTTAGTGCTAGCTAATCCTTCGTTTGCTGGATTTTATCTGGGGGCTGGGATTGGACCTGAATATGCCCAATTTACGCAAAAATCTCATGTTTTTGATAATCATGGTAACTTTAATGTGATAGATGAACAGAATTTTTCAGGCGCTGGTATTTTCGGCACTTTTTTTGGAGGTTATTCCTGGATACGCAATCGGTTTTATTTGGCAGCTGAAGCCAATTTTAATCCAAGCTCAGTTCAATATCGATTGGTTAATAAAGAGTACATTAATCATGATTTCAAGAAAACGTCATTCACCATTCACTATAGTGAGGGAGTAAGCGCATTGCCAGGTTTCTTGCTAACAGAGGATGCTGTAGTTTATGGACGAATTGGTTATGCGAATGGTCATGTTGCACTTCATAACTCAGATAACACGGTACGTAGTTCAGTAGCAAATCGTAGTGGCATTCGTTACGGTGTTGGAGTTCGCTATAATCTTACCACGCAATGGATGTTGATGGCGGATTATAGTCAAACCAATTACGAGAAATTCAGCAGTCACGTTTTTGAGCCTTTTGGTGGGGTTACCAAAAATACTCGCATTTATCCAGTTTCTGCACAATTTGCTTTTGGGGTTATTTATAATTTTGAAAAACCGAAACCAGTTTTTGTTAAGTAATATAAGTCTCATCACTCAGCGGATGCAAGTTGGTATGCTTGGTGTTCGCTGTGCTGTGTCTAGACTACAGAAATAGATGGTTCTAATCGAGGCTGATTGTGCTTTGATCCATATCCTCGTCCTTCTTATCTATTTTTCCATTTGAAGTGAGTGGTGAAGGATCAATGCCAAACAGTGATATGTTTTTAAAGAGTTTCAGGAAATTAGTTAATTTATAGGTTGATGAAGAAGTTGTTTCTTCTTTTTTAAAAACAGTCTCAATAGACTGACAAGTTTCTTCAGAGTATTCATCAAAATTGCCTACGCCAATAACTAACAAAATAAAATCTTGGGGGATTACTTCGAGCCAGTGATAAAATGATAATTCACATTTGAAATATTGTTCATCAAGCGGATAAACACAATTCCCTTGATTATAGTTTTTCTCCGTTAATAGAATCACCTGTCTCACTCCAAAAGCGCTTAATTGATTCCATGAAGGTAATTTTTCAACATCAATTTCAGTGAACCCATGATTGGGTTCCAGTATTAATCCTAATGATGACTCATGTAATGCAGATGCGCGTGAGAGCAATTCATCGCGCGGTAAAGAATCTTGTAATTGATCCATAATCCGTGTTTGCGACGTTTCATCACACACGATGGAAAGCTGCCAAATGCAATCAATTCCATTACTATACAATGCACTTGCAACAGGGGCTTCATGACCCGTAAAGTTAATGAACAGTGTATTATCCAGTCGATCTAGGGCATCTAATTCAGCCAGTACCCTATTTGTCGTGTCTTTAATACTTTTATCAATGCTTTTGGTGATAAAGTGCCGTCCTTTGGGGACCACCTCGTGTGAACTATTGAAACGAATATAATGCATTGGCTGCCCCAGCTTTGAGAGCAACTCTTCGGAGGGATTTAAAGTTTGTAATAACGTCTTCAAGTTGCGATGAGGTGTTCTGTTGAACTCATCATTGGGGATTGATTTGGTGTTGCGAACGGCGGGATTTTGTAATCGATTGATTTTATCGATAATAATCTTACACTGGCTTAATTCATCGACTGAGACTAAGAAGGCATATTCCCCTTCCAAGTTGATAGGTGTAACCCCTAAATATTTTTTAAAAAAATTATCGCGTAGTGCATATTTGTTCGTTCTGCTTGTCTTACTATCTCCAGTGACAATTTGAGTCAAAATCAACAAGCGATTTTCGTCTTTTAAAAACTCTATTTTATCTAAATAACAATTAAAATCTTCCGTCTCGTCGATAATCGCTTTCAAAGCATCTATAACAAGTCGTGCATCGGGTTTCATAGTGATTTCACTATCGCAAGATCGAGTGGTTGAAGCTCAAATAAAGAAACATGATTCGCGCACTCTTTGGATAATAATTACAATTATAGGCTATAGAAGAATCAGAATCCTTAGCAAGGCTTAATTAAAAAATTCATCACAGGACAGCAGGGAGATTACCATCCCCCTTCATACGGTCGATGTTTTTTCATTTGGCTTTCATTATCACCCCGATGGTAATGTAATCTCCACGAGGGTTGTTTGGTCTTATTATCCCAAAAGGGATGATAGTCAATGGCAAAACAACGTTTTAGTTTGCCATTTGCCTGCTCCTTATAAAGATTCAAACCCCCTCCGCCTTTTTCATATAAAAGAAAAGCGGCGCGGAAATTGCCTTTGCGAAGCAGTGCATACATCGCGATAGAGGTTGATAAAAAACCAACCGCTAAATTAATACTTTTTTGAGCTTCTGGGGAAATTTGTTCGTGTTTCTCTTCCATTTCGGGGCTATATGTCAGGTTGCAGACTGGTTTAACACCAGGCTATCAAATTATTATTGGGCGAGATTTTATATTATTTTCAGGCAACATGCCTCTTTTTTAAAAGCATATAAAATCATAAAGTTAAATTAACAATTCACTGAACCAATATTTTGATATACTTTTAAGATAAGCCCTATGATCTCTATCGCAAATGTACATCGAATCGAGCCATTTAGTCTTCTCACCCTCCGATCTGACTCAGTTTATGGAAAGTCCTTTTGTATCCTGGATAGAGCATCTTGCAGTGGTGCATCCTGATTTATTACCCTCACCTGATGCGAAAAATGAATTAGTGGATGTACTGCAACATTTGGGAAATCAACACGAGTTGGATCTCTTGACCCAATTTAAACAACAAGGATTATCCGTTGTTAATTTACATCAACAGGCTGACACCTATGATTCAACTTTAATTGCAATGAAAAGCGGCGCTGATGTGATTTATCAAGCGCATTTACAATTGCTTCCATTTCAGGGATATGCTGATTTCTTAATAAAAATACCAGGTAAGAGTCGATTTGGGGATTATTGTTATGAGGTTTGGGACACCAAGCTCGCCAAATCAGTGAAACCTAGTTTTCTGTTGCAATTATGTTGTTATGCAGAAATGCTCGAAGCCATGCAAGGCGGGGGAGCTGAATTCATCACTGTGGTTTTGGGAAATCAGGAACAGAGACGCTTTCGTACGGCAGATTATTTGTATTTCTACCAAAATTTGAAGCAGCAGTTTTTATCGGCGCATCAGAATTTTGATTTCACAGAGTGTCCCGATCCGGCTGCATCTAAAAATTGGGGAAGATGGAGTAATTATGCCGAGGAGCTATTAACAAGAGCGGATCATTTAATTCAGGTAGCAACCATTACCTCAGGACAAGTCAAAAAGTTGCAGCAAGCGGACATTAATACGATGACCGAATTAGCTCATACCACATGTTCTTGGGTAAAAGGGATAAAGCCAGAGCGTTTTGTGCGTTTGCAAGCACAAGCCAAAATTCAAAAAGCAAGCAGAGGTAAGGAAATCCCCTTATATCAATTAATGCCTCATGTTCCAGGACAAAAGCAGGGCTTGGCGCTTTTACCACCTGCATCACCGCATGATATTTTTTTCGATATTGAAGGTTTTCCTCTTGAAGAAGGGGGCTTGGAGTATCTATGGGGAGTGACTTATTTTGATGAAAAAGCCCAACGTCAATATAAAGATTTTTGGGCACATAACGCGGAACAGGAAAAAGAAGCTTTTCAAGGGTTTGTGATGTGGGCCTATCAACGTTGGCAAGAAGATCCAAAAATGCATATTTATCATTATGCCAATTATGAAATTTCTGCATGTCGACGACTCATGGGGCGATATGGTGTTTGTGAAGATGAAGTCGATCAGCTCTTGCGTAATGAAGTATTTGTTGATTTATATAAGATTGTCAAAAACTCACTGATTGTTGGGGAGCCGCGCTATTCAATTAAAAATATAGAGCATTTATACCGCGGTAAACGAAATACTGAGGTAGGTTCAGGAGGCGACTCCGTCGTTGTTTATGAGCATTGGCGAGAAAAACCAGATGGGGAAAATTGGCAAACATCAAAAATATTAAATGATATTCGCGCTTACAATATTGATGATTGCAATTCTACTCAGGAATTAGTTGATTGGCTGAGGGAACGGCAATTAGAGCAAGGTATTTGTTACTTAGGTAAAACCGAACCTGTTGCGCTTGAAGTGAAGACAGAATTGAGTGAGCGTATTCAATTACGCGATCGATTGTTGATGGAAGCAGAACGCTTGAAGGCAGAGGGGGATTTGCAACGCGCTAAAATCAACCTGATTTTTGCATGGTCTATTGAGTTCCACCGACGTGAAGCCAAGCCAGTGTTTTGGCGTATGTTTGATCGATTGGGACTCACTGGAGAGGAGCTACTCGATGATATTGATTGTTTGGCCTTTTGCCGGCGAACTGCTAAGCCACCGTACAAGACCTCCCCAAGATCACGCAATTTGGCCTATGAATATTTTTTTGATCCGGAACAGGAATTTAAAGGGAATGCGAAACAGTATTTTATTTTAGGCGAGGAAACCGAAGACGGTAAGGCTGTTGCGGCCAATTATTGTGAAGAGGGTAGTGATCTGGAACATGGAATTATTGTATTACAAATGAAAAATGAACCCGATGATCCGATTACTTTAGTTCCCAATGAATATGTTGATCCACATTCAATTCCTGAAGCGATTGCGAAGCAGGCTGCGTCATTTGAACAGGGGTTACTAGAGAATACTGCGATACTCGATTTTCTGAGCAAATCCTATCCGCGCATCAACGATCATCAACGAGGATTCGCCATCGCACCAAGTCATGATCCTAAGAAGCGATTAGAGGAGATCATTCATGCGGTTTTAAATTTAAATAACAGCTATCTTACCCTGCAAGGTCCTCCGGGTGCAGGTAAAACCTATACTGGAAAACATTTAATCGCAGCGCTTGTGCAAAAAGGAAAAAAAATAGGAATTTCCTCAAACAGCCACAAGGCGATTAATAACTTATTGTTGAATACTGTTGCCTATTGCCATGAGGAGGGAATAAAAGGACATTTTGCTTGTACACGTAATACAGAGGAACAAATTGAAGCGTTAAATATCGCCGTCTTGGAGAATAAACAGATCATCGATTTTATTCAGCCTGGATGTGTAGTAGGTACTACTGTTTGGGGGTTTGCTCGAGAAGAATTAGCTGATGCTTTTGATTATTTATTTATTGATGAGGCAGGGCAAGTCAGTGTTGCCAATTTGATTGCGATGAGCCGCTCAACACGCAATATTATTTTAATGGGTGATCAAATGCAGTTGGGTCAGCCTTCCCAAGGAAGTCATCCCGAAGAAAGTGGTTTATCCATATTGGATTACTTAGTACATACAACCCCTACTATCCCTGATTCTATGGGGGTTTTTTTAGGAACTACCTATAGAATGCATCCGGCAGTGAATCAATTCATTAGCGAGGCGATTTATGAAGGCAAGCTGGAAACTGACCCTCAAAATGCTCAGCAAATAATAAAGGTTCCCGAGGGTTATAAGGGGGTTCTAAATAAAGAGGCTGGTATTATTCCTATATCGGTTTTTCATGAGGGAAATACACAAGCCAGTGATGAGGAAGTGGAGCAGATTGTGTTATTAACCCAAAAGCTCTTGGGGAGAACCTTTAAGGAAAAAAAAGGCTTACTAAGAACGATTGGTTGGAAGGATATTCTTTTTGTTGCTCCCTACAATCATCAAGTAAGCAAATTAAAAGCAGCACTGGGTGAGCAGGCTAAAGTGGGTAGTGTGGATAAGTTTCAAGGACAAGAGGCTCCAATTGTTTTTTTGAGTATGTGTGCCAGTAATGTGGATGAATCACCCCGAGGACTTAGTTTTCTCTTTGATAAAAACAGAATCAATGTTGCGATATCAAGAGCGCAGTGTTTGGCGATCGTGGTATATTCCCCAACTTTACTCGAGGCGACTCCAACAAACATCGAGCAGATTGCGATGATGAATGTATTTTGCCGATTGGTGAAACATTAGTAAACGCGGCGGGGTCTTAATTTATGGGCAATAATGGCAAGTATACTTACAATAGGCAATATAATTGGAAATATCATAAACTCAACCAATTTCATCAGATATTTTTTTACTCCAGTTGCTAAAGCATACCGTTCACTAAATTTTTTAACAATCGGCCAATTACTAATCAAAAAACCAGTTGGCTCTTTAAACCCCAGGAAAAAATATCCTGTAAAATACCCATAAATATGCAGTATTTTTTGAGGATAAAAAATATAGCACGCGGAAGAAGACGGCTCGAGATATTCAGTATAATGCCAACAATTTCTTGGCATAAACAACATATCTCCTTTTTCAAGGGTCACTCTATACCCTTCAGCTTGTTTTGATCTTGGATACTCTTGATTTATTTCTTCCAAAGGTCGGCTAAAGTCAATCAAGCTATCGCTCACAAAAGGAAGTTTATACAGCGCTTCACTCTGATCTTGAGTGAATAATAAAAATCTCTTTCTACCGCTTAAACATACATGAAGGTTGCTGCAATGCTCTCTGTCATAATGCATATAGGTATGGGTGTTTTGGCCACCAAAAAAATAGATTACTTTTAAAGTCTTATTGAAGTATCTTGGCCTTAAGGGAATATGTTGCCAAAGGGGGATATGTTTTTCAATCTCAGCTGACTGTTTTTCGGTAAGAATTTGACCGAATATTCGGTAGGGCATATTTTGTTTTATTTTAGCGATTATTGTCCCAAAATCAGCGGGTTGATGTGCAACGCGACGATTATTTTCAAAAGTAGCATAGGTTGTGTCGGCTTGAATGTGTTTTTCGAAATAATCTAAATCAAAGTTACCCTCAAAGTTTTTTATTTTTATGAGCAGAGGCTCCTTAGACTTATAGAGAATATTCTTGATTTTCTCTTCGTCGCCATAAAAATAATCTATGGTTTTCACATCCATAATTTTCATCGATTAACCTTTTGAACTAAATAATAAAAATAATATTTTTTTCCATAAATAAGGTTTCTTTTGCGCTCTTTTTTTGCCATCTGGCGGAGAGCTGATTTTTTAAACAAAAAAAACCACCAAGGAAGAAATGCTAACCCCATAGAGCTAACGAAATCTTGAAGTTCTTCATCATCACCCATCATCGAATCAATGTAAGGTAATATTTTTTTCTCATTTACAACTAAGCGGTTATAAATGGCCGATTGAACCATTCGAGTTATGTTTACCTTTTGAATTACTTTTAAAGAGTTACTTGTCTCAAGATATTCTTCAAATTTTTTTGCCTGTAATTTGTCTTTAATACTCAGATCTGAATAACAAAAAAAACCATTAGGGGACAAAATGCGCTCAACTTCTGAAAAAAATAGCTCAATTCGCGGATAAAGATGAGAGCTCTCAAGGTTTGTTATAATATCAAAACTGTTATTTTCAAAAGGCAAACATTCTGCATCAGATTGAATATAATTGATCTTATTTTCGGTGTAGAAATTATGCTTTGCATGGTTTACTAATTCTTTCGTTAAATCAACACCTAAAGCATATTTTGTTTTGAGTAATTCGGAACTCACCTTTAAACCAATACCATTTCCACAGCCAATTTCAAGCAGTTTTTTATCAAAAAATTGCATCTTTACCAATGGTCTTATTAGAAAAAAGACAAGTAAGGGCGAATATATATCTTGTATCGTACATATTTTTGAAAAATCAAAGTTCAATGCAGCATATTCACTATATACTTGTCTATTCCATAATCCCCAGTTCAAAAAGGACTTATCAAAAATAATATGTGCAAAGCTTTTATAGCTCTCTTGAATTTGATTTTTAATTAACTTTACTTCTGAGGGATGAACCGTCACTCGTCTCAATAAGGAACGAATTTGCTTTAAAGCCTGGCCATAAGTTTTAATGTTATTTTCCGTGATTAAATCATTCATTAAATAAATAACCTATCATGGAGCGTTGTATTAATCAAATACAACTCCCCGTCAACACTGCGACAAAGAAGTATTCTTGTTCTGTTTTTTTGTTCTATTGAATCTTTTGTGCTATTAAATAAGTATGAGTGTCATAAAGTCCCTTTTCAAGGAACTTTTTGAATAAATTTTTGAACCTTGATGTTATTTTTTTCAGATAAAATTAAGGTAATGGGGATATGTTAAATAAGCATATAAAAGAAACTGATATTCAGCAAGAAACAAAATCAAAGTATCTTTGTCCGATCACGCAAAAATTCAGTGTCTTGTTATAAGTCCTTATTATTGCTATTTTTTATTTTTATTTTGTGCACTGCCTCAGGTGTTACTCGCCATGAAACTTAATGGCATTGTCTCTGGTGGTATGGGAGTATTTTAAAGTGGTGAAAAAAAACCAGGAATTGAATCTAAAAGACATTCTCAATGAACCTCTTGCAATCGTTGGAATGAATTGCCAATTTCCTGGAGTTGATTCCGATGTAGAAGATGTCGAGGCATTTTATGCGATGCTGCTCAAGGGGCTGTCGCCTATTAAAGAAATGCCAAAAGATCGTTGGGATGTTGATGAGTATTATGATCCTGATCGTGAGAAACCCGATAAAATAATTAGTCGTAAAGGAGGTTTTCTTAATAATCCTCAGTTGTTCGATGCAACTTTTTTTAAAATATCTGCAATCGAAGCCAAACAAATGGATCCCCAACATCGTCTTTTTTTAGAAGTAGCGATTCGTGCTTTAAATCATGCCAACATTCCACTGGACTCATTAAATAATTCAAATGCCGGAGTATTCTATGGTTGTTCCACGCAGGATTACAGCCAACTCAATTATAAAGACAATATCGAGTTTAATGCGTATACCCAGATTGGTGCAGCCAGCAGTGCTGCTGCAGGAAGACTTTCGCACTTTCTCAATTTAAAAGGCCCCAGCATGGCTGTAGATACAGCCTGTTCCTCTTCATTGGCAGCGCTTTATGTTGCTGCAACCTCGTTGAGAACGAAGCAATGTTCTATGGCAATTGTGGGTGGTATTCATCTTAGCCTTTGTCCTGAAAGTTTTATCAGTGTGACTAAAGCAAACATGTTATCTGCGCGGGATCAATGCAGCAGTTTTGATATAAATGCTGATGGTTATGTACGAAGCGAAGGGTGTGGCGTTGTTGTAGTAAAACGCTTAAGTGATGCGATCCAAGATCAAGACACAATCCATGCGGTACTTAAAAGTATTGTCATGAATCAGGATGGTGATGATGGGACGATTTTGGTTGCTCCAAATATTAAGTCACAAATTGCCCTTCACCACGAAGTGCTGGCACAAGCTCATTTAACGCCAAGTGATATTGATTATATTGAAGCGCACGGAACGGGTACCATTGTTGGTGATTCAGTTGAGTTTAATGCAATACAACAGATCCATAAAGGGCATCATAGCCAAGATAAACCTCTGATTATTGGTGCAGTAAAAAGTAATATAGGTCACAGTATTTCATCATCAGGGGTTGCATCACTGATTAAAGCAATTGGCGCATTAAAGCATGAAACAATTCCAGCCAATTTACATTATACGAAACCGAACAAAACTATAGATCCTGAGAGTATACCTGCACTTTTACCGGTAGAAGCCACTGCATTTAAGAAGCAAAAAAATAAAAAGAGGCATGTGCAGATATCGAACTATGGATTTAGTGGAACCAATGTAAGTGCCATCATTGAAGAAGCAACTCATGATTACTTGCCATCTGCATCATTAGATGATGGACAAGCAAAATGTTTTGTTGTTTCAGCAAATAGTGAGTATTCATTAAGGCACATGTTGGCACGTTATGCACTCTATCTTCGAGAGACGCCGACGAGTTTGCATGATATTTGTTTTACACTCATCAACTGTCGCGATCATTTTAAATATCGTTGTGCCATTGTTACTCGAGATAAAGAAACCTTGATCCAAAAGATTGAGTCTGGCGATTTTGAGTTGCGCAAGATCTCTGTAAAAAAAGAGATACAAAATGTAGCTTCTGATGCACATCAGATTTATGAGGCGTATTTTGCAGGATTTAATATAAAAATCGATCCGGATCATGTTCCATTTAATAAAACAGATTTACCACTTTATTATTTTGATAGAAAGCCCTATTGGCATGAGCCAAGAACCAGGAATGGGTTAAATAATTTATGTCTCCAACCCAAAGAACAACAAGTAGAAACGATTAAAGAAAAACTTGCTGCTCAAATACACACTCTTTTAAAAAAAGAACACATTGAGGAACATCAGGATTTTGGCTCTTTAGGGTTCAACCAGGAGTTACTAGCTGAACTCGAGCAGAGTGTTTATGCGCTTTTCTCCTATAAAATGGCAATTCCTGCTTTTCTAACTTTGGATAAGTTGGCCAGACACATCCAGCAAATCCAGATGCCAGAGCCAGTTTATCGACAACCCACTGTCAATGTACTCAATAATGAACCTATTGCGATCATTGGAATGAGTTGCCGTTTTCCCAAAGCAGAAAATATTGATGCGTTTTTATCCTTATTAGAACGCGGCGAAAGTGGTATGGCTGATATCCCGTTGGAACGATGGGATAATGAAAAATTTTACGATCCTGATGTCAATGCTTTGGGGCGACTTTATATCAAGCAACTTGGCCTAATTGAACACATCAAAAAATTTGATGCAGATTTTTTTAATATCAGCCCACGTGAAGCCAAGCTCATGTCTCCCCAATTACGGGTATTCATGGAGACGAGCTATCACGCTTTGGAGAACGCCAATTTATCCCTGGCTGCGATTAAAGACAGTAAAACAGGGGTTTTTGTTGGTTGCGGTACCAATGAGTATCCCCGATTATTGGCGGGGCTTGGCGTCGGTTTGGACGATCTTAATATTTATTTTGCAACCGGAAATGTTTTAAATGCGATGCCCGGTCGAGTGGCTTATGCATTTGATTTTCATGGCCCCATACAAGCAATTGATACCGCATGTTCTTCATCGATGACTGCGATTCATGATGCTTGTTTGAGTTTGCAAAATGGCGATTGTGATATGGCCCTTGCGGGTGGAGTGAATATCTTACTGGCCCCGGATTCTAACATTACCCTGTCAAAAGCCAGAATGTTATCTCCTGAAAGCCGTTGTAAAACCTTCAGTGAGGATGCAGATGGATATGCGCGTAGTGAGGGGTGTGGTGTTATTGTTTTAAAACGATTAAGTACTGCTTTAAAAGAAAATGATACGATTCTTGCAGTAATTAAAGGAACCTCGATTAATAGTGACGGTAAAAGTGGAGGTTTTACTGTTCCTAATGGTATCGCTCAGGAAGAGGTAATTCGGAGTGCGCTTGCCAAAGCAAAACTCTCGCCTGCAGATATCGATTACATCGAAGCACATGGTACGGGTACGCCGCTGGCGGATCCTATCGAAGCAAATGCCTTGAGTAAAATTTTTAGTGAGTACCATAGCGAAGAGAAACCGCTTTATATTAGTTCGGTAAAAACGAATATAGGCCATTCCGAAAGTGCCTCAGGTGTAGCTGGTGTGATTAAAGCCATTTTGAGTTTACAAACGCATCAATTATTTAAACACCTTAACTTTAAAAAATTGAATCCTGCCATTGAGCTTAAAAATACAGTGATTCCGTTGAGTACTATGGATTGGCCCAAGGAGGAGGGTTTACGGTGTGCCGGCGTGAGTTCATTTGGGTTTAGTGGCGCCAATGCGCATATCGTGATGCAAGAAGCTCCTGTAAGAACAATAGAATCGCGCATACTTCCCCAAGAGTCTCTATTAGTACTTTCAGCAAAAAGTAAAACGGCACTTGAATTACTTTTAGCAAGTTATCGAAAATATTTAGCCAATACCCATGAGGAATTTGCGGATATTTGCTACACCGCAGCCACGTGTCGAAACCATTTTTTATTTCGAGTCGCAATTCAAGCCAGCACCGCAAAAGAAGCGGCTGCGCTTATTGAAAAAAATGAATACACGATCCATTCGATCAAAAAAGAAAAAACCAATCCCTTCTCCTTACAACAACCACGGTCACTGGCGCAATTACAGGCTGATTATCAAGCCGGTTTTATGATCAATTGGACTGATTTTTATCAGTCGCTGAATACCCAATTGATCAAAGTCAAACTTCCTTTATACGAGTTTGATCGTGAAGAACATTGGTTTGAAACAAAAGACAAAATAAAAGATGTCCCTATGCCTCAAGATTGGTGTTTTCAATTGCAATGGCAACAACAACTATGTACTCGCACTCATCGCAAAATGCAGGGTAATAACTGGCTTCTTATTGGTGCCCGACAGCTTGCTCCTCGTCTTGGCGCGCAGGGATTAGACATTATTCTAGAGGAAGAGAATCATTCGTTAGAACACTTGGATGGAATTATTTTTGCGATGGGATTGGATGCTCCCAAGACAGCAGATATTGAATCCAGTATTGATTTTCAAAAGAACACGATAAAAAAACTATTAGCATTAGTTAAAGAGCTCAATAACAAAAGCATTCCATTGCAATTAATCGTCCTCACCACGAATGCAATCCCTGAACTTGCAGCGGGTGCGCTTAATCTGAATGATAGTCCACTGATTGGCTTCTGCCGAACTTTGGTTTTAGAGTTACCTCAATTCAATACCATTTTAATTGATGCTGAAAAAACGGAAGATGAAGATTATGCTGGGCAAATCGTCGATGAAATCAGGCATAATTTTGATCAATGGTATGAGCATGTTGTGGCATATCGTGAAGGGAAACGGTTCATAACGCGCCTGAAAAAAACCAAATTATTGGACAGAAGGCCCTCTTTATATGGTGAAGGCCGTTATCTGATCACCGGTGGTTGTGGCGGTTTAGGTCTGATCACGGCACAAGCATTGCTTTCTGCAGGAGCGAGAGAGGTTATCCTGACCTCAAGAAATCCGGATAAACCTGCAGTAAAAGAAGCAATAAAAAAAATTCAATACAATTATACAGGCCGAACCATTCGTACGGTCAGTGTCGATGTGACTGACAAAGAAAAAATGCGTCACTTACTTTTAGAGTTGAATGCCGATGGGCTGCTCAAAGGCATTATTCATGCTGCCGGAGCAGCAATTAAGGCGCCATTACTCGAGCATAAAGATGAGGATGTCGATTATTTATTTGCTGCCAAAGTACAAGGCAGCTGGTATTTGCATGAGTTGAGTAAAAACCTCGATTTGGATTTCTTTGTTGTCTATTCTTCAATTTCCTCGGTATTCGGTAGTAATAAAGAATCCGTTTACAGCGGCACCAACAGTTTCATCGATGCCTTGATTGCTGAACGTCAACGTTTGGGCATGGTCGGAACTGCGATTGAATGGGGACCTTGGGGCGAAGTAGGTATGGCAAAAAAACGCTCCCAAGATCAAGGTTTGAAGCAATCTTTAATAAGCAACGAACAAGGTCATACCTTCATTAAAATTCTCATCAATGATCAGTTAAGCCACGCAGCCATTATTTCACCGGAATACCTCAAGTTCATGCTGGACTTTGTTCCCAAGCCGGTACCTGCTTTTCATAAACATTTAGCTGATGAGCTGAATGCAGCAGAGCAGTTTGCTCATAAAAATTTATCTTTATGGCTAAATGATTATCTTGAAACGAGGGAAGAAAGTCGCTTCCAAGCTTGCAAAGAGATGATATGTGCTCTTTGTAATGAGATTCTTGAAATAACCAATGCAGACGAGTTGGATGAGGATGAAGGCTTTTTTGAGCTGGGTTTTGATTCATTGATGATTACAGAGCTGGCAAGCAAACTTAAGGAAAAACTGGCACCAACCCTTAAAGTAACGGCGACCATTGGTTTTGATTACCCATCCATAAACAAACTGGCCTTGCATATTGAATCAGAGCTCAATAAGTATTTAATTACTCAGCCAGCTTCCAAGCCTGTAGCTGCAAAAGAAGAGGATTCAATCGCGATCATTGGTATGAGTTGTACCTTTCCTAATGCTCCCAATATAGCAGCATTTGAAACTTTGCTTGACGAGGGAAAAAGTGGCATGAGAGATATTCCACTTGAGCGTTGGGATAATCAAAAATATTATGATCCCGATATGGATGCGCCAGGAAAATCCTATGTCAATAAACTCGGATTAATCGAAAATATTAAATGTTTTGATGCAAATTTCTTTGGTATTAGCCCTCGCGAAGCAAAATTAATGGAGCCTCAACAACGCATCTTTTTAGAATGCTCTTACAAGGCTTTAGAAAACGCAAATTATTTGCCTGAGTCACTACGTGGCAGTTTGACCGGAGTTTTTGCCGGTGTAGGGCCGAATGAATATTATGCGCAATTGGAAAAATCAGGTTTCTCCAATGAAGAATTAAGTGTCTATTCGATTACAGGGAATGTCTCCAATCTTATCCCAGGCCGAGTAGCATATACTTTTGATTTTAAAGGCCCATCAATCAGTGTGGACACTGCCTGCTCTTCCTCTTTAGTTGCCATTCATTATGCCTGTCAGAGTTTAAAAAATCGGGAAATTGATTACGCATTGGCTGGTGGGGTCAATGTGCTGTTATTACCTGAGTCGAATATCACTTTATGTAAAGCGAAAGCTTTAGCTCCTGATGGTTACTGTAAAACTTTTGATGAACTGGCCGATGGATATGCCCGTGCAGAAGGCTGTGGGGTACTTTTTCTTAAAAGACTATCGGATGCGCTCCGTGATAAAGACAATATTTTGGCGGTCATTAAAGCTTCCGCGGTAAATAGTGATGGGCGATCTGCGGGATTGACCGTCCCTAATGGTAAAAGCCAGGAAGAGGTCATGATGAAGGCTTTAAGTCAAACGGATTTATCCGCGAGTGACATTAGCTACATTGAGGCCCATGGAACGGGTACTTCTTTGGGGGATCCAATAGAAGTTCATGCAATCAACCAAGTGTATGGAAAAGAACATTCTCAGGATAATCCTTTGTATCTTGGTGCGGTTAAAACCAACATTGGCCATCTTGAAAGTGCTGCTGGCGTGGCGAGTGTGATTAAAACAGTGCTGAGCTTACAAAAGAAAAAAATTTATAAGTTGCTCCATTTTAAAAAATTAAACCCCCATATCCATTTGGGTGATACCCTCCTTGCTTTGCAAAAAATCGATTGGAATACGGGCTCTAAATTAAGATGTGCCGGGGTCAATGCTTTTGGTTTTAGTGGGACTAACGCGCATGTTATTTTACAAGAGTTTCCTAAACCCGCAGAACAAAAGCCAACTCAATCGGCCAAAGTCCAATTATTGATTCTTTCTGCCAATTCGCAAGCATCCCTGGAGCATTTAGCGCAAAGTTATCAGCAGTATTTGGCAACAACACAAGACGATTTTGGTGATATTTGTTTTACTGCAGCAACCTGTCGTGCTCAGCAGCCTTATCGATTGGCTTTAATAGCCCATAATGCTCAAGAGGCAAGTCACTTATTAGAAACAGGACAGTTTGCACTATCACACGGAAAAAAGAGCACCCTTAATGTGCAAAATGAGTCCATGCTTCAGTCTGTGCTGACAGCCTACATGCAGGGAACACAAGTTGACTGGGCTTTATACTATAAAGACAGCGGTTATCAATTTAACAAAGTGAACTTACCTAATTATGTATTTGATTCGGTTGAATTTTGGATTGATAAAAGCACTTCGAGTCGCCCCTCAGCTGATGCAGTACATCCTCTTTTAGGGCAGATGTTCTCGATGCCCGGTAATGAATTTTTATTCAGCAACACACTGGATTTAGAACATTTACCCTATATCAATCAAAATTTTATTTTTGATAAGGTCATTTTTCCAGCAACAGCATTTATTGAATTGGGTTTGTCGGCAGCCAGGTTTGTATTGAAGCATAATGCTTTTTCAATAGAACACTTTCATATCGAACGTCCATTGTATCCGAAACACGATCAAGAGTTTCAATTACATGTGAAACCGAAAAATGATGAACAATATAAAATCAATATTTTTGCCAAAGAAGAGGATAATTGGCAATTATTTTCTGAAATGGAAATCAATTCGCACATACCGACCATATCGGAGTCTCTTGATTTTTATGATTTAAAATCATCTTCTGAACGGCAATTTGATGCATCACAAATTTATGAACATTTTAAAAAGCATGCCTTATTTTATGGCGATGATTTACGTGTGCTCCAAGAGAGTTACATTCATGCCGATGGTGTTCTTTCTAAGGTAATAATGACTAAAAACAGTCAAAGCGTTAACTATTATTATCCCCCTATTTTGCTTGATGGCATGATGCAAAGTATTTTGTTATTCAAAATGAATCATGAGGAGCACACTGTTTATGTGCCTTATACATTTGCACGAATGACTACAATGCAGGAAGCCCCTCGCAGCGTGTGGCTCCATGTAGTTCAAAGAGTGTCTGAACATGAAAACGAATTGTGTTTTGATATCAAATTTTATGATAACTCAGGGGTACTGATTGGTGAAATTGAAAAGTTTAAACTGAGAAAAGTGACGCAAAGTCATTTCATTCCTTATGAATCCTATCTCCAGTACCTATATCAAATCCGATGGAGTCCCCTCAAATTCAACGTGTTGACTCAAATACAGCTTCCTGAGTTATTGGTCATTTCAAATGATCCCGATAAAGCAAAAGCAGTATTGGGTGATCTGGATTATCAGCTCATTCAGGATGCCAATGAGTTGGGACCTATTGAAAATAAAACCATTGTTTATTTATACAATCAAAGTCAATTCAATGATCTGTTTCATTGTTGTCAAAAGATGTTTAAGTCACGACCTAATCGCTTCATATTAGTCACTGAACATGCTTATTCGATTCATGAGACAGATAAGGTAAACCCTTATCACACCATGGCTTGTGCTTTTTGGAAAACTTTTAGTAACGAGCTTGAACTCGTTAATAATTATGCAATCGATTTAGGGACAACGAGTACTTTGCCCGAGATATTAAAGTATCTTTTTGTTGCTCCCAGCGCTGAAAATCAATTTGCAATCCGCGACACATTTTATATTCCTAGATTAAAAAAAGCGCCGCTCTCTGCACATGTGGCCCAACAGGAGATGTTATTTAAAAGTGATGCGACTTATTTGATCACCGGCGGTACAGGTGCTTTGGCAAAATCGTTAATTGAGTATCTCATGCGTCGAGGGGCTCATGATATTGTGATTACGAGTCGGTCTGAATGTTCCCCCGAAATCAGACTATTGATTGATCGTGCTCGTAAAAAACAAGTTTTTATTAAACATTATCAGGCAGATGCCAGTAACTATCAGCAAATGGAACACATTATTGCTGAGATTGAACAAAGTTCTAAACGACTGCAAGGTGTTTTTCATCTTGCCGGTATTGTGCAAGATGGTTTATTGGTTAATTTAAGCGATGAGGAGATGCAAAGTGTACTGAGTGCAAAAATGGACAGTGCATTGATTTTGCACCAGATAACTAAAGATATTCCACTGGATTTATTTGTTTTATTTTCATCTTCAGCGTCCATACTCGGTGCCAGAGGGCAAGCGAACTATGTCGCTGCCAATGGATTTTTGGATGGACTAGCTTATCTTAGACAACAACAAGGGTTGCCGGCGTTGACCATTAACTGGGGGCCGTTTCATTCGATGGGCATGAGTGCAAACTTAGGACAGGCTATGCAACAACGTGGCTTTACCTTGTTAGAGAAAGACAGTATCGATGTCCTTGATGTTTTATTAAAAAGCGAGTTAGCGCAAATTGCTGTATGTCCGATGAATTGGGATATTTACTTTAAATATTCGCCCAAGCAGGCATGGCTCTTAGAGCTGATGAAACAGAGTCGTCCAGCCGATCAGCATTTTTTAAATTCGCTCCGACAGCATTCCAAAGAAGAAAGCATCTCCATATTGAGCGAAGCTTTGCGTGAAATTGCTGCAGAGGTTCTCGGTTTGGACGATTTAGAACAGATTAAAGTCAATGATGGATTGTTCTCTTTGGGTTTGGACTCACTAATGGCAATTGAAATTCGCAATCGCATTCATGATAAATTGCAATGTCCCACCCTGAACTTATCCATTGAATATTTTATTAATGATCCCAGTGTGGGCAAAATTGCTAAAAATATAGCGAATGAATTGCAGAAAGTATTCGATTTTGAAAATAAAAAAGAACAGCAAGTGGCTGTAAATTCAGTCGGTGAAGAAGTTCCTTTATGTGATTTTCAATATGTTTTTTGGGTGCTCAATAGACTCGGTTATCCCTATAATATTGGCACACAGTTACAGATTCAAGGTAAGCTGAATAAGGATTATGTTGCTCAGGCATTTGAGGCAGTTGTAAAACAAAATAGCGCTTTTTGGTTGCAATTCGATAAGGAAGTGCCGATTCAAGTATTGAGAAAAAAAGGACAATTTGAATTAATCTATAAAGACATTTCCCTGAATAATGAAGAGACGGAGCTTAATCAGGAATTTCAAAATAATATGAGGGATGAAATCCCCTTAACCCAACAGCCACTCATTAGGGTCTATCTCTATAAAATCAACAGTGATTTGCACGAATTGCACATGATAATCCCTCATATCATCGTTGATGGACCCTCATGTGACTATGTATTGAATCAGTTTAAAAAATGCTATGAAGCGTTGGCCCATGGCCAGGAATTGATTCTGGAACCAGAAAAAGATTCCTACCTCAATTATGTCAAAAAAAGTAATCACCTGTATGCAGCAAATTTAAAACACAAAATTAATTTTTGGCAGAATTATAACAAGGGCTTTAAAATGCTGTACTTAGGACCTAAATACTTTATGCCTATAGACAGTCAGAAACAGTATTTATTCCATTATCCTATTGATTCGCATAAGGCCGAACAGTTTATTGAATGGCATAGGGCTCAAAATATGAATGTCAGTCTTGGGTTAATCGCTGCATGTCATATTGTTTTTTATAAGTTAAGTCAGCAAAAGAAAATACCTTTTATTCTGATCCATAGTGGTAGGGAGGGGAGCCAATACAAGTCTATTGTCGGCATGTTCTCAGAGTATAAACGACTAAATAGTACCCTGGATAAGCAACATAACTTTATTGAATTGGTTAAGTCGATTGAGGAACAACAATTAAAAACAGCTTCTTTTCAAAAATGCTCGCATATCATTAAAAACAGTGAATTTAAAGATTCGGGATTCACTATAAGCCATTATTTATTTTATAGATGGAATAGACTGCAATTAATGAAACAATTTAGTAAAACCAAGCTTAATTCATTGATGGTTGATTTTTATCTTAAGTACCTGAGCTGGGCTGAAGCCATTAGTTTCAATACGTCACTTAAAAGAAAATTCAGTAAATTATTGAACCGCAAAAGGCCTTTGCAAAAACCGGAGCGGTTAAGAGTTCTCATTAACATTACCCCTTCCTTTTTCAGTAAGGCAGTTCCTGAGAGTAGTGTGACGACTCTTAAATTTCAGTATGCGAATCATTTTGGAAGTGAGGATCGCCCTGTAAATAATCGTTCCTTATGGGTCTTATTTTCAAGAAATCAGGAAGGAGAGTATTTAATTTCAATTAATGGTCCTGTAACGCCTGAGTGCAAAGAATTAATTGCGCGGGAATTTAATCAAGTGATCGCAAAAGTCTTGCAACATGATGAATGGGCTATTGAGGATTTAATTCGATAATTGATACCCTTATCCGCCCTAACGGGCACCTTCTTCCCCAAGGGGAGAAGGGAGCTGCTAAACTTAATGCTAGAAAGATACCCCACATTACAATAATTGCCTCCCCGGTTTTCGGGAGAGGGCTAGGGGTGAGGGTTAGCCCACAAAACATGATACAAATTAAGGATCAGTGAAAGATGAAACATGGACATTGTGATCACGAACATCGTTCGGAACCAGTAAATACCCATCAGGGCTGTCACCAACACCATAGGATGCATGAGCAACATGGTCCAGATGAGCATGGGATTAAAACTGGAATCTATACCTGTCCTATGCATCCAGAGATTCGTCAACCCGGTCCCGGAAATTGTCCAATTTGTG
This sequence comes from Legionella cherrii, assembly GCF_900635815.1. Classification (NCBI taxonomy): domain Bacteria; kingdom Pseudomonadati; phylum Pseudomonadota; class Gammaproteobacteria; order Legionellales; family Legionellaceae; genus Legionella; species Legionella cherrii. Next base: position 1,666,673 of record NZ_LR134173.1, read on the forward strand.
GGATGGCATTAGAACCGGAAACAGTTTCGGCAGAACAACAAAACCCCGAATACAAAATCATGAAAAATCGATTTTGGCTGGCACTTATTTTGAGTATTCCGGTGGTTTTATTAGAAATGGGCGGGCATGTGTTTCAACATATTCTTACTGCCAATCACTCGGCCTGGATTCAATTTCTATTAGCGACACCTGTCGTTTTATGGTGTGGTTTACCTTTTTTTCAGCGTGCTCTCACTTCGCTAAAAACACGTCAATTGAATATGTTTACGCTCATTGCAATGGGGATAGGAGTTGCCTGGATTTACAGTACTATTGCTCTGGTATTTCCAGGTATTTTTCCCGTTGCTTTTCGTCATCACGGATTAATCAATGTTTATTTTGAAGCTGCTGCAGTGATTACCACTTTGGTGTTGCTTGGACAGGTATTGGAGTTAAAAGCACGAGAACAAACAGGCGGTGCAATTCGGGCTTTATTGAATTTAGCTCCCGAAAGTGCGCGGCGAATTGACTCAAATGGCAATGAAGAGGAAGTACCCCTTGCGCAAGTGCAGGTTGGGGATAAGCTTCGGGTTCGGCCTGGTGAAAAAATTCCCGTGGATGGAGAAGTACTCGAAGGGCATAGTTATGTGGATGAATCAATGGTGACCGGGGAATCGATGCCAATCAGCAAAGAGGTGGGATTCAAGGTGATTGGTGCGACCATAAACCAAAATGGCAGCTTCGTGATGAAGGCAGAACATATTGGCAGTGACACCATGCTATCACATATTGTACGTATGGTGAGTGAAGCACAACGCAGCCGTGCCCCCATTCAACGCTTAGCCGATATTGTTTCAGGTCGGTTTGTACCGGCAGTGATTTTGATTGCAGTATTGGCATTCTTCATTTGGTTGGTCTTTGGTCCACAACCCACATTGAGCTATGCTTTGCTTGCGGCTGTTTCAGTACTCATTATTGCTTGTCCTTGCGCGCTAGGTTTAGCAACACCTATGTCCATTATGGTTGCTGTGGGCAAAGGAGCGCAGAATGGAGTATTGGTCAAAAATGCCGAAGCACTGGAACAGATGGAAAAGGTTCAGGTACTTGTTGTGGACAAAACTGGTACGCTGACGTTGGGCCGTCCCAAACTAACCCAAATTATTACGGATAAAGAATTCGAAACCGATGAAATACTCACTTTAGCAGCCACAATGGAACATCATAGTGAGCATCCACTTGCTCATGCAATTATTGCTGCTGCAAAAGAAAAACAGTTGTCGCTGAGCACGGTAATGAATTTTGAATCGATCCCTGGGAAAGGGGTTATTGGAAAGGTCAATGAATCCCCTGTAGCACTTGGTAATCTGCAGTTGATGCAGGAATATGGAAGTGCTCAAACCTCACTTATTGAACGAGCTGATGAATTACGTGCTCAAGGAGCAACAGTAATTTTTATGGCTATCGCGGGTGAAACAGTCGCTATTTTGGCAGTTGAAGATCCAATAAAACCCAGTACACCTGAGGCTATCGATACGCTCCAAAAAAATGGGGTTGAGATCTACATGTTGACTGGGGATAGTCAAAAAACAGCACAATCTGTTGCGAAGCAATTAGGAATCAACAAGGTGATTGCTGAAATTATGCCTGAACATAAACGCCGTGTAGTCAGTGAGTTGAAAGACAATGGCCTTGTTGTCGCCATGGCCGGGGATGGGGTAAATGATGCCCCCGCTTTGGCAATCGCTGATGTTGGTATTGCAATGGGTACGGGGACCGACGTTGCAATTGAAAGTGCGGGCATTACTCTGCTGCATGGTGATTTGAGTGGTATCGTTAAAGCGCATCATCTATCCCGTGCTACCATGAGTAACATCAGGCAGAATTTATTTTTTGCTTTTATTTATAATGGATTAGGCGTTCCGTTGGCTGCTGGGGTGCTGTATCCGGTAACAGGACTATTACTTAATCCGATTATCGCCGCAAGCGCGATGGCATTAAGTTCTGTTTCTGTGATTTTTAATGCACTTAGGTTACGGAGACTCAAGCTATAAAAAAGCCTTCTTGATCGCCGCTGTCCTCTGATTTATGCACAGTACTTCGGGTATAAACGAGTGAGCGGACCTCAGGAACATGCCTGAAGTCAGAAGGGAGTTCACAATATATTGATTAAACAAGAGGTTTTTATGCCAAAAATACTGATGAGTGCTTGTCTTCTTGGCGAAAAAGTTCGTTATGACGGTAGTGACTGTTTGCAAAATCATCCGCTGTTGCAGCAATGGCTTAAAGAGGGAAACATCATCACAATTTGCCCGGAAATGGCCGGGGGATTACCCACACCAAGACCGCCAGCTGAGATTCAAGATAAACAATCGGGTAGTGATGTATTAAAGAAAAATGCTTTAGTAAAAACCAATAATAATCAGGATGTTACTGAATTTTTTCTCAGAGGGGCACAAAAAGCACTGGAGTTAGTAAAGAAACATCAGATACGTGTGGCCATTTTAAAGGCTCGGAGCCCTTCTTGTGGCTCGGGGATGATTTATGATGGGACATTTTCACGTACGTTGATGCAAGGGGATGGCGTTACTACAGCGCTCTTGATGGAACATGGTGTGCAAGTATTTGATGAACATCATATTGATGAGGCATTAAATGCCGCATTATTAGGGTAAACCACAAGTGACCTTCAGTATTAAAAGTTCATAATTTATCTCTGTACATCACAAGCGGTTTATTTTACTAGGAGGGTTGGTAATGGAGTACAAGTGCCATAAATGTGGAATGGGAGTTAAAAATTTAACCTGCAGTAAATGCAATACACCATTAGTGAGTGATATGGTTAAAACGGATAAAGGCCATGTTCAAGTAGCAAAATGTCCTAATGGATGTGGGCAAATTAAATCACCTATATGTTGTGGCCATGATATGGTATGTTCAGATTAGTAAGAAAATTTATAGTTAGGGCACTTTGTAGCCGGATTAACGCAGCGTAATCCGGGCTACGAAACCCATTACCTTAAGGCAAACTTGCAAACAGATGGATTTGTAAGTTAAGAATAAACCCATATTTCATGCAATATTCTGCAGCATATTCGTGATTACGTTGATTTTTTTCCAGATTTAAAAGACCAGGTTCCCAAAAACTAACTACTTCGTTGATTTCAGATCGCTCTGCTAAGGTCAGATCACGCCCTTTATCGCGAATCGCTTGCGCACGCTGAGGTTCTTTTAGGTATCTATTCATGGGACTGACAAAGACTTGTTTTTTTGTTTTTTCGGCCCATTCATGCGCCCATTTGGGTATTTCACTATAGGGTGTATATTGATTATCATCGGGGGCTGACACGACAAATTTCAAATAATCAGCTCGTTCCAACATTTTGCTGTGAGGCTTCAGATATCGAATTATTTTACCCTCTTTTTCCAGACACTTAGGACTAACGACCAGAGTCGTGCATCGAGGAAGATCAGGAAGAATGGAAATACCATTGGATTCAATTTGAGTATGTTGAAAATAGGGTTGAGCTTTTTCTAAAAATGCAGATAAATTCTGTTGTAATGAAGGTTCCCCCCCAGTAATTACCAGGATCATTTTTTTATCAAGTCCTTGCGCCCAAGAAGGGGTAGCAAGATTACGTTTTTGAAAAAAAGCATGTATGACTGTATCTGCCTCTTCCAACAGGGAGTTAAAGTCAAGCCATTCGCCGGCATCAAAATAAGTATCACAAAAAGAGCACGCCAAATTGCATTTAGCTAATCGAATAAAATAGGCAGGATGCCCCCGAAATGGTCCTTCTCCCTGTAAGGTAAAAAAGCGACTGGTAACAAAGAGCTCATCGGATTTCGCGTCCTTAAAAAAAGATTTGCCTACTTTGTCATTCAATCCGAACATTAATTCACTTTTCCTGTATAAAATTTTTTCATATTATACTCTATTGCGTTTTAAATGGTAGACCGGATTCGCATGTGATGTAGGTTGAGCTTGGCCCAACTTACTCGATACAGGATTGTGATTAAGATAAAGTTGATTTTACCTCGTTTCATTTTTTAAAGATTGAATCAACGCGAAACGTTCAATTAAATTGATTTTTTCTGATGCTAATTGATATATTTTTGTAATTGTTTCCTGGCTAAGTTGATGAAATATCTGTTTTATTTCATTTTGTTGTGGCTGGGGTATGGGAGCATAACGATGTGAGCCAAGAATTTTTTTCATTGAATTTAAATCAATAGAATCAAAACAATAAAAATTATTGCGCGTATAAATTTTAAGAGGAAATGAGGCTTTTTTTATTTCAGAATTAAAATTCAATTTACGAAAAGACGGTTTATTCAAGTCAGGGCAATTTAATTCTTTATACCGTTTTATGAAGTTGATGCGATTGACATAGAAGAAATCTTTTGAAATTCCGCTGAGTTTCCTGTTTATGATAGAACAGTTAATCAAGGGAAGGCCAAAACCTACATAATTAATAAACAACAATTCAAATACACTTTCAATGTAATGCTCCATTTTGCGCTCATGATGGCTGAGCAATGCTTCATGAATAAAATGAAAGTCTAGCCCCTTCCAGGGTGCGGTATCATAATGTAGATACCAAAGGATATAATAAATTCCATCCCATGGTGAGGTGTAGTATCGCTCCGCTATTTTATTTTGTAACTTCCGAACCTCATGAACCAGAGAAGGGGTAATTATATATGGAATTCTTGGCTTTAAACAAACCGCCATGCCATTTGTTTTGTTATCACGAATGGCGAGTAACTCAATATTATGCACAGCAATCCTTATAAAATAGAGTAAAAATATCTTAAATAAGGGAATAACATTTTGAAGTTTAGTAAAGAAAATAGTGTTTTTCAAAAATTAAACACTTTTTTTATAAAATCCTTGTTTTTATGTTGCTCTTTTGACCCCCAATGATTTGCGTTTGGGGTATCAAAACACAAAAAGCAAAATGAGATAAGCTCATGTTGTCGACCTGGGTTACGATGGGAGATCCCTTACCCCACCTGGGGTGACGGCTAACTATTTTTGATAGCTGGAAACCAGTCGTATATTTATTAAATTGGGAATATGCTTCAATTGATCGCACAGCTTGGGTAGTTCTTCTTTGGGACCTGATATATCAATAAGGTTCACGGCAATTGGTCCACGGGATTTATTTTCCATTTGTTCAATATTGTATCCAAGTTTTGATATGTGCTGAGTGATCTTACCCATAGCCCCAGGGGTATTTTCATTAATCGCCAGTAAGCGGTAACAATTAGATACTTGAGTCGTAGAGAGGGATATATTGGGAAAGTTGATCGAATATTCAATGATTCCATATTCTAAATAATTGCAGATATTGCGGATCACCATTTCAGCCGCACTTTGCTCCGCTTCCTGAGTACTTGCTCCCAGATGGGGAAAGCATAAGACATTAGGGTGTCCTGCCAAATTAATGGTTGGAAAATCGGTGATATAGCCCATGAGACGCTTACTGGTCAATTGTTGTAAAATTGCTGCTTCACTTACTATTTGTTCGCGTGAAAAATTAAGTAGAAGTGTATGAGGTTTTACGAGGGCAATATTTTCCTCGTTGATTAAATGAGTGGTCGCAGAATTTAAAGGGATATGTAAAGTAATAATATCTGAATGAATAAGCAACTCATTCATATCCATTACTTTTTCAACTCCAGGCATCAATGCAAGTGCATTAGTTAGGGTCATATTGGTATCAAAACCTAATACGTTCATTCCTAAAGCCAGTCCAGCATTAGCTACTTTAACACCGATATTACCTAATCCTATGACGCCTAGCGTTTTACCTGAAATCTCATGCCCAATAAATTTCTTCTTTTTAGTTTCTATTTCTCGATTTAATAATTGATTGTCCTCTTTTGACAATTCGGTAATAAAAGTGCGGGTTTCATCTAAATGCCTATAGCCCATTATCATGGCAGCCATCACCAGTTCTTTGACGGCGTTGGCGTTTGCTCCAGGAGCATAAAATACTGGAATACCCAACTGGGTAAGAGCCTCGACAGGAATATTATCCGTGCCTGTGCCAGCGCGGGCTACTGCTTTTAAATTTTTGTCAAACTGATGATCATGCAATTTATGGGAACGCACAAGAATAACATCAGGATCAATGGGGTTAAGACCTAATTGATAAAGGTCAGGATGAAATAAACTTAAGCCTTGCGGCGATATATTATCAAGAACCTGAATAGTAAACATGGTCATTCCCCTTGATCAAAACAACAGAATTGTAAATATCTGTAAGTCCTTTTTCATAATAAGCATAGTCTTGTGACGATAATTGATTCAACTCGTTTTGCGTCAGCCCCAAAGGAATTATTGGGTAAAAGCTTGTAGAGCAAATATAAAAATTGGAATGCTTTTTCACCCACTCTTTGGGGCTTAGTCCAGCAAAACCAATAAATCGGGTAACTGTTTCTCGAGCCTCCCAGTCACTGACTCCATCCCCTACTAACAAGGAGTGTTCACCAGGCTTCAGTACGGAGGCGATTTCTACAGTTTTACCATTGCCTTGGGTCATATTGCTTTGTTCATCAAATCCTTGATAGTTCCCTTTTTCATCAAAATAAACGTCTACGGCCAGCACATGACTTGGAGGAATTCCTAACGTTTGGGCAAATGGAACCACTGCCGCTTTGATCCCTGCGGAAATAATATAAATTTTTTTATGTAAACGAAGCAATAATTGAATGAGATCCTGGGCTCCAGGAGCTGTATGTCGTTTATAGCATTCTGCCAGTTCCTCTACTTGTTTTTTTGTGGGTTGAACATAGGTCAATCGCTGTCGATAATCATCGAGTGTCATCCCGGTTTTTCCCATGCATCGTGCTGTAATTTGGTGTACTTCTTTGGCGACGCCATTCATCGTTGCCAGCACATTAATCCCCTCAATAAGGGAGAGGGTACCATCACAGTCAAAGAAAAAAGCATCAATAGGGACGTTTAAAGCCCAGGGATTTCTATTATCCATGAATAAGTTCCCCTTATTTTTAAACGTTAATTCAATTACTTAATAGTGACATAGATGTACTATAATCCATTTATTAAGGAGATTTCAATTTAGTTGATACGCGCCAATGCCTGGAACGTGTTTTGAACCTATAAAATAGACCCAGGGAAGAGTGCTTTATGTTAGAGATACTTACATCATTTATCATATCGCTTTTGATTGGTTTTCTGATCGGTATTGAGCGTGAGCGCAGCCATCCGGAAGGCGCGCAATTTATTGGTGTCAGAACATTCACCTTATTATCAATTCTCGGAACTTTAATTGCCACCCTTAACCAACCCGGGCTTACGGTGACTGCAAGTGCTTTTGTGTTTGCCATCTTACTGCTCAATTATTTTCAAATCAGCGCGAATCAGCGAAAGAACAGTAATATTGGTGCTTTAACAGAAATTACGGCAGGACTGATTTTTTGTCTTGGTTATATGGTGCCTCGCTTGCCTTTAGTAGCAATAACCCTGAGTGCTATTATCTTACTCATACTGATTGAACGAAAAAGACTTCATCTCTTGGCGCGGAAAAAATTCAAGCCCCATGAAATGGAAACGGTCATTGTATTGGTTATTTTTACTTTGGGTATTTTGCCGCTTCTTCCTGATCGTACGATTGATCCCTGGCAATTTTTTAATCCAAGAGCTTTTGGTTTATTGATTGCAACGGTCGGCGGGATTCAACTGTGTGGCTATGTGGCCATTCACCTATTTGGTGAACGTCTTGGTATCCCCTTAAGTGGTTTTCTGGGCGGACTAGTTTCGAGTACTGCTGTTTTTGCCCAAGTTCACAAGACCTTAAAGCGATACCCTCAGTCAGAACACGCTATTTTAGCTTCTGGTTTGCTTGCTACAGCGGCAATGCTTGTCGATGTGATTATTATCATTTTTGTCGCATCACCTGTCTTACTGGTTTCAATTCTTGGACCGCTCATTGCAATGATAAGCACAGGAATCCTATTTGCAGTCATTTTGCTTCATCATCAAAAAGAGGAAAAACATAATGTTATCTTATTAGAATCTCCCTTGAATTTATTATCTATTCTACGTACTTCAATTCTTATTGGGCTATTGTTAGTACTTGTAGCGATGGCGAAACGTATCATTTCCATCAATGGAGTTTTCTTGATTTCATTTCTGGGAGGGCTGCTTGAAATTCACGGTATTTCTTTAGCAACGGCCTTACTTTACTTGGGGGGAAAAGTGCAAATCGATCAAGCATGTTGGATGCTGTATGCTGCGATCGGAGCGAGTTTTATATCTAAAATAGTGCTTTTATGGAGCTTAACACCAAAGCGCTTTGCCTTACAATCTACGCTATTATTACTCGGAATGGTTCTCAGCGGTAGCCTCGTCTTTTGGTTTATATCCTGAGTACAAAAAGTCCCATTTTCCCTTTTTTAAGATTTTGAGTTTTCTGTACATCCTAAGCTCATTGACTAACAAATCATTGAACAAGTCTATACTTGAAATAATGATAGGTGCAGGAAAAGGAATACTCATGAATACCTATACCGCAGACATTCAACATCCGGTGACAATTCCCAGTAAAAATGTGTACCTGAATGGATTTTTATTTATCCCTGAAGAAGCTCAGGGACTGGTGATTTTTGTGCATGGAAGCGGAAGCAGTCGATTCAGTAGTCGTAATCAGTATGTGGCAAGTACCTTGAATGAGGGAAAATACGCGACCTTGCTCTTTGATCTGCTTACATCACAAGAGGACATCATTGATAATGTAACTCGTGAATTTCGTTTTGATATTCATTTATTAGCCTCTCGGCTTATTGATGTCATTCATTGGTGTACCAATGAATTAGCAGCATACCATTTTCCTATCGGTTTATTCGGGTCAAGCACAGGAGGTGGGGCAGCACTTGTCGCGGCAGCACAGGAGCCTAAGTGGATCCATGCGATAGTATCCCGAGGTGGCAGGCCTGATTTAGCCAGAAATTATTTACCTCAAGTCAAAACACCCACTTTACTTATTGTAGGGGGGTATGATGATGAGGTTATTGAATTGAATCAACAAGCGGTGTCCCAGATGAATTGCACTACCGAATTGAAAATAGTTCCTGAGGCAACCCATTTATTTGAAGAACCTGGAAAATTAAGCGAGGTAGCGGATCTGGCAAAAAAATGGTTTGACCAGTATTGTGTTGGATAAAATAACGTCATACTGCTCCGCAATCCCGAGCACGTTACGATGGAGATTTCTTGTGACGCTGAGATGCGTGATTTGAGGAGGCTTTTATGAATAGGGACGCGTTACAAAAGTTAATTGATACACTGGATAATTCAGTAATCCCTCTGGAAGCCCAAAACGAAAACTATGATGCGGTGCTAGAGCAATTAGCAAATGCTCGTTTTGTGATGATTGGTGAGTCAACCCACGGAACGCAAGAGTTTTATCAAGCACGCATTAAAATATCTCAACGTCTTATTAAAGAGCATGGTTTTATGGCAGTTGCGATTGAAGGGGATTGGCCTGATGTGCATCGTGTCCATCGTTATTTACAAGGTGAGGGAAGCGTCACTTCCAGTGAGCGGGCTCTGGATAATTTTCAGCGTTTCCCGGTTTGGATGTGGCGAAATACTACTCTTCCGCCCTTTTTGAGTTGGTTGCGTCAATACAATGACCAGTTACCAGCCGCTCAAAAAATTGGATTTTATGGCCTTGATTTGTACAGTTTAAATTCCTCCATGCAAGCAGTCATTGATTTCCTAAACAAAATCGACCCTGACGCAGCACAACGTGCAAAGCAGCGTTATGCGTGTTTTGATCATTTGAATCAGGATCCGCAAATGTATGGTTATTTAATCAATGCTGGAATCAAAAAGGCTTGCATCCATGAAGCAGTAGCCCAGTTAGTTGAATTACAGCATCGTGCGTTTGAATACCTGCACCGTGATGGGATAGCGGTTGAAGATGCCTACTTTTTTGCAACTCAAAATGCCCGGTTGGTGAAAAATGCAGAAAATTATTATCGCTCCATGTTAGAAGGAAGGGTTTCTACCTGGAATATCCGCGATCAACATATGGCAGAAACACTTAATGTGTTAGCTGATCATTTAGAAACCCGATTCAATCAACCGGCTAAAATCATTATCTGGGCACATAACTCACATGTGGGTGATTCACGGGCCACTGAGATGGGGGAGCGTCAGGAGTTTAACCTGGGGCAATTAGTACGAGAACAATATGATACGCATTCTTATTCTCTTGGGTTTTCGACTTATGAAGGCACGGTTATGGCTGCATCGGATTGGGGGCTGCCCGGAGAGAAAAAACAAGTACAGCCTGGGTTACCTGGAAGTTATGAGGAATTATTTCATCATCTAAAATACAAGAGTTTTTTCTTAAATTTATTAGATAATGAGAAACTCGAGCATTATTTAAACATTCCTCGTTTACAACGTGCTATAGGTGTGGTTTATCTGCCGAAGTCTGAACGTTACAGCCATTATTTTTTTACACAATTGCCTTATCAGTTTGATGGATTAATTCATTTTGATAAAACGAGTGCGTTACATCCTTTAAGCCAGGAACAGTTGATGACGCAATGAATGTTGCAGTTAAAAATCCCCTCACCCATTTGTGGGAGAGGGGTAGGGGTGAGGGTTCATTAATTGTGATTAATATCCTCATCCGCCTTGACGGACACCTTCTTCCCGTGGAGAGAGTGTTTCATGATAGGGGTTTTGTGCTGTAGCAAGGCTTCTATTCAATTTTCCTTAATATTCAATGCAACTAAATCCTCTTCATTCAATGTTTCTTTTTGCAATAACAAGGTTGCTCCTTTCTCTAAAATCTTGATGCGTTTTTTTATGATGGCCACGGCATTATCAAATGCAGATTGGATAATTTTGCGAACGGCGGTATCAATCTCACACGCAGTTTCTTCGCTAAATTCACGCTCGTTATGGGCTATAGGTGATTCCAGGAAGGTCGTGTGTTCTTTCTGATAGGTTACCGGTCCAAGTTCTTTATCCATCCCATAACGCATCACCATGCTGCGGGCAATATCCGTTGCTTTGGCGAGATCATCTGCTGCTCCAGTTGAATAGTGGCCAAAAATTACAAATTCAGCTGCTCTGCCTCCAAGAAGAACCATCATCTTATTTTTTAATTCTTCTTCGGTCATGAGATAGCGATCTTCAGTAGGGCGTTGAATGGTATAACCCAAACTGCCTATTCCGCGCGGAATAATTGAAACTTTATGCACTTGATCGACATTGGGTAAGGAGAGTGCGATTAACGTGTGGCCCATTTCATGATATGCCACCGCCTTACGTTCCTCAGGATTGAGCAAGCGGTTCTTTTTTTCTAAACCGGCTACAATGCGTTCTACAGCGTTAGTAAAATCATCCATACTCACCGAGTCGGCATTATGACGCGTGGCAAGTAAAGCCGCTTCATTAACCAGATTTGCTAAATCAGCACCAGAAAAACCAGGGGTTAAGGCTGCAATTTTTTCAGGATCAACATCCGGGGCTTGTTTTATTTTCTTCAGATGGACATTCAAAATCTCTATGCGGCCTTTTTTTTCAGGACGATCCACCAGTACATGACGATCAAAACGTCCGGCGCGTAATAATGCCGGATCAAGAATTTCCGGACGATTGGTTGCGGCAAGTAGAATTAATCCTTCACTGGCGTCGAAACCATCCATTTCGGACAACAACTGATTTAACGTCTGTTCCTTTTCATCATGCCCCCCAGTAACATAAGCACCACGAGCTCTCCCCAAAGCATCCAGTTCATCGATAAAAATAATTGCAGGGGCTGTTTCTCGGGCATGCGTGAAAAGATCCCGCACTCGCGCTGCTCCAACGCCAACAAACATTTCTACAAATTCGGATCCATTAATTGAAAAAAATGGCACTCCAGCTTCACCTGCTACGGCGCGTGCAAGCAGTGTTTTCCCTGTTCCGGGGGGCCAACTAAAAGCACTCCTTTAGGGATGTGAGCCCCTATACGGGTATAATGTTGTGGATTTTTGAGAAATTCGACCACTTCCATAAGCTCGGCTTTGGCTTCATCTACTCCTGCAACATCTTCAAAGGTCACATGCGTTTCTTTTTCCATATACACTTTGGCTTTACTTTTCCCAACATCTAAGACCCCACCAGCAGCTGAGCCCATACGTTTTAACAAAAAACTCCATAGTGCAAAAAAAAGCAGTGCAGGAATAATCCAAGATAACAGCAGGGTTATCCATTTATTTTCAGCTTGCCCATTAAATTTTACCTTTGCAGCTTCCAGAGTGGATACCAGAGAGGGATCATTAATACGTACGGTCGTGATTTGTGGTTCTTGACCACCATATTTTTTTATTTCATTTAATTTATCTTCAGGGAGTAAGCCTACCAAACCTTCAGTTTTCACATTTGCGGTAATGTAGCTTTCATCCAGTAGGACATTATCTAACTTATCTGCTTTTAAAAGAGTGATAAAATCGCTGTAAGCAATATTGACAGGATGTGAGGCGAAAAAAAAGTTCTGGAACAGGATGAACATCCAGAAAATCATCAGCACATACCAGAGCGACTGCCATTGTTTGTTTTCCACACGCCCCCCTGATTTAAGACTATTATTAACTCTTGCTAAATGAGTAGGAAAAACAACTGGTTTCATATAAGTATATACTAATGGAGAAATGATCATATTCTCATTGATATTAACAATTTCGTATTTTCTTATGCGGTCATGATTTCAAAAATTGATCAATCTCATTTTATCCCACCACTGTTTCATGCATCTTAATGCTTAATTATATAAAATACTCTTTATGTTGAATATATGATCTAATAGAATTATAATTAATCTAATGGGTTTTTATTTGGGCATCAATTATGGAAGGAAAAGTAGATGATAAGGTCGTTCCACCGAGTACGCCGAAGTATGTTCTAGATTATCCTAATAAAGATGATATTTCTGTCTTTTTCAATTACGTGAAGAACGAAAGCGCGATGGCAGAAATTTATTTTGAAAATGAAGATGTGGAAAAATTAGAGGATGATACGGTTGAGCTATTTAACAAAAATGGAAAATTGCTCCATAAAGATGGCAAGAGATGTGATTTAATGCTTGTTTTGCGAGATAATGGCAAGGTTATTGGTTTTATCGAATTAAGGCTAATCCAAAATTCAGAAGATATGTCCCAATTATATAGTCTATTTGTAAGTAAAGATTATCGCTGTAAAGGACTTGCTAACTTCATGATGGTGCTGGCTTTTAATTTTTTCGTAAATACAAGGCAGACGCAAATGTCCGTCAGTCCAACAGCAGACTCCCTTGCCGTTTATAATAAATTTGCTTTTTATCCACCAGATCTTGATGATATTGGGATAAGCGACTGGTTTCAAAAAACAGAGAAGGAAAGGCTTGATGAGTTAGAAGACTCACCTTCCAAGTATCTTCTATTGGATTTAGGAAAAGAATCCTGTAAGCACGCTTTTAAAAATCATTGTGCCAAAGCTTTGCAAAATGTTCTCAAATTTGAGATGTCGAAAAATTTAAAAGAAGATTTAAACATTAATGTATTGGGCTGGAGAAAAAAAGCAAGTGCCCCCACTTTATTATCGAAAAGTGATTTGGCAGTTTTAAGTACCCCGGAAGCTAATAAAAAAAGAAAAGCCGAAGTCGAAGTTGTAGTTGAAGAGGATATTCAATCTGAAGCGGCATTAGCTTCAGGATCTGACAAGAAAATCCGGTGAAAAAAATAGGTCATCAGTAATGCCTCAATTTGATATTTTTTTCGGGTGATGTCTATTGTCAGTATAGACCTGTAATTATTCCAGCCCTTAGAACATCCCAATACCATATTTGAATAAATAACTGTGCCGAGGTTGCAAGCAACGTTGCTGATAAGGCTATCCCATAAGCTGCTGCCAGATTATCTGATTTTCCAAATCCAATAGTAAGACCCACTGTTGTTCTTATAAGAAGCCAGTTAGCAATCCCCGATATCGATTTGTCCTGATCTTTCAGATGAGGTCTGTATAATGCGTAATCTGGGTAGCTATCTAACTGAATTGCCTGACGGGCTTTTCCAATGCCTAATCAAGTAATCTGGTGTATTCGGTCCTCGTTAATACTTGGAGTTGAGGAGTCTATAGTACTTGTAATTCCTTCAGTAACAATGGAGATTAACGGTACTAAATTTTTTTCAGCACAACACGCTAATTTTTTTCTTGTTTTTTTATATTCTTCCGAGTAAAAAACTGCGGCATCATTATGTTCATAACAGTCAAGTAACCATTGCAGGTCATGTCGCGTTATTGAAGAAAAGAAAAGCAGATTTGGCCAAGATGATGTTCCTAATAAATCAATTTGTTCCTTTAGATGAACTGCAATTTTTGCCCTTAATTGATTGACCAGTGAGACAGGCGTTTTTTTTTCTTGAGCAATTTTATAGAGGATAATGCATTGATTCTGGTTCATTAACGTAATTAATCTATTTTGCAAGTGCTCATTCAAACTAAAAAATAATGTTTGATATTTTTTCTCGGTTAACCAACGCTCCTCTTTGGCCGCTACACAAAGACGCAAGAGATAACGCCCTTTATCTTCATCCGCAGTGAGTGGGTCATATTCATCGAGTAGGAGCAATTGCCTTAATGCAGTAAAGAACTCAAGTACTGCATCGGGTGAGGGTCGATTTTCCTTGTTCTTTTCGCCCATTTGCAGAATAAATTTTTTTATCAGCTCACAAATAAATGGGCTCGGTTTGTTATCAAAATGCTCAAAGAGACCTTCGCTACAAAAACCAAGCTCCCGAAATGCCCTAATGAGTTTATCTGACTTCATATGTGGATTATTATTTCTGAATTCAATTATTTTTTTTAGGGGATTTTTCGCACCAAAGACACTCAATAAAAGCGGTGCTAATGCAAAAAAATCACTCGATTCAGAATAGTCGCCTTGAAGTATTTCACAGGCGATATGTTCAGGAGTCCCTTGAGGGATTTGCGGTCTTCGAATTATGGGTTTGGCATAATCGAGATCCAAGTAAGACACCTCAAATTTATATCTTTTTTCTTCAGCATCCATGATGGCATTCATTTTTATTTTGACATTCTCACCATGGATGTCACCATGAACAATGGGAGGGCCGCTGGTATTGTTATAATGAAGGTGGTTCAGTCTTAGAATTAATTGCCAAGACACATCGACCGCTTGAAAAAAAGTTAATTGATTTAGTTCCGGATTGTCGCTGGAATCTGGGTAAATATGAAACCCATCAATATAATCCATGATAAGCACATCCCGGCCTTCGATATTTAAGAGCGCTTTCTGTGACGCATAAAATTGAAAAGGAGACGGATGTTGTCTGTCGTCATAAAGCTTTATTGATACCGGCTTTTTTTCATCAATGATAAGCTCTTCTTTATTAACGCGCCGCGGTTTGAAATCAATAGGCTCATTGTGGATCAATGTACATTGATGTCCCATATAAACCGAATGGCCTAACTCCTGGGAAAAATCACAGGCATAATACACCACCGTTCCATTGAGTTGTGTCACTGGAAATAAGGTAAAGGATGATGATTTTTTATCTTTTCCTTTATTGGTCATTAATCAATATGCCTTTTAGAATGTGGATGAATCAGGCGCTTTTGCCATTCGCCATTTTGGTTCAATCTTATTTATAAACCGTCTCCATTTAACCATGATATTTTAGTTTGTTCATGAAATAAATCGAACTTATTGTCTATAATAATGTTTAGATGATTATTATTTGGTCTTGTGTACTATACTTTACCTATTCCTGGATCAAAAAAATAGTCATTTTTCTCATTTTATGCAATATGCGGTTGCATTATTTTTACAAACCGCTTAATAGTTCGTTAACTATAAAGGGGTATGATTAAAGTATGATCTAATCGAGTGCATGTCAAACACCTGTTTTGAACATGTACTTCTATCATAAATCCTTAGGGGGAGATGATATGTTTTCTAAAAGTACTGAACCAAATCAACGAAAATCACTCATAAAAACAAATCACTTCGCAAAGGCGTACACTGAAATCAGTAATCAATTGAATGGACTCGAAGTGGGTACTTCACGAGAAAACAGTTTAAAGAGACTGAATCAAGAAATAATCAAAATAAAGAAGGATGAAACATTATCTGATGATGCCAAAATTGTTGCACTCCTGGATGTTTTTGTGAGTGAATATGCTCTGATTTCAAAATCTTTTGGTGGCTCAAATAGTGGCTTAGGTAAGTTTATTAGACAATTTTGTGCACAAAATTTTGGTGTCAAGTTAGGTCCTGAATCAACTATTTATATCAAATCAGATGGTTTGATAATGCAAATCTTAAATGCTCAAGGTATAAAATCTTCAGAGAAAGACAGTTTATTACCACCTATTCGAAGGAGAGCAACTGAAGTGGGTCATGTCTCGAAAAGTGCTCCAGTGCTAGGAAAATACGAAGAACCAAAGCCTAGAGTCAGTCCTTCGTTAGATCATGTCGAAACGTCCCGAGAGCAAATAGGCCAATTTACCTTACGTAAAAATGCTGAATTTACTCGATTAGGCAGTATGTTTGGCGACAAACAATTCTGCTATGCAGAAAAACCGAGTGGAGTAGAGCCAGGATTTAGGGCAATTGATATAGATGAATTATTTTTTCTAGAACTGGATAAACTTTTATCTCATGATCGTTTGCCATCTATTCAACAAGTTCCAGATGTGCAAAAACTCGAAGACTTGAAGGAACTTTTGAGTAAAGAAAAGGATTTGCACCAAAAGCAAATTATTTTTTCAATTTTTATCAGCAGTCACATAAAAGGACCTCATGCTAAGGGAGTAATGACTCCTTGTATCCAATGGCTTTGCGGTGAAGTGAAAACGGCTGTTGCTAAGAACAATCAGTTAAGCGCCTGGATGTATAAACTGGATTATGCAGAGGGGCAAAAAGACAGAATCAAAGCGAATAAAGAAGCTCTGAGAGAATTTGTTGGTACTCGTTTTGCGGGAATTTTTAGTGCCCAAAATCAAAGGCAGGAAATTGTTTGGATCAATAAAGGTAAAGGCGAAGTTCATGCTGTATTGGCTTGTGGCTGGAAAAATGGATTAAAAGAACTAACTCACTTTCTATATGGCGGTTCTGAGCCTGATTACAATGGTGTATTGGTTGAGGATAAGAATGCAGCAGTTAAGTACTCTAAATATATTTTGGGCTTAGCTAAGAATTTGATTTTTGGTATTGGCGTTGGCGATCGCGATGGTATAGGTAAGGAAGCACAAAATAAAGGTTTTGCAGATGAGGCTTTTTATGGTTTTGACTATGGTAAACCTTATGAAGGAGAGGGCGTAGCAGCAAGTTTAAGTGATGATTTTTCATTTGAAGACAAATTTGCTAAAGCTCCTGCACTATTTAGAAGCTCTTCAACGATTGGTTTTGCCCGTCATTTTATGTATCGAAACTACAGCGTTTTCTATGACACTGCCTTGTCTGAACGCATGGAGGGAGTTCATTTACTCAGAAAAATGATTACTGGAGAAAATCCCAGTGAAGAAGTAATAAATAGTTATCCTGGGCTAAGGGAAGAATTAAAACGAATTCAAGAAAAAACTCCTTCCCCTGAAGAATTGTTAAGTTCCTTAGGAAGGCTTAGAGAGCAAAGCCAGGAGGGGAGCCATTTACAGGCTTTAATCGATGCACAAATTATAGAACTATGCTCAGGGAAACTATCTACTTTTGATTTATATTTTAGTCAAATAAAAATAGATTTAATTGACATGGGGATCAAAAACGAGATGCATGATGCAGAACTTGCTGATTACCTTGAGTTTATTGATGGAATGGCAGCAACTGCGAGGAACAGCAACCAACATATATTAGCCACGTTCCAACAACGAATATTATTAACTGCCCAGGAAATTGATCTGCTTGATCATCTAGAGAAATATTTTTCCCCTGCTTCGGTGATGTCTCATGATGGTGAAGTTTTTCTAAATACGATGCGTTTTGATCCCCCAAGTAGCAGAATTCCCTTTCAATTAAAAAAGGAAGCCAATGGGACTTATACCCTAACTACAACCAATAAAAATATTGCCGGCCAATTCAAGGATGAGTTTGGGCTTGAGTGCAAACAAAGTGACGAGGGATTAAGTTGTAATATCAATGCTGATGCACTGAGTCAACTCATAAAAAATGCAGAGGTAAAGTACCATCAAAAAAGGGATGAATTGTTGATTAGACCCACCTATAAATTCATAACCTTACCTAATTTGCGCGCTGTCCTGAGCCAAGATAATAGGCCTCGAGATCCTAAAGTCGATCTGAGTTATTTATGGCGTGAGGATAACAGTTTGTCTCTGAAGGTCATTGCAAAAACAAAGCAACAAGCAGAGCAAGTATACGATTTATTTGGAATAAGAGTTGCGGTGAATGAAGCACAACTGATTGAAGTTCCAGCTGCGAATCATGCTGAATTTCAAAGACGGATTGAAAAACACTGCGAGCAATTGACGAAAGTTTCACAAGAGATTGAGCTGAGAGATATAGGGTCAAGAGATTCTGTAATTTCCGCGCTATCCCAATCTAAAAAGGAAAGTGTTCCAGCTGCATCGGATAAGTGGAAGGAGCTCCACGGAAAAGAAGAGATGACAATTCCAGAAACTTTATCGCCAACAGAACTATTAATCAAACGTATACAGGAGCTTGAGCTTGAAGAGGGAACCAGGGAAAAAGTTATCAATGTCATTGAGGAAGTCACTGAGCCCAAAATAATTCAACAATTGCTGTCCTACAATAATCAAACTTTATCCGCACCTGCTAATCTCGAAGCGATTAAGAGCGAACGATTTTCAGAGGTGAGAAAGATCGAAGATGAAGATAAAGAGATTGGAATAAGGGCTTCCCAAGCGAGAGTGAGACAAAATTTAAATTAATGATAGGGCTGCTTGCACCAGGTCATAGCTCATAATAATGGTTTGAAAAAAGTGGTTGAAAACCAATACGTTGATACAGATTTAGACCTGCTTTTGATGCTTCTAAAAAGCAGTTTTGTACTTTCAACGCTAAAGCATTTTTTAACGCATAAGCCATCATGGCACTTGCAAAGCCACGCTTTTGAAAGTTAGGAAGTGTGGCTAGATCATCGATGCGGGCAAGATGCCCCTTGACGGTTAATGTCATGGATACAACCGCTTCGCCTGCGAGGAATCCCGAAAAATGGTAAATACCTTTGCATTTTTTCAATGCCTCGGCATGTCTTAGAGTATAAATCTGAGTAATTTCCGGGGTTGATTGAAAACCATGAATCAGGGGAATACTCCAGGTATCTAAATCGTCATTCATTAATTTAAATTCAAGTTCGACGTCAGCAGCTTGCAGATTATTCGACAAAAGATCAAATACCATCCCCACACCGGTATCGACTAATTTATAATCTGGAGGTAATCGACATTCGTTCTTTGATAAACCAGGTGTTTTTTCAGGAATGATCAGTGCCCAAGGTATATTTTTTTGGGTGAAGTATGATTTACATTGCTCCAAATCTTTTAAAAAGTGCTCATTGATTTGGATGACAAAAGCAGGATTAAGCCCTGATGCAAGTACTCCGGTTTCAAATGCAGCTATTGTTTGATAATCAAGATAACTTAAGCTTACGAGAGAAAAAAAGTGCTTTTCAATTTCATGAAAATCATTAATCAGTTGCATTAAAATAGGCCCAAGCAGTAATTTTTGCTGCATTATAACAAACTATCAACAGGATACTATGCATCATTGGGTCTTAATTTTTTGTAATCATTTCGCTGACTGTCTGCTGCGAATAAGCAGGACAGGTATGGACGCATTGCGAATAACTCCTTCTGCAACGCTGCCTAATAACAAATGCTGAAAACCTCGTCGACCATGAGTTCCAACGACAATCAAATCGGCTGGCCATTTTTTTGCTGCTGCAATAATTTTATCTGCAACTGTTTCTTGCGCTGAATCAATTTCAAGTAATTGTGCATCACAATCTGCACTGCGCTCCCGGGCAATTGTTTGCATCTTGCTCAAAAATTTGTGGCCGTATTCTTTAAATGAAGCTTCCAGTTTTTCATAATCTACTCCGGTTCCTACAAATGGGGCATAAAACTCATTGGTTATATGCACAATGAGTAATTTTGCATGATGTATTTTGCTTAACTCAATGGCTTCATTGAAGGCATGCATTGATGTATCACTGTCATCAATCGCAACTAAAATTTTTTGATACATTTCTATTTCCTTATAAAAGTAATAAGTTCTACTCAACTAAGCTATCTTACCTATAATCTAGAGTGAAACATAGATAGAATGATTTTATTATAACCTGAGTTTTTCTGTCCTTTATGAAAAGGCTATTCTATATATAAAGAAATAAAATGAATTATTTTTTGAATAAAAACGGCATGAGGCAATAATGACTACGAATTCCGAAATTCTGTTTACCCCATTTAAATTGAGAGACCTTACTGTAAAAAACCGTATCGTCATGGCTCCACTCACACGAAATCGTTCAATACATGGAATTGATACTCCTTCAGAACTGAATGCCACCTACTATGCACAACGTGCAGACGCAGGTTTAATCATTGCTGAGGCAACACAAATTTCTCCTACTGGCAAAGGATACGCTTGGACGCCTGGAATCTATTCTCAGGAACAAATTGCTGGATGGAAATTGGTAACGGATGCGGTTCATGCACGTGGCGGGGCAATTTATTTGCAACTTTGGCATGTAGGAAGAATTTCACATCCTTCTCTTCAACCAGGAGGTATTGCTCCCGTTGCTCCTTCTGCTATTCCAGCAACCGGACAACGCACATTTATTGAAAATGGCACCTTTGTCGAGGTTGGCGCACCACGTGCATTAAAGCTAAGTGAAATTCCAGGTATTATCGAAGATTATCGAATTGCTGCAAGGAATGCAATTTTAGCTGGGTTTGATGGGGTTGAAATTCATGCTGCGAATGGATATCTCATTCATCAATTTTTGTGTGATGGTACCAATCTTCGGACTGACCAATATGGCGGTTCGATTACGAATCGACTGCGTTTTGCATTGGAGGTGACCAGTGCGGTTGTTTCTGAAATTGGTGCCCATCGAACAGGAATACGCATTGCACCAGTAAGTCATGCCAATGGCGTTACCGATACGTCACCTGGAGCCGTTTTTTTTCCCCTTGTCCAGGAGCTGAGCCGATTCAATTTGGCTTATGTCCATGTTATTGAAGGAGAAACTCAAGGACCACGCGACTTTTATGGTTTTGATTTCCATGCATTACGAAAAGCATTTGATGGTCCCTGGATGGTGAATAATGGGTATAATTTAGAAATGGCAGTTGAAGCGATTGCAAGTGGTTACGCTGATCTCATTGCTTTTGGACGGTATTTTATTTCCAATCCTGATCTGGTAGCGCGATTTAAAAGGAATGCACCATTGAATGAATTGGACCGCACGACTTTATATGGAGGTAGTGGAAAAGGATATACTGATTATCCCTTTTTGCAGTGAAACTCAATCAATGAAGATGAAATAAGATGATGCTCAAACAATTGCTACTGATTCTCTTTATTTTTATTTTAATTTTCGTATTGTCTTTTTCATTACAGCGTTATTTCATTTATTTTCCATCCTCGGAGCAGCCTGATCGGAACGCTTTTGAAGCAGAAGATATGCAACTCATTGAAATTCCTGTTGCCCATGGATTGACTTTAAATTCTTGGTACAAACCTTCTGTGGATAAGAAACCGACGATACTTTATTTCCATGGCAATGCAGGTCATATTGGTTATCGTATGTATTTGGTTCGCCAATTTTTATCAGAAGGTTTTGGCGTGTTATTGCTCGAATACCGCGGATATGGTGGCAATCCTGGAAAACCAACCGAATCCGGTTTGTACCAGGATGGTCGAGCAGCCATGAAGTTTTTACAGCACCAGGGAATCGAGACCGAGAATATCGTGCTTTATGGCGAATCATTAGGAACTGGGGTTGCGACACAAATGGCAACAGAATTTCCGGTATGTGCTCTGGTTTTACAGTCTCCTTATACGTCTTTCACCGCGCTGGCTCGATTTCATTATCCTTGGTTATTCATGCCATTAAGGGATAAGTATGATTCTTTATCACGTATTCAAAAAATTCATACCCCTGTTTTAATGTTGCATGGGAAATTGGATCAAATTGTGCCTTATGAGCAAGGTGTTGTTCTCTTTAATCATGCCAATCAACCTAAAAAATGGATTGAATTTTCCGATAAAGGACATCAGGATTTATGGAGTCCCCATTTCGCCCACAGTGTAATGCATTTTATTAATTCTTATTGTGTTCCTACAAAATAAGGGTTATTTCCGTATATATGTGTGTCCATGACCGTGTCCGAAGAAAATAGTAATTATGTATGGTGCGAATTTTTCGGGTTGCACCATTACAAAAGTATCAGTGGTCCTTCCCTCTCAATTAATGAACAAAATATTTACAAGAATCCGTTTATCGATTAAGATCTCCTATAGGCTTCATGGGACGCCTATACCCACGAAAGAGGATCTCACCCTGGTTATTAATTGATTTATAATTATTCATTAACCTTTTTGTTGCTAGAAAAGTGGGTGTCTGGCAGAGAGCAAAGGGGATTCACATGAATAAACCACATACTTCATTTCGCGTTGAAGAGTATAAAATTCAAGCGTCTATTTTATTAAAATCGTTGTATTCTACAAATCACACAATCGCTCAAAAAGCGGCTCAACGTTTTCAAAATTTGCCTGAGTTTGGCAATTTTTCTCTTGAGGAACTAAGAAACGCGAATGTGAAGCGTAAACATGCACTTACAGTGATTGCAATGGGAACGGGTTTTAAATCCTGGAGTGATTTGAAGTGCCAATTGCCTTTTATTCGTGGCGGATTTTTGAATCATTGGTTTGCCCATTATGCGGAAGCTAAAATATATCAGCGCTCACAAGGAGGCTTTTTATTGCCATTTAAAAATCAATTTTTTATTTGTGATGCAGACTACATCCGCAATCTTGGTTTTAATCCCGAGGATCAGGATTGGAACTCTATTGGCTATGACTGGGTGAACCCGGAAAGTAAGGCAGCATGGCAACGATTGTATAAAAAATGGATGGTCATCCAGCAACAAGGATAAAATATACGAAAAATCCCCTCGCCCACTTGTGGAAGAGGGGAAGGAGTGAGGGTTCATTAACCACAATCTATAACCTAATCCGCCCAAAGGGCATCTTCTTCCCCAGGGAGAAAAGATATTACACTTCACTGAATATCAGGGGCCCCTCTTGCAGTAGGAAAAAAAATTAACATAGAATGGATTTATGTTTCCCTAATTGGAGGTTATGGATGAGCCTGAAGCACCTAATCGCTTCTTTTATCACCTTTTCGTTGACTCAAGGATTGGCTTTCGCACAACCAGAAACTAAGGTATGTGATGGCAGTATCCATAATCCTTGTATTGTAGAAGATAGTGAGTTTTCCTTTTCTCCATTAAAATGGTTTCGTGATGCCTCCATGATCGCCGCCGCATACCAGGGAAACACGCTAGGTATTAGAGATTTAGCGATTTCTGGTAGTGAGGAGCCAAGTGAAAAGGGGTGGAAAGATATCTCTGAGTATATTGCCAGGCAAGGGAGGACAAAAGTGTTGGTACTGGATTTACGTCAGGAAAGCCATGGTTATATTAATGGAAGAGCGATTACCTTAGTGAGTGAGTACGATTGGATAAATCGAGGAAAAAGTAACGCCCAAAGCCTTACAGATCAAGAAGATTGGCTAAAGTCATTAAGAGCTCAGAAAAAGATAAATGGCGTTTTATCCTCACAACAGTTTGCAGCTAAGGAATACTCCAGCGGCAAAACCATTCCTGTTAAAGTAGTAAAAAATGAAGCGGATTTGGTTTCTCGATTAGGTTTTGATTATCGCCGTTTATATGTTACTGATCATGCTGCACCATCTGATTCAGAGGTTGATACGTTTTTGGAAATAATAAAAAATGCTTCTAAAGATACCTGGTTTCATCTACATTGTCGCGGAGGAAAGGGGAGGACCTCGACTTTTTTTGTAATGTTTGACATGTTAAAAAATGCAGATAAAGTAAGTTTTGAAGAAATTATTGCACGACACGCCTCAATACCTCCCTATTATAATTTGTCTGAAGTGCATCGGGGCGATCCTTTCCTAACCCCTTATTACGAGCAAAGAATTACTTTCCTCTCTCGTTTTTATCAGTTTGCACAACAGTTCTTAAAAGGATATCAAGGAACATGGAGCCAGTGGAATTCAGAAAGTGCTGATTCTGATAAGGTTTAGCCAATTGAACATATCGGCCCTCATCCGCCCTAACGGGCACCTTCTCCCCAGAGGAGAAGGGAAATTGGGGGCAAAAAAATATCCTCTCTCCCGTTCCGGGAGAGGGGTAGGGTTGAGGGAAAAAATGTGCCTAAGCCTTTTGGGTGGAAGTTGTATACCATTTTTCCCCTAGGATGATTTGCTCCCACCACACGTTCATTTGAGCTGCGTTCATTTCTTGCCATGGAACAGGGTGCAATACTAAAGCATCCGCCATTCGTTTTGATAACGCATACATAGCCAGGCGTTTGGGGAGAGAATCTTTTTCCCATGCAGAAATTGCTTGTTGGAAATCTTCGGATTGCTTAAGGTGTTCACTAAGACTCAGTGCATCCTGAATCGCTAAGGAAGCACCATTTCCCACATGAGGCCGTAACACCGCACTTGCATCACCCAATAAAAGTGCTCTTTGGGTGATAAGGCGATTGACACAGACATCCACAATTTTTTGCATAAAAGGACTAGGGGTATCGAAAATAACTTGTGCTGCAATCTCAGGCAATTGGTCTCGGGCTAATTGATGTAGATGGTGTTTCGCTTGTATAGAAAAGTCATTTAAAGTGGTTGAACCTAAATTTTCCAGGTCTTTATGCGTTAATTTTTCATAAAATACCCAGTTTAATTTATTGGTTTGATGGTGATATACCGGATAAGTTAATAAGTGACCCTTATCAAAACAATAGTATCGTGCTTGATCGTTGAAAAAGTTTTTATTTTTTAGCCGCTCAAACTCTACGGTCCCTCGCCATGCTACATAACCTGAATATTCTGGCAGTGTATTGGTGATCAACGTTCTGCCTATAGATTGTACACCATCAGCAAATACAATCAAATCAAAGCGTTCTGTTTCACCAGACGCCAAAGTAATTTGGCCACCCAGTTCATCAAGTTGTACCCCGATGACTTTAACTCCTTGACGATAGATCGAATCAGGGATCCTTTTTCTGAAGTTGATAAATAAAGTGTCCCAATGCAAACTGGCCATGGAAATTCCCTGTTGCCATAAAAATTTCCCATGAACTGGTTCATTCGCTGTTTTGCAATAAAAACTACGCATCGTCAATGTATGGGCTAATGTGTCTTGATCAATAAGATTTTGGGCAATTAAATGATTTAATAATTCAATAGAAAGTGTAATCCCTGCTCCGCGAGACTTTAAATCATGTGCTCGCTCAAAAACCGTGACTTCAAACTGATCTTTCAATAATAAGGCCAAGGCACAACCTGCTATAGAACCTCCAATAATAGCAACGTTCAATGTAATCCCTTCTAAGAAATTGAATGAATGCGAGGGATTATATAAAGTAAACCAACAAAATCAATAAAGAGCGATTAAACGCACCGCTGCTTCAGATAAATCAACAATTTCATGGGAGTGTTGACGCATTAAAAATATTCTCAACAATGCGGGGATAGAAGATTCATGAAGTTCTGCAGGAGTAGAAATGAATCCTCGTCAGGTTTTCGTTATTGAGATACCAGGTGGAGGGATATCCAGCTTAAAAATGAGCCACAAAACGCAGTATCCCGTTAGTGCCTTGAGCTCGATTTCTAGCATCTTGCTCAGAATACACATTTAAAAAGACAAAGTGATTTTTGGTCAGACTGTATACCATTCCTGGGCCAATCGCCCACACACTTTCCTTGCGGCCAGGAACCCCAACACCATTAACTAGGGTGTCGGTAATTTGATTGAAAAAGTAGCCATTTACGCCCACAGTAAGCTTCTCGATGAGTGCATAACCCACCGCAATGTCCCCAAAAACAGCTTGTCCTGCCTGAGTGGAATGGACATTGGGACCAAAGGACACATTGGGGCTATGATTCACACCATTCCACAGATAATGCAGTCGTGCGGAAGTGGACCATTTAGGTGTCATCCAAAAGGTAAAAGCCCAGTAAGGATTTAAAGACCAAAAATGGCTGCTGGGATTAATCGCGTTGATGCTGCTGTATCGTCCAATGGGCATAATCACGTCCAGGTCTAGACGCATAACAAATAAAGGCCCTCTTCCATCTTTGCGCATAATCGGATCAAACTGCAGTGCAGGGCCGATCCACAAATCACCTGGACCACTCTCAGCTTTTAATACGGTGTTGTCCAATCCATCTCGTACCTTGGCATTGACTACCCAGGGTAGGAGTGTGGATAAACCTAAGTTAGCACCGAAAATTTTTTTTGTAGACACATAAATAAATTGGGTCACATTCGCAACAACGTCAAGATCGGTGCGGGGCAGAGGCAATTCATTGCCATTTTTGTCGTTAAAACGGTTGGACGTGTAGTATTGAAAATAATCCTGGAAGTAAAAACCGGGTCCTGAAGGCGGACTTCCATCATAGAAACTGGTATAACCCAGATTCACAACCGGTTCATCGTAAGCCAGGGCTGATGATGCGACTAATAGGATTGCTAAGCTAAAGCAAGAATGCAGTATTCCTTTCCATTGCATAAAAACGCCCTTTCCGAATCTGTCCTTAGAATATATTAGATCTTCACTATTCCGCTGAACCCAGCAGAATTTTACTTTGATGCCTACAGCACAGGAATTGTGACATTAATAAAATTATGTCCGATTTCTTCAAGAAGAACAATATAAAAAAATGACTTTTTCATAAAAATCAAAGAGTAACCTTATGAAGTTTTTGCAAACATGGTGGATTTAGCATAGCACACGAATTATCTTATCTTTACAGTATAAGATGAAGCTTTGAACAATAAGTAAAATAAGTTATCTAACCCGTACTATACTAGTAAAAGGTGTATAAATCAGGATTAAATATGAAAAAAGTGGTAATTGGTATTAAACGAGCTAATTCAACAGTTAATGTCACGGTTACTTTTGATGATGATCCATTTGAATTACTTGATGAATCTAATAAACCAAAAAATGCCGATGAAGAAAAAGAACAACTTATATTACTTGCTCAATCCATTGTCGCAAATAAAATAATTGGGCACGAGATAAATTTAGACCCCGATATCAAGAATCAAGAACTACGAACACATGTTTTAATTTCAGAAAAAAAAGAGGGTGGATTACAAGTGAGATATACTACTCCTTTCGGAATATCTGTTCTTGAAACACCAACAAGTTTGGAGGTATTACTTACAGACAAAGTAGGAAAGGTAGAGTTGACCAATACTTATGGAGAGATTCCCACTCTGCAAAAATTGAGCCTGTCCCAAATTCCTGAAACACACCTTAAGATGCTTCAAGAAGACAAAAAAAGAGCAGCCATAGCTAAAAAGGAAAGAGACCTTGCCAAACAAAAAAAAGATTTTCTCGCAAATGGGCCCAGCGAAATTCCTAACCCTGCAGTATTTCCAGTGCCCAGAAAAACAACAGCAGAAAAAGATATCGACTTGAAAAATGCAGTTGAAAAATTGAGTGCGCTTTACGGAAATGAAAGCCAATTAAATCCAATTCTTAAGCAAATAGGAGCTGTTGAAGAAGAAATTAAGACATTGGAAATAGAATTAACTGAATTAAAAAAGAAAGAGGCTTCATTAAAAGACGCTATGAGCGAGGGTACAGTAGCGTCATTTGCGCAAACTCATCTACAAACATCAAAAAGTGAATTAGAAGAAACACGAAAATTGCTTGAAAATAAACTATCCACTTTACGTGCAGATTTATCCAGAGCAAAAAGCTCTTTTGAGAACCATGTTAAAAATAACTATGCCCTGTATGAAAAATTTGAAAATGGGCAAGAGTTCACCAAACAAGTGATGCTTACCGCACTTTATAATGCAGCACTTGATAATTACAAAGAACTCCTTAAAGACACAAAAGGACAACCAGAAACTCGTAAAAAAAAGGTCGAAGCTTTCAATAAGCACTTTGGGGGGATTGCAATCGTTGATGATTATGGCAAGGTCAATCCCATTGAAGAGACTTATAAATCTTTCGCAGATACAACGCTTTCAGAAGTAGTGGCACTGGCTAACGAGGTAATAAAAGTTACCGAACCTAAATTCATTGAAACACGGTTAATAGAGGCTAAAGTCCATTGTGAAATTCAATATTCGAAACATTTTAATAACCTTATTTATAAGGATCAAACACAAACGACTCCGTTTATAATGGAAAAATCTTTCCCTATTTTTGGGACGCTGCAAAAGATTAACATAAATACAAAATTTGACACCGATTGGGACAAGCCTATCCAATCTGCATCAGATCCTAAGCAATTAAAAGCAGAGGAGTCAAAAATTCCAGATAAAAAGGCTATAGAAGACTCACAGTCTCAGCTTAAAAAAGCACAAACTCAATTAACTGAACTAGAGCAAAAAGTTAGAAATTTTCAGCGATATACAGCACTTAAAGCTGAATTAGAAGCAAAAGAAGAATTAGCCTCAAAGCAAAAAATACAGCTCGATAAAGTAACCGAGTCCTTTAACAAGGCGCGCGATTCCATTATAACCCAAATTAAAGACCAGCCTGTAGACGTTCAAAAATACGTACTGCAGAATATTAATCCACAATTAGCGAAATCTGTTGTTAATGAACTGCCTGAAGCGAATAAAAAGTTTTTGATTACAGTGTTACCTGAGTTAACTAAAATCCCTGAAAAATCAGAGATCGAACTTTTTGCCGAAAAATATGCTGTATTAGCTAATGAAATTGCAACAGCACGTAAGAACTTAAATCAAATAAAAGAAAAAGATATCCAGGTTGAACAGTTAAATCAACTTCGGTCTGCATTAGATAAAGTTAATGAAAGCCAGCTTGACGCGAGTAACTTGGAGAAAGTCCTAGAGCAGAGCCACACCTATACCCAGAACGATTTAGCAGTGGATGGCTTAATATTTCAACAGCAATTAACCACTGCAAAGAAAAGACTCGCGGAACAAATTAAAGACGTTGAGGAAAAATTTGAATCGATAAAACAAGCAAATAAGGAATGGTTAACGATATTTGAGAGCAAACGACAATCGCTTATTAATATAGAGTCCTCTTTTAAGGAAATGGAGTATCAACGCGATCAATCTGAGAAAAATAAAGAAGAATTACAACGCCTGACTGAATTGGCCACACGCTCGTATATGAACATACTTAGCGAATACGAACAAATTAATGAACGGATAAAATTGGCACAAGGAGCGCAAACAGTTGAGCAGGCAGTGATATTAGAAACACGCCTAGCCGAAGAACCGAAGGAAGAAATTGTAACACCACCAACCGATAATGTATCGAAGGATCAAAATGAAACCCCACCAACGCCTAACAAGGGGGTACTGTCTCCTAGCACGCCTAAGACGATAAAGGACCAAATTATGCAAATTTATAATGAATATTTTGAAGAAGTTAAAAAGGAGACTGATAACTTATCTAAAAAAGAACCTTCGCAATGGCAGGAACTTTTCAAAGAGAAAAATGCAGAAGGGAATCTTGAAGAGTTTAAAGCAAAATATCTTAAAGATAAAGAAAGTGACATTAAAGAAGAAAAAGCGGTTGCTGCACTTGACAAAATAATTAAGTTAATTGAAAAGACTGAATGGAAGACAGGATTTTTGGGAAGTAAATCAAAAATTAATATCGAAGGCAAAGAAACACCTGTTCCCAATCATATTTATGAAATTTATAAAAAAGCCATAGAAGGTAGAGATAATCCTCAACAGGCTGATAAGGCTATGGAAGCAATAAATGCAATTGCGACAAGAGCAAAATCTCATTCGGTTAAATTTGAATTTTTAAGAAAAAGAGATGAGCAAACTAAGGAGGCATATGACGCAATTGAAAAACATAGTAGCCCTCCTAATCGACCTTGAACAATTAATGTTCCATATCAATCAATGAGTAAACCGCGTGGAAGTTTGTTCAAAAGTGGAATGTTCTGCCTTAAAAAACGGTTGACTCGATTTTTCTTATTGCGCATGTAGCTTTTTAGAGTTAAATGGTTTTTTTTGCCCTTATGGTACTATAATTGAAATATATGTATAAAAATAGGGCTAATAGCATGAAATCGGTTGTAGTTTCTATTGAACGGCCTGGTAAATTTGTAAGTCTTCCAATCGTTGTTAATGTGACGGTTACTTTTGATGATAATCCATTTGAATTTCTTGATGAACGTGATAAACCAGTGGATCCAACTAAAGAACTCGAATCCATTGCCCAATCCATTGTAGCCCAACAGATAAATAGTGGAGAATTAAAGTTATACGATGGGCAACAGGAATTACGGACCCATGTTTTAATTTCAGGAAAAAAAGAGGGTGCTTTTCAAGTAGACTATACCGTATCTGATGGGATACTCCGTCATAACATACCGCCTGTCGAACCCAACACATCTCTTGGTAAATCAATTCTTGAATCAGCACTCGAACAGAAATATACAGCTGCCCAGTGTAAAGTTAAAAGTACTTATGGAGAACTTGAAGAACAGCAAACCTGGAAGCTTCCTGTTATTCCCGAAGCTATCTCTAATTTGATGCAAAGGGATAAAGAGAGAGCAGCCAAGAATAAAAAAGAACGAGATCTTGCTCAAGAAAAAGAAGATTTTCTTGCAAAAGGGCCGAGAAAATTTCCTGACGCCGTTGCGTTTCCAGCAGCTATAAAAATGATAAAAAAAGAGGATGTCTATCTGGAAGATGCAGTCAAAAAAATGAATGCATCTTATGGAACAAAGAGCTTATTGGAACCTACTCATAACCAAATAGTAATCATTGAACAAGCAATTGAAGGCTTAGAGCAACAATTAAGTAAATTAAAAAAGAGAGAATTTGCACTCAATGAGGCCATTAGTCAAGACCCACGTGTTGCCTCATTTTCACAAGACAATCTTCATGCATCAAGAAAAGAATTACAAGAAACACGAAGGTCACTTGAAAATAAAATATCCGCTTTAAGAGTCGAATTATCTGCAGCAAAAAATTCTTTTGAGGAACATGTTAGTGATAAATATTCCCGATATGCCAATTATGAAAATACCATCGAGTTTACCAAACAAGTAATGCTTGCTGCACTTTATAATGCGGCAATAGATTACTACAAACAAATCCTTGATGAAACAAAAGACAATGTCGAGAAACGTAAAGAAAAGATAAATGAATTCAATGAAAGTTTTGCAGGAATAGCAAAAATTGATGAATATGGCAAAGTCAATCCTATTGAAGACACTTATAACAAATTTGCTAAGGATTCTCTCAAGGAAGTAGTCACATTTACTAATGAATTATTAAAAAAATGCAGTACAGGTATTTCATCCCGTAAAGTAGATGCTATTGAGGCACAGTTACAAAAGGCCAGCCAACATTGTGTCGATGAATATAAAAAGCATTATGGTGACATGGCTTATACCGATACAAAACAAAAAATGCCTTTTACCATGGAAAAAAACCTATTGAAACGACTAAAAAATATCAGCTTAAATGTGCAGTTTGAATCTGGTTTAGAGAATGCGGTCCAAGCTGCATCGGATCCTGTTACTTTATCCGGTGAGTGGTCAAAAATTCCGAAAGGAGACATTATAGTAGAGCAGCGCTCGATTCTTGGAAAGGCACATACCGACTTGACCAATCTCGAACATGAAGTCAAAAATTTTCAACGATATTTAGCACTTAAAGATGAATTAGAGGCAAAAAAAGCATTAGCCCTAGAGCAAAAACATCAGATTGAGGCAGTAACTAAGTCTATTGATACGGTACGCCAAGCCATTACCGGTGAAATTACAGGCAAGCCGGTGGATGTTCAAAAATATGTCCTTGAAAATATTGATCGCAATTTAGCAAGATCTGTTTTTAACAGCCTTCCTAAAAAAGAGAGAGAAGACTTAAGTGAGGTTTTACCACTTGATAGGATCAATGCATTTCCTGCAGAATCTGGAATCAATATGCTTGCCATGAAACATGGAACATTAGCTACTGCAATTAAGACAGCAGATACGATCTTGACTCAAATAAAAGAAGAAGACATTCAGGTTGAACAGTTAAATCAACTTCGGTCTGCTTTAGGTGAAGTCAGAAAAAGCGCACTTGATCAGGGTAAGTTGGACAAAGTCACACGCCATAGCAAATCCTGTGCTGAGGATAATTTATTTGTACAAGATTATCTGGCATTTGAAAAGCAACGAGCAGATGCACAAGAAAATCTAGGGAAACACATTGCAGATGCAAGGGAAAAATTTGAGATGCTAAAACAAGAAAATTTAAGCGAGACCCAATTATTATTCGTTAGAACAGTGTTAAATAGCCTTGAAGAAATGGTGGATTCATTTAAAAATACCCAATATGAACGCAATCAAAGTGAGAAAAATAAACGAGAACTCCAACGGCTCACCGAATTGGCAGAAAGCTCGTATAAGAAAATACTTAGCCAATACGAACAAATTAATGAAAGCATAAAATCGGCAAAAAAAGAACAACCTATAGCTCAGCAACCAGAGATATCCCCTGAGCATCAGAAGAAAAATGAAAAACAACCCCCATCTCCCCCTACCCTAAGGAAGGAAGAGGAGCCAATCGCTGAAAAGAGGAAATTGCATCAAAAGCCGCCATCAACAATAGAGATCAGAATTATAGAGATTTATAGAAAATATGCAGAAGAAGTAAAAGGGGGGATTAGCAGACTAGCTTCAGAGCCGGAACAGAAACCATTAAAAGATGAACTTTGGGAAAAATACAATGCTCAGAATATGGCAACTTTTAAAGAATTTGAAAAAGCATATGATCACGACCCAAAACTAGTTATTAAAAATGCAAATGCTGTTGTTGCACTTAGCGAGATAAAGACGCTAATTGAAGATACGAAGTGGAAGGTAAAATTAGGACCCTTGACAGGAAAAGAAATCGAAGTGGATGGTAAAGCTAAAATAGTTCCCCCCCATATTTTTAAAATTTATGAACAAGCTAAATTCGGCATGACAGATCCCCGAGAAGCTGCCACGGCGATGATAAAAATAAATGAGATTGCTACAAATGCAAGCTCAGCTAATTTCTTTAGAAAAGCACTAAGGGACAAACAAACTACAAAAGCATATGAAACAATCATGGAGCACAGTAGTCGTACGAGTCGTGCGCCTGGCTAGCTGATAAAGAGGATGCATGAAAAATAGGTGCAATAACTTGAACAAATCGCCTGTTTTTAGATTGCTCCAAAACAGTTTAACTGTATTTTAATCCATTTCTTATGTATTATTTTTTGCAAGATCTTCCCAATAAATAAAACATACAGGAGGTAACCATGTGGCGTAGAGGTTATGCACACACTTTTATTGCTGTATCCTTGGCTTTATCGATTATTCCGTCTTTTTCCTCTGCGGCACAAATAACTCATCTTCGCGGGCAACGTTATTGCGAGATTATTTACAGTAAAAATCTGATGGACTATGCTGTTTACAATACAATAGGGCTCAATCATTGCCCACCAGAACTCTGGGATAAAATAACCCTTGAGGACGTGAAAAAAGAAGTGGGTTCTCCCCATGTCCATCTTAATGGTCCTCGCTATTGGATGATTGATGGAATGCAGAATTCCGAGCTAGTGAGTACCAAGATTAAGAAATTTAATGGACTGGCCATGCGAGAGGCTGGCGTAATTCATATCAGTTTAAAGGACTTATTAGTAAAACCTGCTTATGAACAACGAAAAGTAGCCCGTAAAACAACTTGGATCTATGATGCTGGCAAACCTGTTTATGAGCTCATCGATCCCCAAGGTAATGTATTTGTGATGCAATCCTTTAGTGTTCAAAAAATACCTCAAACGCAGCAATCCCTTGCTGAGCTGGGTTCAAAGCTTACTTTACCCAAGAATTGGAAATTCAAAATGGGGATTATTAAGAGAGAAGAAACGGTACAAGCGATTGATAATATGGCTGTAGTGGTTCAAGATAATTTTTTAAACACTTATCAAAAAGCAACACATGATCTGCTGACCGATAAAGGAATCTTATAATGGTGATTGCTTGGTGATTTAGAGTATAGGGCCAGTTTATCTCCACGCTAGAATTTCTGGTGATTTACGAGGTACCACCGGGGGGACACTTGCTGGAATACCTACTATAATTGGCGCAATTGCTGTGATATCAGAGGAAAGATTTAGTTTTGTTTTCCATTCAGGAGTATTGAGCGCTGAAACGGCAAGACCAATAACACAGGTGCCTAGTCCTTGGGCACAGGCAGTCAGCATTAAGTTTTCAGCAGCCAACCAACAATCGGCGGCCACAAAAGGGCCGTGGTATTTGCTATAAATAACAATCAGCGTAGTTGCATTGTAAAATGCATGAAAATCAGGATTATTCACGAGTTCTTGCAGATGCCTCATTTGTATTTTGGGATAATTATGGGCTTCAGTATAAATCAATGCTTTCACGCTGTTGGATAACTGATTTAGGGTATCCTGGTCTTGAATGACAACAAACGACCACGGCTCTTCATGCATGGCCGTTGGCGCTTGAACTGCAGCATCAAGCAATGAATTAATGACGGCTTTGTCTAGTTTGTCTGCGGTGTAATTACGTACGGCACGACGCTTATAAATTGCTTCAATTTCACTCATTAGAGGTTTTACTTCTTTATTTTTTGAAGTAGCCATAGTTTCCTCCATTTACACTTCATAATCCATTGGGTCACGAATCATATATTTTCGTTGCTACTATTTCATTTTGGAGTTTGTTTTGATTGTTTTTCCTGCAATCATAAAAACTCCTTTTCCCAGATGATGAATGGTGGGTCGATGTTCTTCTGTTTGCGTCATCCCCGCCTTTACCACTTCAAGAATAAAGAAATTATATTTTTTCACCAATTGCTTATCGATAATCTTGCATTCAAGAGGAGCAAAACATTCATCTACCAAGGGCGCATTTATTTGTGATGCTGTTGATGGTGTGAGATGAAATGCTTTAAATTGATCGATTTCTGATCCAGAAGTGTTGCCACAGGCTTCCACTTGCTCTATTAAACTCATTGCAGGAATGTTGATGACCCATTCTTGGGTTGTTTTTAACGTATGAAAAGAATAATTATTTTCACTCATCACACAGCCAATAATGGGAGGGGCACATTCCACCATCGGGTGCCATGACATGGTCATGATAATCTTCATTGCCTCAAGAGCGGTTGAGACCAATACGGCTGGTTCAGGCTCTAAAAGATGATAAACCTCTGCTAGAGAATAGGGATGTTTTTTCATAACACCAAATTCCATTTATAGTTCTTAAAGTCTGGTTCATCTTCTTACTTTGTCAAGTTCAGAGGAGCAATTCGTTCATTATCCTGTCTTAGCGGAGCGGTCTACCAGGAGGGAATCCTGCTGCGCTGGGATGAAAGATAATATGAGTAAATAGAGCATTGAAGCAAATCCTCGCACTTTATGGAGAGCATCAGGTTTGCTGAGCGGTATTCAGAGTGACATTGCGATGTTATATTTTGTAAAAAATACTCAGCCTATTTGGAGAATGAGGATGCGCTATCTGTACCCTGAACCCATAAAACCTGGAGATACCATTGGGCTGGTTACGCCATCAAGTCCCATGATTCCTGATTTGCTGGAAGTGGGTATTTCCTATCTGGAGCAAAAAGGTTTTCAGGTGAAGTTAGGCCAACATGTGCATGCTGTCGATCGGTTTTTAGCTGGTGAGGATGAGTATCGGGCTAAAGACATTATGGATTTTTTTATCGATGATGAAGTCAAAATGATTATGGCTATGGGCGGAGGTTATGGATCACAGCGAATAGTCCCTCTTCTTGATTATGAACTCATCCAATCTCGACCCAAGCATTTAAGTGGATTTAGTGATACTACGGCCTTACAAGCTGCTTTATACAAGAAAACGGGATTGGTTTCTTGTTCTGGTTTTGTATTTGGTGATTTGGCAGCAGGTAAACTTGACTCTTTAATTGAGCAGACTCTTTGGGCATGCCTAAAAAATGAGGCATTTCAAATCAAAAAAGGACAAACCATGCAGCCTGGAATGGTTAAAGGGCGGTTGGTGGGTGGGAATTTAGAGGCTTGGACTTCATTGATGGGGACACCTTTTCAACCGGAAGTAAAGCACTGTATTTTACTACTGGAGGATGTGGAGGCGGAACCTTATCAAGTAGACAGTCGCCTCTCCCAATTGGATTTAGCTGGGGTCTTTACACAGGTTGCAGGGGTTATTTTTGGTCAATTTGCGCGTTGTACTGCAAAATATTTTCCCAAACGAGATGGAACGGTAGATGACGTGATTGAGGAGTGGGCGTTACGACTCAAAGTCCCTTGTATTAAAAATTTTCCTTATGGACATTTTCCCAGGCGCTGTGTATTACCTCTTGGTAAAGAAGTGCTTTTGAATGCAGAGCAATGCACGCTCTCAATATTATAAAAAGAGGCTTATCAAAGCGAGTGTTTTATTGTACAATAAGTGTTAATATTGGTTATTTTGTGGGATGGTGCATGTCGTTTGCTGAGACAGTAAAAAGGATTAAAGCGGAGTCCGTTCAGTCTGAATCGAATCAATACGTACCCCCTGAAGCACTCTTTTTATCTCTGGAAAAGCTTTATTTAAAAGAAATTAAGAAGCTCATCATACAATTAAATGACTCGCAGGGTGCACAATCCAGTCAAATATTAGCCCAAATCCACGAAACAGATAGACTGTATCTTGATACCCGCGGAATGGAAATTACAGCCCAAGTCTTATTCAGTCGTCATGGAGAATGCGATATGTTGGGACAAAAGAAACTGGGCTTAAGTCCTAATGCAGCGATTTCAGAAGAGGCTGAAAAAAACATGGCCACAACCAATCAGTTCAGTGGTGCTTTATTATGTTACTCCTCGCAAGAACACCCTCCATTAATTGCTGTCTCGCCAATGAATCGAGCCATGCAAACTGCTGGTTTAGTAATTCCTCAAGAAATTAATAATGCAGACATAAAGGTTTTGCCTTTTTTAACAGAAAACAGTGTTTCACCCTCTGGCTTTGATGTTCGTTCGATAGCGGATATGCAGGAGTTATATGATCAGCTTTCTTTTTGGACCTCTCCGTTTAAAAAGCTTCTTTTAAAACTGTGCATCTGGACACATAGTGATGAGGACTTTAGCCCGCTTTATGAGAAAAGAAAGAGTGCTGCAGAAAAAATAGAGAAGCATGGCAAAAATAAGATTCTCTCTGATGGCGATAAACCCGATGTTTGCCAGGACCTAAAATACCATGGTGACAAAATAAGCGAAACTAAAGCGTTGATTAATGGTGTGGCTCAACGAGATTGCTGGTTGTTTGGGCATGGAAAGAATTTCAGAGCTTTTTTTCAAGATGTTTTTGCTATGGATTCTGCTTTTGACTATGGAGAAACGCGCAGAGTTTATAAGACAAAAATCAACGAAAAGACTTCATTGTATACCCCTCCTTATGTTTTGGTCATTAATCAAAAAACTGGAAAAATAGAAGGGAAATATACCGGTAGGGCGGCTATACCCCTGCAAAAAAAATCAGTCGACTCTGATTATGCCTCCTCATCTGAAGAAAAAACTATTCCCGATGCACCAACGGCGATGTCTCAACTTGGGACCCCTGTTATACGCGAAAGTGGGACCTTTGAAAAACGAGCGCTGGAGAATCCGGCACGGGTAGAAGAAAGACTAGACCCAGAAAAAGAAATTGAACGTTATGAACGAAGCCCTCTGATCAGTACAAGTAATTAATTTTTATTCACCACGGAGAGAGATACCTCATTTGCTAGTGAGTATTAGATATTTAAAAAGGGATGTCTTGGTTCGAT
Source organism: Legionella cherrii (assembly GCF_900635815.1). Lineage (NCBI taxonomy): Bacteria > Pseudomonadati > Pseudomonadota > Gammaproteobacteria > Legionellales > Legionellaceae > Legionella > Legionella cherrii. The sequence goes on from NZ_LR134173.1 coordinate 1,704,738, forward strand.
GAGATTTACGTTTTAATGCAATAAATGCTAAAGTGTTTCAATAGATTCTGACTTGATAAACGTAAACTTGAAAACCATGTTTGATGCAATTATTTTTGATTTTGATGGGGTTATTTTAGACAGTGAGCCCATTCATTATGACGCATATTGTCAGGTACTTAAGCCATTAGGAATAACAATTAGTTACCCTGAGTATATGGAACATTACCTGGGTTTATCCGACAAGGATATGTTCCCTAAGTTACTTCGCAATAAGGGACTAAATTTTTCCAAGGTAGAAATTCAACGCTTGATTCAGCAAAAAACACAAGCTTATACGAACATTATTAATAGGTGTGACCCATTACCACTGATTGTAGACTTTGACCAGTTCCTCTTTAAAATTGCCCCTAAGGTAAAAAAACTTGCTATTTGTAGTGGTTCCAGTCGGGGTGAGATAACCACAGTACTTTCCAGAGTAAGACAAGGAAAATTGCATGCATATTTTGATACGATTGTTACCGCTGAGGATGTGCAGGCCGGAAAACCTTCACCCGAAGGATATTTATTAACTGCTCAACGTTTAGATGTTGTTCCTGGACGATGCTTGGTTATCGAAGACACACCCTATGGAGTAAAGGCCGCCAAAGCAGCAGGGATGCAGGTAATTGGTCTGATGACCAGCTATGATCGCCATCAATTTTTAACTGCAGATCAAGTCATTACTGGATATAGGCAATTATTGGCGAGAGTTTGGTAATCGGTCGAAAATACAGTTGCAAACACCCAGGCTACAATTCAGGAATCGCTCTATAGATTCGCTAACCAGTCTTCATGTGTTAATGCAAAACGAAAATGATCACACCATATACCATTTATTTTCAAGTATCTTGGTGAAAATCCTTCTTTGAGAAACCCATTTTGGGTGACTAAATGTATGGATGAAGCATTGGTGGGTTGGATGTTTGCTTCGATCCGGTGGAGCTTTAAGTTTAAAAAAATTTCTTCTAAAACCAATTTTAATGCCTGGCTCATTAAACCTTGGCCCGCATAGGTTACCGATGCAAAATAACCCAAATAGGCGCTTTGAAACACGCTTCGCACGATCTCACTGATGTTAAACACGCCAATTATGTCTTCGTTTTGATTTAATGCCAAATAACACCGGCGATCTTCTTGCAAGGATTTTTGTAAATAACTTTGAAACTCTTCATGGGTTTGTGGTGCGCTGACAAAAGGGTAGTGAAAATCATGGCTTTTTTGCATGGTCAGGAGAAAATGAGCTTCATCGAGCTGATTTAATTGACGCAGATGAATCGTATTTTGCTGCATGTATCAACAAGAAAGTTTGGAAAAAAGTAATTTTATCATAATTATCAAAAAGAGTTTATGGGGTTTAAGTAGATGAACAAATGTTGGTTCGGAATCAGGGATGGTCTCAATTTGAAACGCCCCATCATTTGAGATAGAATCGCGCAAAAAAATAACAGGGACTGTAACCATGCCGCTCATTGTTAATTTATCTTCCATACATGCTTTAAAACCAATAAATACCTGTGTTCGGTCCTTTGAAGAGCTTTGCGATCACTATTCGACCGGTTGTTTCAGTTCGTGTTCGAGTTTTTTTCAATCATGGACAAACTATGCCTGGCTTATGTATCAATTGGGTAGGAATGATTCTAAATTAATTCAGCCTTATCGGTTAGGGATGCTCAGCACCGAGCAATTTCTCGAGCGGTTACTGCACATTTTTTCTTTTCTTAAAGAGGCCACTCCTGAGTTGGGTGAACTGGAGCAGCTGATGAGTAAGCAGTTGTATTCTAAAACTTTTGCAATGATGCTCTTGGAAAATGCTTGGAATTCGCAAATTGGTTGGGATGAAACAAAAGCTGATTATCTTCCTGCATTAATTCGTGAAGCAGAACGAAGTGATTTAATAGTACAGGGAGCCTCACATGGATCGGCGTCTCAGCCTAAAACGGACCCTATTTATTTCATAGCCAATACCAATGAATTGCATGTGTTACAGATTCTTAATATGTTGCGAAAAGAATACCCATCCCTCAATTTTTATCGGGATGTTGATGTCAGTATTAAAGAAGATAAAACCCCAGTTGAAATTGCACCAGGCATTTTTCTTTGTTTGTCCTATCGTTACCAGCTGTTTAAAACACAAGATGAAACCCAAGCGATGAATCCTGGTTCAACCATGTCACTACTGAATTATTTGGTGACTAAACAACTTAAAGATACTCCGGCTTCTGAGATTCGTGTGATTAGCCAGCATCAAGCTGATTTGGTTGAAGCACTGCGCGTGGGTATTGATGCAGATCATATGTATCAGGCAGATGATTATTTTTCAGTACACACTTTAAATTTGAAAAAAACGAATTAAGTCGATGCGTAGCTTAGGTTTAGGTATCGTATCATCCTTTTTCCTCATGGGGAGTTCAACGAGTATGGCGATGGATATAGTTACTGTAGAGCAGCCTGAGTATCGTCAGGTTCTAAAAGATAAAGCTCAGGAAGTTGCGTTTCCTTTAAGTCAAGCAGATAAAGATTTAATTGTTGCCATGAAAAGTAAATTACATGGATTGGGGGGCGTGGGGCTGGCTGCACCTCAGGTTAATGTTTCGCGAAGAATCATTGCGATTTATATTCCTGAAGAGGCGACTTTACTACGGGATAATGTGAAACAATTCTATCCGATGCATATTATGATTAATCCCAGTTACGAACCGGTGGCAGGCTCTGGAATGAATTACGATTTTGAAGGGTGTTACTCGGTTTCCAGCAAATCTGGAAAGGTTCCTCGTTATGAGCAAATCACGGTCAGCTACTATGATGAATCAGGCCAGTTTCATCAACAAATTGAAGAGGGATTTTATGCGCGGGTTTTACAGCACGAAATTGATCACTTAAATGGCTTTTTAATTCTTGATAGGCTTACTCCTGATTGCATCCAAGGTACTCTCGAAGAAATGATGGCTTTGCGACGAGCATCGTTGCCTCCAGAAAAAAGAATTATTTTTGATCAGGTCATGGCGAGAAAAGCAAAAAAATAGCGGGGTAGTGCGTGTAAGAATGTCAAAAAGGTTGATTTTCTAAATCATTTTTCCACGAGAATAATCAGATTTACTCTTTAGTAGTTCGGCTAAATTTTGGACAGGTAACTGCGCTTTTGCCTGTTGGTAACCCGCGTCGATAATTTCTTTAAATTTTTTAAAGTCCAAAATTCCGTAATTGTCTACTTTTAAAGTAATACCATAATCTGCCATGGCCATCATTTTCGCAGTATTTTGATGGGAGCTTATGGTTAACAGCCGTAGTACTAACTCACCTAAATTAATGGGGAGTATGGACTCTTTTCCCATAAATTTATTGTAAAGCAATTTCCAACCAGAAAGTGAGTAAGGCAATGGGGACATTTTGAACGATGTGGCATTATTAACATTAGAGGCAATAATTTTGCTGCTATGTGAATACTGCCGCATGACATCAGTGGGTATATTATTGAGTACACCTCCATCAATAAGTAGCTTATCGTTGAAAGATACTGGGGGGTAAATAAAAGGTAGAGAAATACTGGAGCGAATTGATTCCCATAATAGACCTCTATCATGAACATACAAATTTTTGCTGACCAAATCTGTTGATACACAAAAATAGTTAAGCCATAAATCTTCAATTTTACTGTGTTCACCATAGAGTTCGATCAAACTGTCTGTGGCTCTTCTTCCGGTAGCAATTGCAATATAGGGGAAGGTAAAATCAATCTTAGTGCCTTTGATCAAATAATCTTCGACCAATTTCAATAGCTCAGCCGAAGAATACCCCATAGCAAAAACGGCAGCGAGCATTGCGCCCATACTTGTTCCAGCGATATAGTCTACGGGTATCCCTCTTTCTTCTAGCAAGCGATAAACGCCTATATGAGCAAGACCTCGAGCACCACCACCGCTCAGTACCAGAGAAATGGTATTGTCCGTTAAGATACGCATCATCCGTGAAATACCAGCTTCTGTATTGCTTCGAACATGGAAGTGGGTATTTACCGCTCGTTTTTCTAGCCAAGCTTGAGTATTGTGAGGTGGGGTTGCAGCGTGATGCATAAGCACTAATACACTACGTTTAATAAAATTATGTTGGGAATGTAATACATATTGTTCTACTTCAGATAAATCAGAATTATGTTCTTCTGCGAGCGCTAAGAAAGCGATTGAATCGGCTTGACGTATGCAAAATTTAGTCCAGTTTGTTATTGTTTCATCAGCGAGGTAAAAAATAAAAGAGTATTCTTTTTCAAGTTGGTCAATCCATAAAATTCCTTTACTACTCATAGTTCCATTCTCATCCAGAAAGTTTTTTTTATTTTTCAAATAACTACTCGTTAATAAAAGAATTTTTTCTCCATAAGAAAAACGGAAAATCATTTCTTGCAACTGAAATTCGAGGTCATAAATTGGTTTTATAGGAATCAGGGCGATTGATTTATTACGAGAGTCCGCAGGCTGAATCCCTTGCAGTGAGTTAGTCAATCGTTTAATCGTGAATTGAGTTATTTTGTTCAAAAGTTCCGGATAAGATTTGCATAATTTCAAAAAATTGCTCTTGGATAACTTTAAGATAATGCTATCTCGTAATGCGTATACGTTGGCTGAGCGTGGTAAGTCAGACAATAGAGCCATTTCACCAATTATTGCCCCTTCATGTAATTCCCCTTGATAAGTCACATTCCCTTCTGTATCCGTGACTTGATAATAAAGCCGACCCTTAATTAGAATGTAAAGATCATTCATATTTTCCCCTTTTCGAATCAAGAGGGAATCGCCAGTTTGAGATTCTATTTCTAAAACACGAGAAAGTTTTAAAAGACAAGCTTGACTCATTAAACTGAAGGGTTCATGCTGCTTAATGAATTCATAAATTTCATTTGAGGTAAATAAGGGTGCATTCATAATCTATCGTTAAAGCAGTACATATTTATTCTGATTATAGACAATTGTAGCGATTACGAGAGGATTATCTTTAAAAGGCCCAGATTTCAGCATGTTGTTCGACGCAAATTCCCTGTTCTGATGTGGAGAACCTTCTCGAAATTGATAATACGGCATGGGAGGCTTTGAGTATGGAAAACCATTATTTTTCAAAGGTAACTTGACAAAATTAAATATTACTTTCTAAAATGCAAGTGGCTAAATTATATTTTGCCTATAGCATATTTAACTAACTCTAAAAGGAATTAAGTAAATGAACAAATTACAATTAACAGGCGTTGCTCTTGCAATTGGTGCTGCTTCAATGTTTGCTATTGCTCCTGCTTTTGCTGCTGATGCTGCTTCTGGTATGGTTAAATGCCAAGGTGGTAATGCATGTAAAGGTCAAGGCGCTTGCAAATCTGCTAACAACGCTTGTAAAGGACAAAATTCTTGCAAAGGCAAAGGCATGAGCGAAATGTCTAAAGAAGATTGCCAAAAAGCTGGTGGTACTGTTGTTGAATAATTTCCACTGAGCATTGCGTTACTCCAGGCATGTATTGCGTGCCTGGTTTCAAATTTTCCTCGGATTTGACCTATGGACACCCCAAAATATAAAGTGACCCCAAAAATGCCTTTTTTAGGTTTTGGTTTGGGATTACGACCTGATTACTATGAAGAAATCTTAACGCAAAAACCTAATTTGGATTGGTTTGAGATTCTTACCGAAAATTATATGGTTCCGGGCGGAAAACCGCTATATTATCTCGACCAAATACGAGCTCACTATCCTATGGTGATGCATGGCGTGTCTCTTTCATTAGGTAGTATGGACCCTCTGGATGAAGAATATTTAAAACAACTGAAGGAGTTAGCGGCGCGGGTCGAACCGGAATGGATTTCTGATCATTTATGCTGGACTGGAGTTAACGGAATCAATGCTCATGATTTATTGCCTATTCCATATACGCGTGAGGCAGTAAACCACGTTGTTTCACGAATTCAGCAGGTACAGGATTTTTTAGGACGTCCTCTTTTAATCGAAAACGTTTCCAGCTACCTTACTTACCAACAATCGGAAATGTCTGAATGGGAATTTATTCTAGAAATTGTAAGGCAAGCGGATTGTTACATTTTGCTCGATGTAAATAATATTTATGTCAGCTCTATAAATCATCAATTTAATCCTATGGATTATATTTTAGCTATGCCTCCCGAACGTGTAGCTCAGATCCATTTAGCCGGCCACTCGAATCATGGAGATTACATTATTGATACCCATGATGCCCCAGTCATTAAACCCGTCTGGGATCTTTATGCAGCCACATTGCAACGTCTTGGTCCCATATCAACGATGATTGAACGAGATGATAATATGCCTCCTTTTGCTGAGTTGCTTGCGGAAATAAATCACGCACGACGAATTGCAGAATCCATTTTGGTTGAAGAGGTGCTTGTATGACCCAGCTTTTGCAGTTACAAGATCAATTTCAAAAATTTTTATTATCAGAAGACTTTGAAATCCATAATTCTATTGTACAAACTGAAATGGTTTCCGTGGATACTCGCTTAGGTATTTATCGTGATGCTTATAGACTCAGGCTGATTGAAAGCTTGAGCACCAATTTTCCCACCTTATATTCTTATTTAGGAACTGAAGAGTTTAACAAGTTATCAACTTATTATATTGATGCTCATCCTTCTTGTTATCGTTCCATTCGTTGGTATGGCAACTTATTATCTGAGTTCATTCAGCACAATTACCCACAATATCCCTATTTGGCCGAATTGGCTGATTTCGAATGGAGAATGAGCCTGGCTTTTGATTCTGCTGATGCACCGGTAGTGCGGATTGAGGACATGGCTGCTGTTCCGCCTGAAGCATGGGCAAATTTACAATTTGTTCTTCATCCGTCCCTGCAACGAATCAATTACTTTTGGAATACAATTCCTCTTTGGCAAGCCTTATCTCATGATCACGAGTTACCTGAGTTGCAACAAAATTCGGCTCCAATTCCTTGGGTTTTATGGCGTGCACCAGAATATATGCTTCGATTTTACAGTATGTCTGAAGAAGAGGCTTGGCTTTTGGATGGCATATTACAGGGATTATCCTTTGGTGCTCTTTGCGAGGGGCTTTGTCAATGGGTCAATCCCGAAGAGGTAGGTATGAAAGCTGCTTCTTATCTCAAGGGGTGGATTCAACAGGGTATGTTGTCGCAATTACTGATTGCCGATTAGGACCTATTCCCATTTCTACTATCTTGGCCAAACTGTCCTGATTTTCTGTGCTCCGATGCTCACATACTGATGTATGCTGCGCTTCGGTGCTCTAAAATCAGGCCATTTTGGCTCAAGCTAGCGAAATGGAAATAGGTCCCGAAATCTTGGCCAAACTGTCCTGATTTTCTGTGCTCCGATGCTCACATACTGATGTATGCTGCGCTTCAGTGCTCTAAAATCAGGCCATTTTGGCTCAAGCTAGCGAAATGGAAATAGGTCCCGAAATCTTGGCCAAACTGTCCTGATTTTCTGTGCTCCGATGCTCACATACTGATGTATGCTGCGCTTCAGTGCTCTAAAATCAGGCCATTTTGGCTCGAGCTAGTGAAATTTCAGGCTATATTTTATTTTCGGCTAGGCTCGTTTGCGACTCAACAATGTAACAATGGGTGGTAAAATAGAAATAAAAATAATGCCATAAATGACAACGGAAAAATTTTCTTTAACTATGGGGATTGAACCCAGAAAATAACCTAAACTTAACAGACTAGCAATCCAAATTAAGGCGCTAATCAAATTGTAGAGTGAGAAATGAACCACTCGCATCGTTCCTATACCCGCAACAAAGGGGGCAAAAGTGCGTATGATTGGAAGAAAGCGTGCAAAAACTATCGTTTTTCCCCCATGCTTCTCATAAAAAGCATGTGTTTCCTGCAAATGCTTTTTATTAAGTAACCAGGATTTATCAGTAGAAAAAATACGCGGGCCCATTAGACGCCCCACTAAAAAGTTGATTTGGTTCCCTAAAACTGAAGCGAAAAAAAGCAGTAGGAATAGAATGGAAATATTTAATGGATTTCCAGATTGGGCTGCAATACTTCCGGCAGCAAAGAGTAAGGAATCTCCCGGTAGAAAAGGTGTCACAATAAGTCCAGTTTCACAGAAGATCACTGCAAATAGAATAAAATAGGTCCAAAATCCATAAGTTGAAACAATGGCATTTAAATAAACATCAACGTGAATTATATAATCAAAAAAATTGTTTAAATGCATTTTATATTTGAAGTTAAAATTAAATAGTAAATATTCTTACATACTTATTTCTTAAATAATATAAATTTTATATTATTTAGAATTTAATCAGTTTTCCTTTCTATAAAATAGACCATTTATAAGAAATGTGTCGTTTAAGAAGAATTCCTGCCAAGGAAAATGGAAAAAATGTAAAAATAATAAGAAATCATATCTATGAAAACTTTATTCCATCTCGCATTCCCAATTCATGATCTTGCATCCGCAAAAGATTTTTATCATCATAAATTGGGTTTTTCCCTAGGGCGTGAATCAGAGCATGCCTTAATTTTAAAATTTGGTGATAATCAAATTGTTGCACATAAAATTGATACTCTTCCTCCAGTCCAAGAAGGTATTTACCCTAGACATTTTGGCCTGATTTTTCTTGAACGACACGAATTTGATGCCTTCTGGGAAAAAATTAAAAGGGCACAAATACCCTTTGAAATTCCGCTAAAAATTCGATTTAAAGGGACGCAGATTGAACATCAATCTTTTTTCCTGAAAGATCCAAGCAATAATCTCCTGGAATTTAAATACTATTCTTTTGACTCAGCAATTTTCGGTGAACACGATTTTAAAAAAATTGGTGAAACGTCTTAGGAAAGGGTAAAAAATACCTCTCCCGTTCGTGGTAGAGGGGCAGTGTTGCGTGTTCATTAGCGCAATCAAATGCTTCATTCGATCGATGTTCGCCTCACTGTTGCTTCCTTTATTTCAAGTGTAACGAGTGCGTTGCGCCGCAGCGAGGAGATCCTCGCCATGCTCGCGATGGCGAATAGGGGGAAGGGAGATTTATTACTCAGTAGCAATATAAGAAATTGGCTGTACCTGTGGCGAACGGGCAAAATCTGCCGGCGCAATAAAGCCATCTTGATTATAATCTATAGTAATACCAACCGATTTATAACAAATGGCTACATACTCAGAACAAATAAATGCATGCGGCGAGGTCACCTCGGGGCTCGTGTTGTCAAAGCCAAAAGCATCCATTCCTATACGAGCAGCGATTTTAAGAATTTCCTCTGTATTATAAGGGTAGCCAAGTAGATCAACGGCTTGCTTTGATAAATTGGTAAGCGAGTTAGTTGGAAAATCCTGATAACCTGCCACCATTAACCTTCCAGGATATCCCTTCCCACTCCCGTTATAGTTACGCACATAACTGCTTAGAGGAACAGTGCGTACTCCAATGGTTTCAACACTTTCCATGACCATGATGCGATCAATGGCTTCTAGACGTACAATAAATGCAATATGACTCCAAACACTGTTCGTTGCTCCTTTAATCATCGAAGACATTAAAGAATTTCCGGATGCAAATAAAAGGTTGCCCGTTTTTAAAGTATCTCTTATTTGATCATAACTACTCGTGTTTACATTAGGAAAATCTTCTCGAGGAAAACTATCCATAGTTACTCCAGAAATATAAAATGACCTTTAATATAGCTTTTGTTGATGCATTTTAAAAGCAATAGCCCCTGTATTTGAGTTTCTCAGGTATCTATAGTTACGTTGAAGAATACTTTTTCTAATCTTACAATACATTTTTATAAGTTCGGATTTTTAGCCAAGGATTTTTGTGCGTTTCTTATTCCCTTTCGGTTTGTTCTTAAGCGCCATTCTTTTATTTAGCATTCAACCTATGGTTGCAAAAACCTTGTTGCCTTTTTATGGAGGAACGCCGGCAGTTTGGATTTTATGCATGCTATTTTTTCAACTGATCTTATTGTTTGCTTATGGATATGCTGCATTGCTTAGCTTTTTGAATAAAACTTTTTCATGGCGGTTGACACACAGTGTACTTGTTATTTTGAGTTTTTCAGTTTTTCCTCTTTTATTTAAACCTGTGAGTTTTAATGATTCTCCAGAGTGGAGTATTTTATTTGCTTTGTTAACCCAATTGGGATTGCCCTTAGTGGTTATTGGTGCTTCAGCACCTTTATTACAGTTTGCATACAGCCAGACCAAAGAAAAAGGGGCTGCTGATCCCTATTTTTTATATTCTGCTTCGAATCTGGGAAGTCTCTTATCTTTATTGCTTTATCCTTGGGTAATCGAGCGATTTATTGGGCTCAAAAATCAATACTATTTATGGAGTATCATCTACGTACTCTACGTGGTTATGTTATTTATTGTTCTCTATGTTCCTCGATATCAACCGTTGGAAGAACAAAATCAAAGAGTTCAAGAGTGGCATTGGCAAAAAATAGGCTATTGGATTTTTTTTAGTTTTGTTCCCTGTAGCTTAATGCTTGGAGTGACTCTATATATTACTACGGATATCGCAGCAACCCCTTTATTTTGGGTATTGCCTTTGGCATTGTATCTGCTTACTTTTGTACTTATCTTCACGAACAAACCTTTAATTTCATGCTCATGGATAGCACAAAACAGTATTTTTTTTCTCATTTTTCCAATCATTGGCTTTATTTTAACTGCAAGCCAAATAAAGGTTTGGCAAAGTATTGTGTTTCATTTGTTAAATTTTTTTATTTTAGCATTACTCTGCCATGGCCAATTGTTTTTAAGCAGGCCAAAACCACAATCACTCACTTTATTTTATTTTTGTTTGGCTCTTGGTGGCGTATTAGCCGGATTATTTAATGGAGTTTTAGCCCCCCATTGGTTTAATCAGGTGTATGAATATCCTTTAGCAATCTTACTCAGTTTATTTGCTTTGCCTCAACGGACAAAAAAAAGCGGTTGGTGGCTTCCTCTAGTGGTACTGGTTCTTTTGTTATTTCATTACCTCATCCTTGATGTTCATTGGCCAGGAGGTTTTACCTCATTTCAAATGTGTGCTCTTCTGGCGTTAATTTTGATCATTGTTTGGCAAAAAAATAGAACCAGTTTAATCCTGTCTTTATTGATTTTATTTGGGTTTATTTTTTCACCCTTATTACAGGATGAGACTATTTTAATACAAGAACGTGATTTTTATGGAGTAAAAAAAGTAATAGTTAAACAAGGAACACATGCCTTAATCAATCAGTCTACAGTGCATGGATTGCAAGTTATGGACGAGAAAAAACCTAATGGAAATAGTTCTTATTATGGAGCAGTTCGTCCCGTAGTTGATGCCATGCAACAACAAACAAGTTCTTTGTCAGTAACCGTCATTGGCTTAGGTATTGGGACGATGATTTGTCAATTTAGAAAAGAGGATCGTATTAATGTAATAGAAATTGATAATCAGGTCATCGAATTGGCAAACAATTCTTTTCTATTCACCTACTTACGAGATTGTCCTCCTCAAGTGACCATTATAAAAAATGATGGAAGATTAGCTGTAGAACAATTGCCCGATCATTCCCAGAACTTGTTAATAGTAGATGCCTTTAATTCTGATGCAATACCAGTACATTTATTAACTTTTGAAGCATTTACTTTATATAAACAAAAAATTACCAAAGATGGTGGGATATTAATTAATCTAAGTAATCGGCATTTGCAATTATTGCCTGTGATCAATGCTGCAGGCAGGTCTTTAGAGCTGATGGTATTTTATATAAATAATAAAGGACTTCCGGCATTAGCTCAGTTTGATTCGGAGTGGGCTTTTTTGACCTTTAATGAAGCTCTTGCTTTTCAATTGATGAAAGGGACCAATTGGCGGTTTGATGCAAGTAACGAACAGTTCTTATGGACCGATGATTATTCTAATCTGATTCCATTATTAAAGTGGTAATATTGTTTTTAGCCTAAGATATAGCAACTGTCTTGAATTAAAAATTTAAGACAGTTGCTGCAATATTAAAGTGCATCAATGGACAAAAATTAATAAGTTACACTTCAGCTAAGTTGCCTTTGCTTTCTAACCAGACCTTTCTATCACTGGCGCGTTTTTTATTTAACATCATATCCATAATTGCTTCAGCCCCTTGTTCATCGTCCAAAGTTAATTGAACCAGGCGTCGGGTATTAGGATCCATCGTTGTTTCACGTAATTGAATTGGATTCATTTCACCTAAACCTTTAAATCGTTGAACATTGGTTTTTGCTCGAGACGTTTGAGCCAAGTGGTTGAGGATACGATTTTTCTCCTCATCATCCAGTGCATAATAAACTTCTTTGCCTGCATCAATTCGATAAAGAGGGGGCATGGCAACAAATACATGACCTGCCTGAACTAGAGGTTTAAAATGACGTAAAAATAAAGCACAGATTAACGTAGCAATGTGTGCGCCATCTGAATCTGCATCAGCGAGAATACATAATTTACCATAACGCAATCCGCTCAGATCGGATGAACCAGGGTCAACCCCAATAGCTACTGAGATATCATGAATTTCCTGCGACGCTAAAACTTGTGATGAATCCACCTCCCAGGAATTAAGAATTTTTCCACGTAGGGGTAAAATCGCTTGGAAATCTTTATTACGTGCTTGTTTTGCAGAACCTCCTGCTGAGTCTCCTTCTACTAAAAATAATTCAGCTTGACTGAGATCAGTGAGCAAACAATCAGCCAATTTGCCAGGGAGGGCAGGGCCTTGACTTACCCGTTTGCGTGCTACTTGTTTGGCTTGTCTTAACCGTTTTTGCGCACGATCGATTGCTAAAGAGGCAATGGCCTCACCTTGATTGCGATGTTGGTTGAGCCAAAGTGCAAAAGCATCTTTAACCACATTACTGACAAATGCGGAAATTTGACGGGAACTCAAACGTTCTTTAGTTTGGCCTGCGAATTGGGGTTCTTTCATTTTAACGGATAGGACATATTGGCAAGGTTCCCACAGATCATCTGCAGTAAGTTTTATTCCTCTGGGTAGTAGATTTCTAAGTTCACAAAACTCTGCCATCGCATCAAACAAGCCAGAGCGTAAGCCATTAACATGGGTACCGCCTTGAATCGTGGGGATTAAATTGACATAACTTTCACTGAAACCAGTGCTTCCCCCATTGGACCAAACCAAGGCCCAGTCAACCGTTGCTTCGTCGCTTTTGAATTCGCCTGTAAAGGGCTCCTCAGGTAAGTAATCTCCATCAGGTAACGATTGATTTAAATAATCAATAAGTCCCTGCTCATAGCACCAATGCATTTCTTCATTGCTTGTTTTATTGACAAAAGTCATGGACAAGCCAGTGCAGAGGACCGCTTTTGCTCTGAGTACGTGCATTAAATGTTTTACTGAAATACGGGTAGTATCAAAGTACTTAGGATTTGGCCAAAAACGAATAATCGTACCTGTATCTCTTTTTTTAGTAATGCCTGTTTCGTTTAATTCGCATACTTTGTCGCCATTGGCAAAAGACATTTGGTAAATAATTCCATTGCGTTTGATGGTAACATCCAGACGATCAGAAAGTGCGTTGACAACAGAAACACCCACCCCATGTAAACCACCTGAGAAGCTGTAATTTTTATCAGAAAATTTGCCCCCGGCATGTAATCGAGTCATAATGACTTCCACACCACTTAAGCCTAATTGCGGATGTAAATCTACGGGCATTCCACGACCATCATCTTCAACCTCAATAGAACCATCTTCATGGAGGGTGACACGAATATGGCTTGCAAAGCCGGCCAATACCTCATCGACACTGTTATCAATTACTTCTTGGGCTAGATGGTTTGGACGCGTTGTATCGGTATACATGCCGGGTCGTCGTTGAACAGGTTCGAGTCCACTTAAGACTTCAATTGCTTGGGCAGTATAATTTTCTGACATGGGTATTTCTCTAATAAAAGTTATCTTTATTTTACCATACATTATGATACAGTAGGACGAAAGACGAATATTCCTTTTGTAAATCTATTATAAAGAGCCTCTATTCTGCAACTGACAAGTAAAGACTCTTGGGAAAAAGCCATATTTGGTGCATCTTGAGAGAACATGATTCCCCTAAACAGCGCAGCATAGATAACTATGTGGGCATTTTAGGAAATCATTTTCTCTCAGCCTGACTCCAATCTGACTTTTTCAGAATATTATAAATACCTGGATTTATTAAATCATATCCGGGAATGAGTAGGGATGCTTTCCTGGATTATGATTAATCTGGGTTAAAAGAAAATATATGCAAGAGACAAGTGCTGAAATTCATCAATTATCTGTAGTTTTTCAAGATCACCATCGAAGGGTCTCAGCTTTGGATGAGATCAGTTTTAATTTACATCCTGGTGAAACCCTAGTGTTGTTGGGGGAGTCAGGTTGCGGTAAATCGCTAACGTCTCTTGCCTTGATGCGCCTATTACCTAAATCAGGTGTTTATGGAGTGAATAGTCAAATCCACATCGATGGACAAGACATTCTGGATTTACCAGAGCACATGATGCGACAGTTGAGAGGCCGTAAAATCTCAATGATTTTTCAAGAGCCAATGACTGCGCTTAATCCGGTGATGACAATTGGAGAACAGCTGAGAGAGGCGTTGTTGCGATGTAACTCATTTACCCCCCACGAATTGCATGAAGCATTACTGTCCTTACTGCATGAGGTAGAAATGCCTCAGCCGGAGGTTAAAATTCATCAATACCCACATCAATTGTCTGGTGGCCAGAAACAACGCGTAGTCATTGCTATGGCTTTGGCATGTAAACCAGATGTTTTGATTGCGGATGAACCAACAACTGCTTTGGACGTAACCATTCAAGCACAAATTCTTTCTTTATTGAAGAAAGTACAACAAACCCATCAGATGAGTTTACTGCTGATCACCCACGATCTTGGAGTACTGAGAGCTATGGCCTCTCGCGTATGTGTCATGTATGCAGGGCAAGTAGTAGCACAATCTTCTGTAGATGATTTTTTCTCGCGCACCAAGCAACATCCCTATGTACAGCAATTATTGGCTTCGGTGCCCTCTATGGCAAAACGCGAGGAACGCCTGTCGGTTATTCGTGGATTTGTACCGGCTTTGGATGAAATGCCTTCAGGGTGTCGTTTTCATCCACGCTGTATTTATTCATTCTCGCGATGTCCAGTAGAGGAACCGCAATTACAAGAGCAAGATGGGCGGTTGGTACGCTGTCATCTATATCCTGAGAATGATGAATTACCTCCTTTGCAAAAAAATAAAATCATCTGGAGTGGAACTGCTACGGAAGCAAAAACGATCCTTACTGTGAAGGATTTATCCGTTGGTTTTATTCAGAAAAAAGGGCTATTCAGTCGTCACAAAACCTTATTTAAAGCCGTTGATGGTCTTTCATTTCGTCTACAACAAGGAAAAACATTAGCATTAGTAGGGGAGTCTGGTTGTGGTAAAACAACGACCAGTCGTGCTTTATTGCGTTTATTACCGATTTCTGGAGGCGATTTATTTTATAAAGAGCAGGATGTGCTGGCATTAAAAGGGCGCTCATTAAGGGAGTATAGAAAAAAAGTTCAAATTATTTTTCAAGATCCCTTTTCCTCTATGAATCCGCGGATGACTGTGGGTGAAATAATCGCTGAAGGCATGCATGCTCAAGGGATGAAGCATTCCTTGATTAGTGCACGACAAAAAAAACTGTTGAACCAAGTTAATTTGCCTGTCAGCAGTTTACATCGTTATCCCCACCAATTTTCTGGTGGGCAAAGACAAAGAATTTGTATTGCTCGAGCTTTAGCTACAGAACCTGATATTTTGATTTGTGATGAACCAACGAGTGCCCTGGATGTTTCGGTTCAGGCACAGATTCTTAATTTATTAAAAGAATTACAACAGGATACAGGTATTTCTTATTTATTTATTACCCATAATATGGGCGTTGTTTCCTATATTGCTGATGAGGTATTTGTGATGAAAGATGGTGTGGGTATTGAATTTGGAAGTTGTGAAATGATTTTTAAAAACCCTAAAGAAGTTTATACACAACAGTTATTAAACGCCGTTCTCGATGTTTTTTAATCAATTTTTCAATCCATTTCTAATTTTCTTTAATATTTTATTTATTAAAAGTGTGATATATTTGAGCACTATTTGGATAATAAAGTCTTAGTATTTATTATTTGGGGGACCTGGTTACATGAAAATCACTGTGGGCGAAGATAGTTTTGATAAGGTCAAGGATTTTACTACCCACTTGGAAGTTACATATGAGCAAGATAAGCTCATTTCAGGAGAAGTAACGGTCGCCTTGGAATGTGACGCATTTTCTCAAAAACATTACGAGGAATTACTTGCATTTCTTTTAAGCCCAGAGCGTTCTCGAATTTACAAATTCGAATTTCCCCCTCACCAGTCGCAGTATCAATTAGCTTTTGATAATGCCTATTTGTTCAGTAAACGTCAAAAATTTCATTTTGAATTCCAACAACAAATCATAGAGTTATCAAAGTCACCCATTCAACCTTATAGTCCTAAAATACGAAAAGCCAAAAAAAATTGGGTTGAGGGTACAAATAATTCGAGTATTGGTTTACAGCTTCAATACCAAATTCCCCTTGAGCATCAGCATCAACAACAAAAAGCGACTCTCAGAAAGCGAAAAAATAATGAGGCTCCATATCAACATCCTGAAATAAGCCCTTTATCACTCGCCCCTGAGGTCCCTCATCAAGATGTGCGCCACATTATTGGCTCGTACCAACAATTTATCTATTTAAAAAAAGACTCAGAGTCCATTGAGCGGTATAAGGCAGAATTTGACTCTTTACTGAGTGAAACGAGTTTACCCGGGCAACGCCAGGCAGCTTTTATTTTTTTTGTATCTAAGCTAGCAGAACATGATGCACCAAAATTGAAACGCATAAAAAGCTTGTTAGAGGTTTTACCTTTAACTGATCGTAACTATCAAGGCCTTGCTCATGTGCTCATTCATACTGGAGCTGACGGAGTTTTACTTTTATTGCAACAGATTAAGACATTACATGAAAAGGAATTTTTCAAGGATTTTGATGCGTTATTTCTCGATAAACCGGAACACTATCTTGCATTAATGTCTCCTCAAGGTTTAGCAAACCTGAAAAAATTGAGTGAATTAAGCAGTGAACAGAAAACATGGTGGCTTACTTTAGTTGCTCAACATAAAGCAACAGGAGCTCCAACTGACTTTAATGATTTATTTGCAGCTTATAACTATTTCTTAGAGCAGTTGGAGAGCAAGAACCTGAAGTTACCCTTCTCCTGTACTTTAAAAAATATCAAACACATGAAGTCTGCCTTAGATTGCTTGCTGTTCGTTATAAATAACAGTGGCGATCCGGAAGAGCAACTGAGGTATTTAGATAGATTAGATGTTCGCAGTGCCTATTATGCCAGCCGTGATTATAATTATCAGTTGGTATCACGGCATATGAATTTAAGGGCTGATGTCGATGACGAGATTCCAGATTATTCGACTCCTACAATGCCTAGGGAAGTGAGTGACTGGCTGACTCCTGTTGATTGTTCCTATGAAGAGTTCATCACACGTTTTTATCGTTTTATCGGGACACAAGAATCGGCATTCAGTCTGGATGTCTATCAAAAAATTGAACGAGAAATAAGTAAAAATAATACTCTAAATAATCAAAATAAAGCGCTATTACTCAATGTCGTCATTTTGTTGACCACCGGTCAACGTGGTGTTACACATACTGAATATCCTGATACGTCGATTAAAAAACTAGTCGGCAAATTGATTGCCACAGCTGAGCAGTTTGATGAGGACTTGCAACATGAATTATCCACGTTAATTTCAGGTATCGCAAAATCACTGGCGCTTCAAAACTGGGAATCAATGCCTACGGCGGATGAGTTGGATTCGCTTGTTGATGTCCTGGTACACCTGCAAAAAACAAAAGTCCAAGCTCCCGACCAAGCACGTCATGAGTTTCAAAAGGTGAGTGCTCTCGCTTTAAGTTTGACGGCTGAATTTGGTGATGTGGCCCGATTGGTTCTTGATCATTATAAGCGACGTTTGGCAATGGAGCAGGCCAATGTGCCCATCCAAAAATTTTCTTATACCAATTTGCTCAACCATTTAGTTTCATCCTCTAAACTGGCTAGATTTTTGCCTGAACTTTTTCAGGAACAACCTCAAACATTATCCCGGATTGTTGTACTTTTTTCCTTATTGGATGATGAAATAACGAAAGTAACGCAACAAGATGCAGAAGATAGTGAGTTTGAGACTAAAATAAAAACGCTTGCCTATGCGGTGCATGCGATGCAAGACGATCGTAGAGAGCAGTTATTATCGATTCTGGCCGATATTAACATAGAAGCTTCTTATCGCCTGCCTTCTCTAGAACAACTCATAAAAACTGTTGATTCAGTCAGGAAAGCTGATTTTACTGAAGTGGAAGATCAAAAAGCAAGTATTCTTGAAATAGTACACACGGAATTGCCTGAGTTAAAAATAGGCAAAGAATCGGTTAATGAAACAGCAATCGATTTTTTTAGCCTGATGAGACAAAACTATGAGCAATGGCAACTCGAAAAGAAATTGGCTGCGTTACCAGAAAAAATAAAAGGGTATCTGGAGCCCTGGATGGATGCACATAATCTCGTGTTGTATTATTTGTGCCTTCAACCGTTTAGTCCACGAGCAGTTCTCAATGCTTTGGCTGAAGAAGAGCAAGAAGTTAAGAAATTATTGAGCAGTAGAATGTTTTCTTGGACTTTATCTGGGTTTCCTCAAGCAACAATACAAATGACGGATGTCTTGGGTGATGAATTTTTTCCTGAGCAATCTTTTTTGACTGCGCTGCAACCAAGAATAATGGCAAGTTTACAATCCTGCTTAAGCGCTGCTTTAAAATCGTTGCAGCTATCCAATAAGGAGCTTGAGGATTTTCTATTAACACACATTGAAGAATTAGATACCGATCTTTCAATCGATGAGCGGTTTCTAGAATTGAGGCAGCGATTAGAAGACGCGAATGGTTTGATTAATTCACTCACCCGCATTAAAAATAAAAACAGTATCGATTTTCGTCGTTGTATTTCAGCATTAGCTGATGAAATCAAGCCCAAAGTACCAGGAAAAAAAGCGCTTACTGTAGTCCAAATACAGACTCTATTGGATACCCTAAGTCAAGACGAGCCACTTTCAGTTGCATCTCCTCTAGCAATAATATGCAAAATATTAAAAGATGCACCGGGATATTCTGGAAGACAATTGCATCAGGTTTTGAGTGAGATTAATTATTTAACAAATTACCGCGGAATTTTGGGTGAAGAAGCGTACGAATCTTTATTGCGTTGGTCCTGCACTTATAATTTAACGCAAAACTCTTTATTTCCATTGAAGAAAATAATCGCTCTTAAATCTTTAGCTGGGGTGGATGAAAAGCACTCTAACGCTTTATTTAATGCGTTAATTGAAGTCATAAAAAAAGCAGGTCCTGATGTTGATGAACAATTACTAAAAACAATGGTTGAGAAAATTACATCAATTACTCAGGCTAAAGCAAAGGTACCTTCACTGGTTCCTACGCTTATTTTATTAATGAAAACTTGTACCAACGGCAAAGAAAAGACGTTTCTTAACTTAGTTGATAAGTTAAACGGTATGGACGATTCTGATTTAAATATCTGCTCAAAAATATTACTTATATTCGGTGAGCGTGCAACAGATAAAAACATTCATCGCTTATTAGAAGTGCAAGCAAGACTTGAATTAAATCAATACAATCTAAAGAAACTGGCAAAATTATTTGATGCACCACCTTATCCGGAGATGGATGGTTTTATCCATGCCTTAAATGGGTATGATTATGAGCTGATGGCTTATATCGATGCGTTGGATAAAGATCCAAAATCAGCTCGTGCGTCAAAAAACAATGAATTTGGTATGATCATAAAGGATAGCGAGCAAATTCTTGATGAGCAATTTGACAGCTCACAAATCATGCGAGTTATCGGCAATATTCGAGACAGTATTGAGGGAACGTCTTTAAGTAGCCAGGAACAGTATGATCTAGCACAACAAATTACCTACATCAATGCTATAGGTAGAAGTAAACCATTTACGCTGGTTGTAGGGGATGATCCCTCAAAGCAGGCCATCCTCAAATACGAGAATTTAACTCGAGTCAGCCGTGATGAGTTACGTGACTTTTTCTATATACTCATTGACACCATAAGAAGACCTGGTCTTGATGCTCAAGAAAAATTAAAAGCCCAGGTAAAATTGCTTGCAGTATTACGTGAACAGTATTTCCGGGCTACTGGAATATTTGCAGATACAACGCACCTTATTTCCGTTTTAGTCTCGCTTAAAGGCCAGCAGAACAATATGCTGATGGAAGTTGAGACCGAGGAAGCTGATGTCAGTGCAACATTACTTGCTGTCATGCAGTGGGTTGAGGCTGAGGGTGGAACCATTGATGTGTGCACCGCCAACCGAGATAGGGTGACTCATGATGATAAAGGGACTCAAGATTTTTTGACCTCGCTCGGTATTGCTTCAGGCCGGATTAGCGCGGATTCCCCTAAAGGAACGTATCAAGTGGGTGGGATAAATTATTCTACTGTAGGCGATTTGGCTTTATACCGCTCTCGAGCCAAGGTTGATAATGAACATTTAATCGCTTATAAAGACGGTCATCCTGTATCAAGTAATTTAATTCTTTGTGGTTCTGATTTTTCAAAATTAAATCAAAAAACGATATATCATCTCGTTCAAGCCGATGAGAATCATTCCTATGCCTGGATTTATCCACTTGTCCATGCATTTATTCATCAGCAAAAATTTAAAACTCTACGTCAAGGTACAGTTTGGAGTGAGGGTCTGGATGTCGAACGGTTAAAAGAATTTTTGGACCGGCATACACCAACAGGTCAGCATAAGGTGCAGTTAAGCTCCATACCTGATGAGCAATTGAGTTTATGGATCAATTCAGCTATAGAGGCCCAACGTTTAGTTGAAGGAGAGGATTTTGTTATTTCAGCTTCTGACACTGCAGTCCATTCTGCTATTCCCTTGAGCCAAAAAGAATCTCAAGAAGGTTTTACCTATCTGATCCATCAATTTCTACATGTTCGACTACAACAGGAAAATCCGGATTGGGAGTTTACTATTGAGCCGGAGATGCGTTTTGTCGATTCAAGTTCAACCAAGGATTTGATTGATGATTATAAAAAGCAGGGTCGTATTATTGCGCTTTCTAAATCCGTAAGTAAAAAGGATGAGTTAGCCGAGCAATGCAGTCAGTTCGGCATGAATGCTCAGTTTGTAATCTCATCGCAACCAAAAAATAAACATCAAGAATTAGCTAAAAAAACTAAAGAGGGTACTGTTGAGCGTTATTACACTCAGAAGGTTTCTGAAATACAGAATGTTGTTTTACAACAATTCCAAGAATGGAAAGAGTTTCTGCATCTTGTTTATCCTAAAGCTGAATGGAGAACTCTGGATGTTGAATTATTGAAACAAAGAGAGGATTTAATTCTTGATTTGAATAAAAAATGGATTGATTGTCTGGAACATACTGATCCGCAAAAAAAATACCCAAATCCCTATGCTCGTTCGGATGTCAAACAACACCAGCAGAGAATGATTTTGGATCATGCGGTGCTTGCTTATGAAGGCGCTGTAAATTTGATTTGGGTGCAGAAACGGGCCTTTCTTAAAGAAAAAGCAACGCCAGTCATTATAGAGGGCTCAGTTAATGATTTGCGTTGTAAATATTTGGGCGGAGTGTCATTGCATGAGCAATTGAAGCTAAGTCGAATAGCAGTACGTGAAAACAAAAAACAAATGCTGGTGGAGAAGAAAAAAGCACATCGTTATCTCCTGGCCGGATTGGATGTCAATGGAGCAATGTTGCGATTTGCCGATGGTAATGTCGATTCATATCGTAATGATTTTGCTAAAAATCAGGTGGTTTTATTTGCTGCAGATATCAAGCGTATCATAGAAAATAATCCTTATTTAAATAAAAAGGTGCGTTCCATATTGCTTGCTCAAGTTGCCCAGGCACAAAATTTTGATAATCTCATTGTTTGTTTGCGGGATTATGCCAATAAATATTTGCCTGAAGAGCAATTTACTGAAAAATATGCCATGCAACCCATAATTCATGAGATGTTGCGCGTATTTAAAGAAGCAGATCTTGAAGAACCAGATGAACTTCAGAATTTAAAAACAATTTATTTGGATAACGTTGTCGTAGAACTGGTCGATGAGTTGGAAACGACTTTATCTTGGGCAAAGATAGAAAATCGTGGCCTAGGGTATTTGCTTGAGCGCTCTACCGCTGCAGCTGCTGCAGAAGCTATATTAGATGCAGTGCAGCAATTAAAAGAAGCAAATGATCTTAATGGGAAACAAATTGCAATTAAGAATTTGTATAAGGTATTAGCACAACAAGAATTGCAGCTTGAAGGATTATGGATATTTCCTTTTTTGGGGCATAAAAATACACGTACCTTAATCAAAAATACTTTGGCGACTCTTGATGGGTTAACGGCTATCGGTTCAGGCGAAAACGAACTGGATGCTGATTTTATTCACCATAGCAAAGAAGAAGCCCTTTATGACGTAATGAAAGAACAATTGAATACTACGTTTGACGTTTTGGAATATGAAGATTCCAGCTTACCTGGAAAAAATGAATGGAAACTGATTAAAAGGGCATTGGCGGCAATGCAAACTGAAAATAATACAATCTATGCTTTTTATGAAATGTATTACTTTCTCTCAAATAAAGTAGCAGAGCTTGCTGAAAAACATTCTCCATTACAAACGCCAGTCGCCCATTTGCGCGGAAAGGTTCGCAGTTTGTTCGAGAAATTTAGTCAGGAGCATAGGGAATTACTTAACACGAGTAAGTACCTTACATGCAAAGCTGAGAATCTTAAGGGTAAACTGACTGGATTAAACGGATTTAATGTAGACCATGTGACACTTAAAAAAGGACATAATGGTTTTAGTGATTATTTTGATTTAGTGATTGAAGGTTCTGGCGCCCATGCTTTATTTGATGATTTTACCAAATATAATTCACGTGCGAGCGAGTTAACTAAAGAGCGAAAAGCTCTAGAAGTAAAGCTAATCCAAGCCAATGTGCAAAACACTCTGCTGGAGCAATTGATAAAAGAGCAATTACCGCTACTCAAATTTAAAGGAAAAATTACAGCTACTAAAGAGCTATTTCCGAAGCAATTTCAAGATCAGGTCAATGATATTCTTGTTTTAAAAGGTTGGGTTGTCGATCAAAAGCCTGGGGACTTGAGTTCTTTTCCTCAAAACATTCGCAATAGTTTTCTCGACAGAGACTTAGTCAAAACCCTTGAGTTTCCTGACTTAAAAGAAGAAGAAATTGAAAAAATTCAAGATATTATATTGAAAATAGGACTTAAGGATTTGCGTGAGCGAATCGTTGAAGGGATGAAAACGAAATCTTTAGTGGGTAAGATTTATTCTTATGCATCAAGTTATGTTTTTACCCCAGAAACTATGGATGATTGGCGTATCGAATTTAATTACCTAGTCAACAAACCTACCGTAAATTTAGAGAGTGTTTTTCGTTCTCAAATTGAGAAAAAGCAGAGTGAGCTTGCCAGTCAACTTGAGCAATTACGGCAAAAAACTGCGGATCAAGTTGAGTCATTAAACCAACAAATTATTTTCCTCAATGAAAAAATAAAAGAGGAAGAACAAAGAGGTAGTGTTTATGTCAAGCGCATTACTCATGCGGCGGATCTTTTTGAATTTGAAAAGCAACTCATGACGTTTAAAGCGGTACAAGTAGTGAATTTACCTCATCAAGAGAACCCTATACCTGTTGTGCCACAAGAATTGAATCATTCATCTCTTGAAATAGTGCCATTTAATATATAAACAGAGTAGCGCTGTACCTGGCGCTATGTGTTTTAAAAACTGCAACTATGTGGTTATTATCAAAAAACTTCTATAATTCGCTCCTTTGTTGTTCAAATATTGAACTATACTCAGATCTAGGAGATGTCTGATTTGGAACAGCAATGTTATCCCGTGATGTAGTAACAATCATTGATAATATCAGTGAAAAAATTGAAACAAATAACTTCGAGTCGTTAACATTCGAAGATATTAAAAATGCATGTTTTATGGTGATGGGCCATATAGAACAGTTGAAAAAAAGTAACCTTGTTTCTACAGGAGATAATTCCAAAGAAAAGGAACTGATTGCTTATAAACGTACGGTGATGCACTTAGTCGAGTGGCAAGCACGATTTATTGAAACGAAGAAACACAATGTATTAGGGAATTACATAGCGGATTTAATTTTTTTACGAGAAATGATTTATTCAATACCTGATGTATTAGGTGAGGTATATAAAGAAAAAATAGAAAAAATTAACTTTTGTATTTCCAACATGCTTGTTTTTATTAATAAATTTAAAATCAAATTGAGTGAAGCCAACTGTTTTGATGTTGCTTTAATAGCACATACCCAATGTACCCATGAGATTACTTTTCTATATTCCAAATTACTCGAAATTCATCATACTGAAAAAATGCGTTATTCTGTGCTTATTAAAGGATATTTTGAAGCGATACAGGAAACTTTTGATTTTTATTTTAAAGAAATCACCTATTTTCGTGACCTTGAGATTACCAACGCTAAATGTTTAAGCTATTGTGTGATTAATTATCTTCCTAAAAATGTTCGACACTAAAGTGTTCTCCCCTCCGTCATCCCGCGTGTAACGAGGGATCTCCCCAGGGTAACCCGACGCTACAGCATGATAATCCCTCACTTTGTTCGGGATGATGCAACAAGGAGAAGGGCTTTCATCCTCTGTGCTGAGTTCTTTAGCTCAGTCGCTGTGTCCCCTGTTCAGTCATTCTTTTGTTTACCAATGAATCCGCAATTGACTCAATTTAAATCAGTGAGGCAAAAAAATACTATACTTAGATAAAATATGAGCAGGGTGTTGGGCAATGGGAAGCATTCATCTATCACCGGATGAACATTTAAAAAGAGTAATGGGCAATCCAAGTGATGCAATTTTAAAACAACATGAGTTATCTGAAGCAACGTATCCTCTTTTGGTATCTTATCTAGGATGGCTCAGAAGGCTTAATGGGGTTCAAAATAAAAACGATGTGATTCGTCAAAATGAACAGATTTTTAGTGAATTTATTCATTTATGCGAACACAATCTACTTTTTTTTCTTACGGTTACGGGGCGTTTTGATGTAATCCGCAAACTCTTTGAAGATAAGGATTTATTTTCGAAAGAACGTGCATTACTTGATGAGATAGAAAAAGAGCATGCTAAGGCAGCAGCAGCAAAACTCCAGGATTTTGTGTACGTACCGAGAAAAAAAGAATCTACAATCCTACAACAGCCTGAGGAACCTAAGCCTCATCGTCTTCCTGCATCTGAATGGGAAAAATCGCTTTATGGTCTAACAAATATGGATTTGTATCAATATTATGAAGAGGAGATGAAGCGCATTACCTATGTTCATCATATGAAACACATTAAATTAATGGATACCACTTATGAGGAACATATGACCTCAATGCGCAAGGCATTAGACCTAATCGTTGAAGATGAGCGTATTAATGAGGTAAAAAAACAAAAGGCAATTGCCATTTATCAGAGCATCATGGCAAAAAAAGAAGAAATGGAGACCGAATTAAATCATCTTCTCCCTTTAGCTACAGAGCAATCCGATGTAGCGATGCTAAATATTGAGATTATTGAAAAGCACCGTCAACTTAAAGAGGAAAAACTCAAAGAGGTTCAAGAAATTCTTGAGCAATTTTTTGAAGAAATGCGTGATGAGTCGCCACAATTAAAAATAATATACGAGGAGCATCAAGAGAACATCCAAAATTTTAAAAAGGAAAGTCAAACAATTCAGCTCCAGTGGGAACAGGAGATGCAGACTCTGTCTACTCATTATGAAAATGCGCGTGTACTTGCTTTAGAGGATATAAGTTCGAGTTTGAACTCTATCCTTGATGAATTGAAAAAATGTCCTGTCGATGAATTGGATAAAGAGCAAGTAAGCCGGTTAGATGCCGGCATACGTCAATTAAAGTTATATAAAGATGGGCTAAAAAAAGCAGAAGGTTATGAGGCAACCCAACTTTTATTAAGTCAATGCAATAAAGAATTAGAAACCATCGCGGGTATTGTTCAACCGGTATTACCAGAAGATGTAAGAAAACGTTTTGAATTGAATGTCAATTTAATGAAGCAGATGATTGCTGCAGCACCCAAAGAGGGTGCGGATTTTATGATGCTCACCTCAGACAGTTCTTCTTTAAAACAAAAAAATCCTGATGAGGGTCCCATAATTTCTAATCCTACTATGGATTTAACTGAAGAACAGCAAGTCGAAAGACAATCTCACATATCTGACGTAGAACGCCTAAGTATGGGGAAGCCGCAAGCTACAACTCCCAAGGATGAAAATCCTCAAGCCGCTCCTTTGTCAGCAGAGAGAAAAATTGAGGTAGAATCCCTCATACCTGTTGTTGAGCATAGCAGCGAGATGCCGCAAGCTACAATTCCCAAGGATGATGATCCTCAAGCCGCTCCTTTGTTAGCGGAGGGAAACATGGAAGTAGAATCGCTTATGACTGTGGTTGAGCATAAAACCGTGAAGATGCCGCAAGCTACAACTCCCAAGGATGATAATCCTCATGCCAATCCTTTGTCAGCAGAGGGAGAAATTGAAGTAGAATCGCTTATGCCTGTTGATGAGCATAGCAGCGAGAAAATGTCTCAAGATACCTTGCCTGATGACAAAAAGCTGCAAGCGACCTCTCTGCCTGAAGAGCAAAGGATTGAGGCGAAATTAAGTACACCCGAACAGGAGATTGATCAAAGCGAAAATCAGTCAATCGCTGCTGAGGAAAATCCACACAACGTCCATCGGTATCGCTTTTTTATGAACTCCGTAAGAGATGGGACAGAATTCATTACCTTTGATCCGGAAAAACAGCGCCATTATGAATCCATGTTAAAAGAATTATCCAGTATTTTAAAGGAATTGCAGCAAGAGTATGGGGCCGAAGTTTTAGCGAAAATACAGGAGATTGAAGTTCTAATTAAAGATGCAAAATCAATAGGATTTGACAGGGCGAACCCTTCTCATATTCAAAAAATTTGTGATGCTTGTGATTTAGGGATAGATTATGAGCCTTTGGATCATGTAAAAGATAGTCTTTCCTCAATAATTCAATTAAAAAATAATCCCCAAAGTAGTGTTGGAATGTAATACTTTTTGTGCAACAATTGATTGACTATATCACAGCATGCCTTTTTTTTGGTATAATATGACCTATTTTTTAGGATAGGGAGAAAAATATGTCACCTCAAGAAGAATCATTATGGCAAGCTGTGGCTGAAAAAAAATACGACGAAGTAGAAAAACTGATTACGAAACATCCTGAATTGGTGAATGCAGTAGATACTAATGGAAGGTCACTTCTCAGACGAGTTGTTCTTGCTGTTGTACCACCATTAGATTTGATTCGGTTTATTGCAAAACAACCTAATCTTACTTTTGAAAATCAAGGTTCTGGGGCAACTCAAACAACAATTGGCGCAATTTTATCTACTGGGCGCTCGAATATTCTTGAACTTTTTGCAGAAGATCCGCGCATTATTATGGAGGGTGATAAATTAGCATACGTCACTGCCAAGAAAAATATGGAACATGCGAAAGAAAGCAAGCGTGTTGATTACACAAAAATGTTTATGATCGTTCGTGATGCCACAATTCGGCATGCAATTGCGACGGATGACGCGGTGTTACTGGAGCAATTACAACAAGCAGGGGATAATCTGGCTCAAGAGTTAAGTGATGGAACTCTTCCTGTTCGTCTCATTACTAAAGAAAATCCCGCGCCTAAAGCGAAATCGTGGTTTCAATCTCAAATTGGCAAAAAAGAAACGAGTGTTGCAACTCATGCGGACTCTTTTTTCAGCCATACTGCTGAGATGCAGAAAACAAAGGAAAAAATGGAAGAGCTTAATCGCGGTAAGGCACAGGCTGAGATGGGCTTATTTGGTAAAACTTATAACGGTGCCCTTGAAACTATGGGAAAAGTAGCGTCTTACTTTAGTTTAACCAATTAAATAATTTGCTGTCTGTCAAGATAAGGCCGCATTTCCAATGAAATATCCCCTCTCCGACAAGCGAGAGAGGGGAATTTTTAATGATTTAATTTGCTCTATAAAAACTAAGGAATCATTGTACTGTGTGGTATCAACGCGATGTGGAGGGTTTCACACTTCGTCTATATGTGCAGCCTGGTGCCAAAAAAACAGAAATTGTAGGCATTCATGAAGGAGCACTTAAGATCCGTTTAAATACGCCACCCATTGAAGGTCGTGCCAATAAGGCATTGTTGCAGTTTGTTGCACAGCTTTTTAAAGTACCTGTAAGACAAGTCACCTTAAAACGAGGAGATAAATCCCGGCACAAAACAGTTCTAGTTAAGGGGACTGTGGTAGAGCCTGATAATTTGCTTTGAATCATGACCCAAATTTTGCGATAGTAAATGAAGTCATGAATAAACGCTTAATCCTATGAAAATCGAACAATTTGCTCTTACTTTTAATACCCAAGGTCGTGGAACTGAGGATATTACCGCAGAAGTAGCGTCTTTTCTCTCAAAAACGACAATAAAGCACGGTTTATGCCACTTATTTCTCAAGCATACCAGTGCCTCTTTAATCATTTGTGAGAATTATGATCCCCAAGTTCGTAGGGATCTGGAAAATTTCTTAGTCCGCTTAGTGCCTGATGGCGATCCTCTTTTCAAACATGTCATTGAAGGAAAAGATGATATGCCCGCACATGTTCGTACTGTCTTAACTCAAAGCAGCTTGACTATTCCGATACACGAGGGGAAATTAGCTTTGGGTACATGGCAAGGAATTTATCTTTATGAGCATCGATATCAACCACAACAACGCCATTTGCTTATTACTGGTGTAGGAGACTAGTTCAATTTTTGGTATACTGTAAGTCTTTGAATAGGAAAAATATGAGTTCACTACCTCAATGCCCTAAATGTAATTCAGAGTATACTTATGAAGATGGAAATCAATTGATTTGTCCGGAATGTTCTTACGAGTGGGCGAAAGATGCCCTAGAGGAGCAAAGCCAGAATGAACAACGCATTATTAAAGATGCGCATGGGCAAGTTCTCCAAGACGGAGATACAGTTACCGTAATTAAAGATTTAAAAATCAAAGGATCGTCACAGGTAGTCAAAGTTGGCACAAAAGTGAAGAACATTCGCTTGGTCGAAGGCGACCATGATATCGATTGTAAAATTGAGGGTATTGGTGCCATGAAATTAAAATCTCAATTCGTTAAGAAGGGATAAATGGAATGCATCAGCCACTACACATTACTTTTTTATTTTATGAAGGAATGACCGCTCTGGATGCAATTGGCCCTTATGAGGTGCTTAGTCGCTTACCAGAAGTTGTAGTGCACAGAGTGGCCTTGAATCAGGGACCAGTACGTACTTGTTCCGGGCTTACTCTGATTGCGGAGCATGCAGTAAACGAGATTTCGCATACTGATGTGCTACTGATTCCGGGCGCAGGTAATGCGACTGCATTGCGTGACTGTTCTGAAATACTCACGTGGATTAAAAAAATTCATGTAAATACTTTATGGACTACTTCAGTGTGCACTGGGAGTTTGATCCTTGGGGCAGCAGGAATTTTATCAGGGATTAAGGCAACAACCCATTGGGCAGTGATGAATCGGCTAAGCCATTGGGGAGCCATACCCACTCATAAACGATTTGTCCTAGATGGTAAAATCATTACTGCCGCAGGAGTATCGGCGGGTATTGATATGGCATTCTATCTTGCTGCGAAACTTACCGATGCAAACATTGCACAAAGTTTACAACTTGGTCTTGAGTATGATCCTGAGCCTCCTTTTAATTCAGGATCACCAGACAAAGCATCCAAAGTGCTGGTGGAATCACTTCGTGAACGTTTAAAAAACAGATTTGAACCAGAGTAATTAGGAAATTCCTCAGCTTGGGCTAAAGTGCTGCGTTTTCGAGCACCGAAACGCAGCATATTCGAAGTTATGATCTACATATCTTAGGGTAGTACATAGATTATCAAAGCAATTAATCCGGCGATGGCAATTATTGGATGAATAATTACTACTACTTTCGGAATCGGTTTCCCTTTCTTAGCAAGTGATACGAAGGTTAATCCTCCTAATGCAGCAACAATTAAGATGATGAAGCTAGCTCTAAGGATTAAAGCCTGTCCTGTCATAAACGAGAGCATGTAGACGATTATAATGACTAATCCTAATCCTGCACAAATTCCATGGAGGGTTTTCGCTAATTGATTAACAGGCCTATCCTGTAGTACCGCTGTTAAAAGAAAGAGGCCACAGAGTGCTGCAGCAAGAAATAAAACAATAGCAAGTATTAACATAAAACCTCCTGTTTAAAAAAATTATCTTGCTTAGTAAGATTGTAGCTCTTATTAGCGCCAAGAAATACGCTAATGAAGCTTTAATCCAGTTTACCACTGCGTGTAATCTGGTCTACCCACTTAGAGTTATTTTGTAGCTTGGTATCGCTTGAGTTCAGCAAAGCACCATCAAGTCACTGCACACAAAATTGTCATCGCCCCAGGGGGCGATCTATTTCTAAGCGAACCTAAACTAAATCAAGGATGAATTCCCGTCTACGCGAGAATGACCCTGTTACTTAATTCAACCACACCAAGACTGTTACTCAGGTGTCACATAATTTTGTTTTGGTTTAGGAAGATCGATGAGTTCATTTTCCAGCGTCTCTCCTAAAGTATCTTTTTTCAGGGTGGGAGAAAAATTGATGCCCGGAGCCGGATTTTTCAGTGCTTCGGTTAAACTGATAAATTTATATCCATTTTTTTGATACATTTCCAAAATATCGCCTAATACATAACTATTTAAAAGGTTCGCATGAATTAATAATATTTGTTTTCTGCCTTTACCCTCTCTCTCTGCTCGTAATGTTTGCTTCCATATATAGGCCAGATAACGCGGTTTTATTTTTTGAATGTAATTCACTCGTGAGCGATAAGGGACTTTATAAAGCATTTCGTTAAAGTCAAAATCTTTAGAATCAATGGTTACGGGGGCAATCGTATAATTATGCTTTTTAAGATAATCAAATACTTCTTGTTTTTTACCTTTATTGCCTTCCGCCAGATAGGGATAACGGAAATATTTGGGGGTGGTCATTATGGGGGTAAGAATTTTATCCGCCCGATCAATATCAGCAATATATTTTGATGCGCTGATTTGATCCAGGTCATAATGTGAGTATGTATGATTACCTAACATAAAACCTGCTTTGCGAAATTGTTCTAGAAATTCCCATTGACCCTTTTCTATAGCCCCTGCAATCACAAAACCAATGACTGGAACATTATATTTTTGGAATGTTTGCACAATTTCAGTAAAACGTTCGGTGGAGCGCTGCCGATTTCCTGGGGTATTCATTCTTGAAGCAACAAGAGGTAGGTCATCCATAGTAATCGCAATTTCTTTTTCATCAGCAAAACAAACCGAAGAAAACAAGGCCATAAAAAGAAAAAATAATTTAAGCATCGATATTCCTTATCAAGTTCTAATCACATGGATGGTACCATATTTTGATGAATACATTAAAAGAAGATGAGGCAACTGTAAACGTTATGATTTAATTCTTTGTGGATCATTGTTCCTATGAAAACCCAGGTTCGGGTTACGACATGAAAAGAACAGATTTGCCTGGCATGATACACACCCATCTCCCGCTAAAGGGAGAGGGGTAATTATGTTCTAAAAATTTTTACATTGATACACATAAAGTGCGTATTCCTTATGTTTAAAAGGATAAGTAGGGGTAGGTAGCTTTTGACATTGATCAAAATATTGTTCCAAGCAACTTGACCTGTCATACCGATCAATATACATCGCTTCTTTTAATGTTTTATCTGTAATTCGTTGATTGATCTCATTGCCCCATAAAGCATATTGATTTTCCTCAGTACCACAACCTAAGGTATAAATGTTGGGTTTATTATGCAGGAAAAAAAGCATGCGTGCTTCAAACCAGCCTGAAGTAAGAATTGTGTCTGGTAATTGAGGGTATGATGCATTAAATTTTTGAATTAAATGATAAAAAACAAGTTTTTTTGAGTTGAGTAAATTAAATTTTGAGGTATTGTCAATTAAAACAAAAATACTGTATACGGCATAGGAAGCGATCAAAACCATTGCCAATTTTTGGTAATGAAATGTGGTGAGTCCATATCCCAATAAAAGCGCGCTGCTGATTAAATAAGGTGTAAGCCAAAAATCTCTAATCTCCGCTTTGGTTGCTGTATATAAGTAAAAACAGAGGAAAGTGAAACAAACAATCCGGCATAACTTCACCATCAGTGCTTTTTTCTCATCCAACTCTGTATTTCGCACAAAAAAGGGCGGAAGCAGCATTATATTCAAGGATGGAACAAACGAGTTAAAAAAGGTTTTGATTGTATGGGAAAAAGGGGACGTTGCATGATTGAGTTTATGGGTGGTTAACTGGTAAATAAATGATTGCCAATGATTTTGATAATTCCAGAGGATAACCGGACTAAAAATAATAATGGCAAGAAAAATAGCAACATAAAAATGTTTTGTTTTAAAAATTGAGCGGTACGGAGTGGAAATTAAAAAAATGAGTAGTGAGAGTATTAAAACAATGCCCGTGTATTTGGATAACATCATGAGTCCGGCACTGATCCCTATAAAATAGAGATCTCTTGTTTTATTCGTATGGATAAATTTTATCGTGTAATAAAGGGTTAATGCCCAAAATAAAGTAAGAGGGGTGTCGTAGGTAGTTTGTTTCAGAATATCGAGGGTGACCAGCGGTGAAAAGAGCCACGACAGCATGGCGATGCAGCTTGCTTCGTGGGATAAAAAAAAGCGGGCGCATTTATAAATAATGCCACATGTGACCGCAGTTATGGTAATGCCTACAAAACACAAAGCAAAGAGATTATGGCCAAATAATGAAGTTGAAAGCCTAATAAAATAAGCAATCATAGGAGAGCCGTCATAATAGGATAAGGCGAGGTGGCGGCTCCAATCCCAATAATAATAAGTATCAAGCGACAAGATGTTTATTGGTGCTATCAACAGTAAAAGGATAAAATAAAGAATGAGATAGGGATAAATTTTTTGCAAATTAAAGAAGTCCCTTGAAATTACCATGCTTTTAGACATATCGAGTCTATTCCTTCCAGTTTGGACATGGGATGAACTGCCCCCTGCCGATTACTAAACATGAACAGCGCTACCTTTAATGACTATGAACCAATTTTTCTGCCCATATATGACGAGAATAAGCATAGTAATTTAATAGGGACATTAAACCTATGCCTGCACCCATGATGATATTTTCTCGCAAGGGTCCCTCACCAAAACAAAGGATACCAAACCGCAGCCAAAAACTTTGCAGGTTAATAATAAAAACTGAATAGAGGGTAAATAGGAGCAGACGTTTTAATTTTAACGACCAAGCTGTTTTATTTTTGTTACCAAATGTAATTTTATTATTCAAAATGAAATTATTAATGATTGCTGCACATACTGCAATTTGTGAGGCTTGAAAAGGAGAAAATTGAAAATATTCACGCAGTATATTATAAGTAACAAATTGTACTGCGATACCCAAAGAGCCGACAAGGCACATTTTTAAATAGCGTTTGATTTCATGATATCTTAGTGTGAAAACAACGCGTAGTGAATCAACAATGCTGTTTTTAGGTAATTTGCTGTATCCTTCATTTCGATCTATAAAATCAATGGGATATTCACGAATTTTTGCTTTGTTTTTATGCAAAAGCCATAGCAGTTGAATTTTATACGCATAATGATTCGTCAGGAAGCTTCGCGGTAGAATTTTTAAAAGCTGTTGTCGTCGAGTAGCCCGAAAACCGCTGGTAAAATCCTTATACTTAGGGGTAAGAACGGCTCTAGCCACATAATTACCCAAGATAGAGAATAACTTGCGATGTAATTCCCAATCCTTAGGAATGCTACCGCCTTTTACATAACGGCTGCCTAATACACAATCACAGGTTTGCAACATGTCCAGCATAGGGAGAATATACTTGGGCTGATGGGAAAGATCTGCATCAAATTCAAAAATAATATCAGCATCCAGAGAGGTTAAAGCATAATTCATGGCTTGCAAATAAGCAGAGCCAAGCCCCGATTTTGTTGGTTCGTTGCATAAATGTAAATTTGAATAATTATTTTGTAATGCAGCAACGATTTGTTGGGTGTTATCTGTAGAGTCACTATCAAAAATTAAAATATGTATTTCATACCGCGCTGTTGTTTCTACCGATGCAAAAACTTGTTCTATTGTCGTTTGAATAACTGACGCTTCATTATAGGTTGGAATGATAATAACTACTTTCTCTTTTTTTGATGAATTCATTTCGTTAAAATCAGATGAATTACTTGCATCAAGAATCAACTTTATATCTCGGATTTATGGACATTTGGGGAGTGAGTGTATCAATTAGTTTTTAGAAAAAAAAGGGGGTACTTCTGTTCTTAAATTTTTTTCCTTGATTTCGAATTTGCAGCATTTTTTCCATTTTTTAACTTTTTTTTTCAGAAACTTAACATTATTGTTTTAAGCTGTTTTTGGTAACTCGTAGTACAATTGAGCCATTCATCTCACTTCACCTGAATGACTTTTTATGGGAAAAACAAAAATAAGTCTCATAAAACATACTTTTTTTAATAATTCATTTAAAAAAATTGATTTTTCTTTTAAAGAAGATGATTTTAATTTGGATCGATTAAAGTATGAACTTTCATCGTTATATCAAATAGTTGCCTCGAATAAATCTCTTTGGAATGAAGAGAATTTTACCGTGCTTTATTTGTGCTTCCTGTGCGATTTGTTGATTTCTTATTACCAATTGGATTATGTTGGTTCTGATTTGGAGAAATTTAAAAAACTTCGTAAAGAACTCGAAACACTTTATAAGGGAGTCCCTGCGCAAAAACAAAAATCGATTGATGGTCTCCCTGAGTTTATAGTAGAGAAAATAAGGTCGAATTTGTCTTCGTTCACCAGTATTTCTAAATTGCGCAAATATTTCGGCAATATCAATACTTTCCGGTCCCAATTTTCTTATAGTCGCGGTTTCGCAAATTATGCAATTATTTATCTTCAAAAAAGTTCTTTTTCTGAAATAATTCAAGATATTAATAAATTACTTGGTAATCAGTACAGCTTTATCGAAGGGATGAATTTTTTAAATAAATCTCGTGAAGCCATTACGGATTTGGGTATTTTTCTCTACGCACTTCGTTTTCTTATCAATATGATTCTTGTGATGAAACATATTATTGAGTCTGCAATAAGTGATGAATTATCAACAAAAAAAGTATTGCAGCAAGAACTGGAAAAGCGTGGCTTTACTATGGCGAGTGATTTGGTGTGGGCTGTAGTAGGGTTACTTACTACCTATAATCAGTTTTTTCACATTGCAGAATCAGCTGCTTCAGTAATCACCCTTGCATTTCTAACCTTTGACACGCTTTTATATTTAGCCCAATGGCTTTTCGAAGCCAGCCAATATCAGAATCGTTTACATGAGTTAGAGGCGCAACTAAGAGATGCAACCCCTTTTGAACGCGCGGTGATTCAACGACAAATCGATGTGTTAAATGACGAATGGGAGGCGCAATGCACCTATTTTGCAATCAACATTCTTGCTGCAAATTTAATTGCTACCTGTTTTGCCATCAGTTTGTTATG
This sequence comes from Legionella cherrii, assembly GCF_900635815.1. Classification (NCBI taxonomy): domain Bacteria; kingdom Pseudomonadati; phylum Pseudomonadota; class Gammaproteobacteria; order Legionellales; family Legionellaceae; genus Legionella; species Legionella cherrii. The sequence continues at coordinate 1,740,655 of NZ_LR134173.1, forward strand.
CACAGGCCCACTGGCTTTGGCAGGACTTGCATTGTTTAGTTTGCTGGGTAATGCCATGTATAATACTGCGGAAGAATACAAAAAATATCAAAAAACTTTAATTGCGGTACGGCGTGAATTGGCAAATGGTGCAGTTTTAGAGGATGAACATCATCACCAACTGTTACAAAAATTGAATGCTGAATGCGACAAAAATTGTCTTGAATTTTGGAAAACCTTAGCATTTAATGTGGGAGGAATCGCTTTTATCATCACTGCAGCCGCAGCATCTTGGCCAGTTGCTTTGGGTTTAACCTGTCTCTATGTGGCTTATCGATTATACGATGTGTATCAAAAACAGCTTAATGCTAAGAACGATACGCCTCAAGATATTTATCGTCTTTTAAATCAGGAAGAATTGGAACAAACCACTTTGGAATTTGCTTACAACTAGGTCTGTTTTACAATTCGCTAGCTTGAGCCAAAATGATCCGCCTATCGAGTACCGAAGCGCAGCATAGATCGAGTATGTGAGTATCAGAGCGCAGAAAATCAGAGCAGTTTGGCCAAGATAGTAGAGGTGTAAACATCCCTACAACATTACAGCAATACCCACGTTAACATAATGCGTAAAACTACCTAAATAATTGTATAACTGTTGGCCTCCACTAAGATTCAATATGGTATTGGGAAAAACAAGAAATAGGATTCCCCCATCAAAGTTGTAGCCAGCACCTTGAGTCGCGCTAATTTTACTTTGACCGTATAGTTCTATATAAAGGGAAGTCCTGGAATTCGGTGAGAAACCTAGAGAAACATCAGGATTAATTGTGTTAAAGTAATTGCCTCCACTCAGTTTAGGATCACTGAGTCTGCTTACTCCAAGTTGTCCGGTAATGCTAAATTGATCATTAATTTCATAGTATGCAATACCATTGAACGTTATACCCCAGTGATTGCTGCCATAAGCAGCACTCCCTGTTGGCGTATCGGCAATTCCTTGCAGCGCGAAGACCCAATTTTTTTTGGAGCTGATTGTGTGTTTTAAACCAAAGCGCGTGTCGGTAGTACCTGTTCCAGGAAAACTTTTTTGGTCAATGTAGTTGGGTGGAAAAACAAAAAATTCATTATTTGCTGGTAAACCAATGCGAATATCTGCATTCGGAACATTTTGTTGGATACCAGCATGATCAGGTAGTTGCTGATCAATGTAGTTTAATTCAATGAATACCTTTTTAAATGGTGGGGGACAAGGGCTATTTACATTACTCGGCGAGCTTATAACATTTAATATATCAGAACAAATATCATTATCGGCAACTGCAGTGAGTGGAGTTGCACTAAGAATGCAAAAAACAATTTTAATTAATGTACTTTTCAAAACTCATTTACTCCATTAAATATGCAATAAAAAACTATTCCGTGCATTCAGAGATTTTTATAACAGTTTAGGATTTATTTATATTTCCACGTCAGCCCGATGACGAATACCTGATATCTATTACAAAAATACCATCTAAACTATGTATATAAAAATATAATTTTAAGGAATAGATTATGGCTGTTACCACAGGATTATCTGGAAATGAAATATATTGTTTACAGCTTAAAAACTACTCCCCTGGAGCTATAGTTGTTGGAAATAGTGTTCATTCTTTGGGAGTTATAGGCAGTGTCGGTTCTGGTTTTAAAGCGATATTAGGTGGTGAGTTAACGCAGATTACTTCACTTATAGAAGAGGGTAGGGAAACCGCATATAAACGAATGTTAGAGGAGGCTGCTAGGGAAAATGCAACAGGAATCACTGGAGTCACCAGCCAATTAATAATGCATGGAGCCAATATTGAATTTTTATCAATAGGTTCGGTGATTTATGCTGACAGCGGAGCAGATAAGAACAAGTTTTCAACTTCAGCAGATGGGCAGGAATTGTATGCCCAGCTTGATGCCGGGTACAAACCAATTTGTTTTGCTTTTGGCAATGTAGCCTATTCTATGGGCTTAGGTCGAGGGATAATTGGCAGTTTAAAAACGTTGGCTCGCGGTGAAATCAAGGAGTACTCTGATATTTTCAATAAAACCAGGCACTTGGCCTTAAATCGTATTATCGCCCATGCGCGACAATATAAAGCAAATGCAGTACTGGGTATTAAGACAACCGTTTTGCCGTTTGGTGGGGTTAGTGAAATGCTGATGATAGGCACTGCTTCGCAAAATCCGCAATTAATCACGGCTATGGATAATGATGTAGTTACTAGTGACATGACGAATATTGAAATGTGGAATATGGCGCGTTTAGGTTACGCTCCTATGAAGTTACTTTTGGGCACATCGGTTTATTCTCTGGGATTAGTAGGTGGAATTACCTCGGCAATTAAAGCATTTGTCCGTGGAGAAATTAATGAGCTGACGCGTTTGATTTATCAAGCCCGTGAAAATGCCTTGGCAATTATCAATGAAGAAGCACAGGCCATAGGGGCAGATGATGTAGTGGGGGTTAAAACCTATGTGTATCAATTAGGGAATGGCTTAATTGAGTTTCTGGCCATAGGTACTGCCGTTAAGAAGACCAACCGTACTCAAACTGAAACAGAACAATTGCCGCCACAGGCAATTATTGTCGATAAAGATACTTTTTATGATTCAACTAACTTAAACAGCCTGGCGGTTAATGTGAACACGGGAAGCAAACCGCTTAATAGAGGAAATTTATCTCTCTTGGCTCCCTTATTGATAATAATCGCTTTAATAGTCATTCAATTTCTTATGAGGCGATAACTTTCTTGTTGTTTGTTTTTTAGCTCATACTTTCTAACATCTTTTGATATTATAAGCTATTATTCAAACACCTCTAATCATAAAAGGAATGAATCATGTCAGAAAATTCTATGGGACAATTCTGTTGGAATGAGTTAGCTACTGCGGATATGCACAAGGCGAAAGAGTTTTATAGCAAAGTACTAGGCTGGCAATTTAAAGAAATCCATTCTGACGAGACGATGACTTATACCCTGATACAAACCAAAGATAAGGATGTTGGTGGTATGTGGCAAATTCCTGCAAATCAACAAAAAGAAATACCCCCACATTGGATGGCTTATATTCTGGTGAATAATGTTGCAGATACTCTGGCAAAATCAAAGCAAAATGGAGCTCATGAGGTAAAAGGAGTCACCCAGGTAGGCGATATGGGTAGTTTTGCAATTATTAAAGATCCTACAGGTGCTCACATCGCATTTTGGGAAACTCATAGCAAGTAAAGGTTTTCTTATTGCAGCTCGTTTAAAAATTCTCCTCCCTCATGATTTAGGGAGGAGTACGGTGAGGGGCACTCAGTTATGCCCTTATCCGCCCTAAAGGGCACCTTCCCCTAGGGGAGAAGGGAAATCTCCTAATATTGAATCCAATCTTGTTCAGGTAAATTTTCCATAGGTAACAGTTCATACGTTTTAAAGACGTCCCCATCTCGAGATAAAAGAATTGCTATAGGGCGGGTTTTTTCAAAATGAGCAAAGATAATCATCATCATTACAGTAATAGGCACTGAGAGAAACATGCCTAATATGCCCCATATCGCACCCCAAACTGCTAATGCAATTAAGATTACTAAGGGACTTAGATTCAATGAATTACTTAAGAAGCGTGGCTCAATCAAATTCCCGACAATAAATTGAACTGCGCCTAAGCCCATGATGATTTCAGTAAAAGCAATCCATCCAGTAAATTGCACAATTGCAAGTGAGGCTGGGAACGCAATAGCGATAATCGCGCCAATATTGGGAATAAAATTCAGGAAAAAGATAAGCAGAGCCCAAAATTCTGCGAAATCTAATCCAACCCACTTCATAATGATCCAGCTGGCAATGGCGGTGCTAATGCTCAAAATGGATTTCAACCCCAGATAGGTCTGCGTGTTATTTACAATGTGATTAATGATGTTGTTAATCAGCAGACGTCCTTCTAATGTAGGGAACAACGCATCGATTTTTTTTAGGAAAAAATGCTGCTCCACAAACAAAAACGCCACATACAATAAAATGAGTACTGTTGAACTTGCTAAAGTAGTGAACACTCCATAAACATTAACAATAATGGTTTGCAGATTTAGGGTTTTGATCATGCCGTTAATACTTGCTAACAGTTCAATATGAAATTTTCGATCAATGTCATTAGAAATGGTTAATAAATGTTCTTGATAGCGACTTGAAGCTGCGATGACATTATTAACATTATTGGTAATGATATTAATAAAAACAAAAACTAAAACAGCAACGATTGTGAATGCAAAAATCATACTGAGCCAATTGGGCAGAAGGGCGCCTAACCTGGGTATTTGCTGAATGATGTTACTGATAGTATTGAGAAGATTCCAAATAAAAACTGCAATGACCAAAGGAATCAGCACGTGGCTGCCTACAATGAGAAAGTAGCCGACTATCCATATGATAATTAATCCGGATGTAAAAAGAACGATGCGGCTCATGGGATCACTCCTAAAAAATGAGTTGGCTGAGCTGAGTGGGGTTTATTTCAAATACATCGCGCATAAGACAATTCCTTTTGAAATTTTTTAATTCCCCTATATTAGCACTGTTCGATTAGGATAAGAATTTAAAAATAGAGATTATAAAATAAGGAAGTGATTTACTCGTAGCCTGGATTAAGCGAAGCCGTAACCCGGGGTAAGTCCATATAATTCCCGGGTTGAATTCCATTTCGCTGCTCTCAAGCTACAAGTAAAATTTTTTATCTTAGAGTTTCATTGAGAAGCAGCTGCATGGGTCATCCTCAGAATCGCTAGGAGACTTTTTGGGCGTGAGAGCGCTTTTTGTAGTGTTAAATTGTTGTCTAAAATCCTCTTTTAAGCCAAGTGTGCTTTTCTCCGGTTCACATAATGGCTGAAACCCAATATATTCCACGATGGCATTGATGTATGCTTTGAGCTTATTCCAAATGCCAGGAGCTGCCATTAAGGTTGGCTCGTAACTTAAGATAGTTGTTCGGCATTCTTCAGCAAATTCTCGACAGCAAAACGCGTATTCGAAGATATTCATCGGTTGCTTGGTGTTTGCGTTGAAGGTTTGCTGTATTTCATCTAACCTAGCATTGAGTTGTAGTAACGCATTGATGATGTCTTTAGAATGGTTTTCTTCTGCTTCAGCTTTTAATTCAATCCTTAAATCATCAATTGAAGTATATACTTTGGGCTTCTCTGAAAAAGCTTTTTTTAATCCTGCCCTCGCTTGAGCTACTTTTTTTTCACCCCAATTCCACTTAAAAAATGCCATGTTTTCACCTCATTACTTTACATTAAAAATTTTATCTTTCGTTATTGCCAAGAAAAGGTAGCTCACTTTAGCACAAACAGATCTTAAAATAACAGTTTTTTTCAAAAAAAGAGCATTTAAAGGTTTTTAAATAATCTAATGGATTAAAAAACAATCAATTGCCTTGGCTACAGGCCCCGGTTTATCCATATGTACATGATGCCCCCCGTCAACCTCATAAAGCGTACAATTTTCTATGGCGCGCATTCTTGCTTGAAAAATTTCTTCAGGATAAGGTACCCCCTGTTTGGCGCGAATGAGACACAATGGCGCTTTAATCGCTTGCAACATCGCTCTTAGTTCATCCTCAAATGGAAGGGTCGACGCGACGCAATGCAAACGTTTATCAAAAGTCCAATGCCAGCCCTCTTTATTTTTTACGGTACCGCGCTCAACTAAAGCTTCAGCGGCTTGATAACTAATGGAACCAATCTTCATCCGATCGTGGATGGCAGCAATACGATCAGTAAACAGCGTTCTTTGTTGGGGGTTATAGGATAAATAATGTGCTGCATCGTTTTGTAAGTTTGTTATCGCGTGCTCAATAAAATTGACCTTGGGTCCCAAAATATCAAGAAATATCAACTTTCCCACGCGCTCAGGTTGGGCAATCGCAATGGTTGTGGCCAGCAAAGAGCCTAATGAATGGGCAATGATATCAAAATGCTCCCATTTTAATGCTTTGATGAGATGGAACATCAACAAGGCATCATTTTTCCAATGCGGCATAACCCCCGGAGGATAATGGCTGGAAAATCCGGTACCTGGATAATCCACCGCAACAAGCTGTCTGTCAGGCAGCAATGGTGCCAAGAAATCAAAGCTTGCCGCATTATCCAGTTTGCCATGCAAACACAAAACAGGGTTGGGTTTTTCGGGATGCCAAATTTTTAAAGCAAGTGTAAAACCCGGAACAGGGATAATTCGTTCGACATAATTGTTCATAAATGCTTAGGCAAACATCTTTGAATTGGGTGTGGTGATTTTATATAGTCTAAACACTGGCTTATAGTCCAATAGGTGTAAAAAAAACGTAATAATATCGTAAATTATCATACTGTAGCCCGTATTAGCGTAGCGTAATACGGGTTTCTAAGGCCCGAAAAACCTCATCACCAATTTGTTGAGTATTCATTTCTTCAGTATTAATACACAAATCACAATGCTCCTGAAAATCGAATCGCTTTAACCAATGAAGTGCTGATCCTTTTAATCGATCGCCCCTGGCTGCTTCTCTTTGCGCAATCGTTGCCTCAGAAGCATCAAGATAAACAAATAACACGCCATAACTTTCTAAAATCTCTTTATAACTTTTAAATTCATCAATAGTAGTAATAAAGGAATCTACAATAATATTGAAGCCTTGTTCGGCAAGAAGCTTCAGGACATTCGGTATGGTTAAATAGAGTTTGGAACACAATGCCCCAGGGATGATTTCGTAGGTTCCATCGGCATATTGGTGCGCATAGCAGATATCATTGGGAATACAAACTTGCGGATTATCAGGATGGAGCCCCGCAAATTTATCCCCCAGCATGCCCAAATACCCATCAGTAATAAAGCTGAGCCAGCCATCACCAAGCCTACTTTGTAATTCATGACATAGTGTTGATTTGCCTGAAGATGAAGTGCCACAAACTATAATAATCATTTTTTTACCTAATAAGCTAAAGTCGATGAAGGTTTAAACTGGGATTGTGTGGTAATTTTAAATAGGCTGCAATTGTTTTCTATTGATTAGGGACTGTTTCCATTGTCTTGAACATACGGTCAGCTTATGAGCTACGATGCGCAGATTTTTTTGTAGGTTTGCTGACCTGGACTTGGTTTTGCTAATGAGCAAACAATGCTAAAATATGCTTCATTATTCAATTAATAAGCAGAGCATGCTCCATGTTAGAAAAATATTTGCAAGCAGGTATAAATTATAATAGAACCGAAGATACTTTAGAGCTGGGACTTGGATTAGCCAAGCAAGCAGAAATGGATAAAACTAATTTCGATTCTGAGATAATACAAAAAACCAAAAAAAATGTTGAAAATATTATTTCGGAGTACAAGAAAATTCATGTGGGATCCTCATTATGGGCTACCAAGCAAACCAAATTAATGGAGGAATTAAGGAAAACTATAAAGCCGGTACAACCAGGATCTGATGAATCTGAAATAGATGAGAGCATGAGATTACGTTACACCTAAGAACCGGTTGGTAATCCTATAAGAGATAGGAGAAAAGTATGTCAAATCATCTTTCAATTCGTCCTGAAGATATATTGCCGGATGGAGTGGATACTGCATTAATCGATGGCAAAAGCGTAAGGAAAGGAACAATTGCGGCGTTTTTAGCGAATGCCGATATTTTTGAGCATCCAAACAGCACAGACAAGCAAAAAGAAGAGGCAATTAAGGCAATGAATGAGTTAGCGCCAGTAGTAATTGCTGTAGGTTTGCATCGACATGTTGTATTTAAAAATAAGGAAATCGAACAAATTCTTGTTGCGGCTGAATAATAATTAGGGGGACAACTATCTAAATTGTGCCTCAGGGTGGAGATCCCTCGCTGCACTCGGAATAACGAGACTGAGCGGAGAATCTCAAAAAAGGATACTGCTATACGGCAGTAAGATCGCCTATACTATGTATTGAATTTGCCCATTTATCATTAATTTCATGAGTTCGACAAAGCATCAAAGCCTCACTTGGGCACATCCGCTCGTACAGGAATGGTTTATCCAAAAAGTAGGTGAACCCACAGAACCGCAAGAGCAGGGATGGCCCTTTATTTTATCAGGAAATGATACCCTGATTTCCTCGCCTACGGGTTCAGGAAAAACTCTGGCCGCATTTTTAGCGTGCTTAGATGGTTTAGTACGTAAGGCAATATCAGGAAGTTTGCAGGATCTAACCGAGATTTTATACGTTTCACCGCTTAAAGCACTGAGTAATGACGTGCAAAAAAACTTACTTGTACCCCTTCAGGAAATTACTGAATTAGCCAAAGAGCGTGGTATTTATTTACCTGAAATTCGTGTGGCTGTGAGAACAGGAGATACTCCAACCAGTGAACGTCAAAAAATGCTCAAGCAGCCACCACATATTTTAATCACTACACCGGAGTCTTTTTATATTTTACTCACTGCAGAAAAAAGTCGTGTTAATTTAGCGGGTATCCATACAGTGATTGTCGATGAAATTCATGCTTTAGCAAATAACAAACGAGGTGCGCATTTGGCGTTATCTCTCGAGCGCTTGGAAGCACTTACCCTTAAACCATTCGTTCGGATTGGATTGTCTGCTACTCAAAAACCTTTAGAAACGGTAGCGCATTTTTTAACTGGTGCTAAAAAGTCCAGTGTGAAATTAGTCAATATAGGACATGCACGCCAATTAGATTTGCAAGTTGTTGTTCCTGAAAGTGAGTTAACCGCTGTTGCCTCTAATGAGATGTGGGATGAACTATACGACAAAATCGCCACTTATGCCGGTGAAAATCGTTCCACTTTAGTATTTGTAAACACTCGAAAATTGGCGGAGCGGGTTGCCCATCATTTGGAACAACGTTTAGGCGAGCATAAGGTTTTGGCCCATCATGGGAGCCTATCGCGAAAACTAAGGCTGGAAGCAGAAACAAAATTAAAAAAAGGCGAACTCCAAGTATTAGTTGCCACCGCGTCTTTGGAGTTGGGAATTGATATTGGAAGCATTGATTTGGTGTGTCAAATTGGATCACCACGTGCTATTGCTACCGCATTGCAACGAATCGGTAGAGCAGGGCACTGGCATGCAGCCATTTCTAAAGGACGTATTTTTGCCACAACACGTGATGAATTATTAGAATGTGCTGCTCTGGTTTATGCAATACGCCAAGGTGATTTGGATCAGTTGATTATCCCGCAAGAGCCTTTAGATATTTTAGCGCAGCAAATCGTGGCCGCATGTGCCACCCAAGATTGGGAAGAGAACTTACTCTTTCGCTATTTTAAAAAGGCTTACCCTTATCACCATCTAACATGGGAAAAGTTTGATGAACTTCTTACGATGTTGTCTGAGGGAGTTTCCGGATCACGAGGACGCTATGGCGCATATATTCATAGAGACCAAGTGAATCACATGATTAAGGCACGGCGCGGTAGTCGACTGGCAGCGATTACCAGTGGGGGCGCCATCCCGGATAATGGTTTGTTTACTGTTATTGCAATGCCTGATAATGCTATGGTAGGCACTTTGGATGAAGACTTTGCTGTAGAGAGTAGTCGCGGTGATATTTTTTTATTAGGTACGAATTCCTGGAAAATACTTCGTATTGAGAATGGGCGTGTGCTCGTGGAAGATGCTCATGGTGCACCGCCTAGCGTGCCTTTTTGGCTTGGTGAAGCTCCCGCACGAAGCATTGAACTATCACAACACGTTTCGCATATGCGTGAAAAAATTAGTAAATTGTTGCCAGAAAAAAGTCCACCAATTGTTGATATAAAGCATCACCCTGAAATTAAGACTGCCATTCAATGGTTGATGAGTCATTGTGGCTTAGATGATTGCGCTGCAGAACAATTATTAGAGTATGTCCGTTTAGGACGGCAAATTCTCGGTGCGGTTCCGACACAAAAAACAGTCATTGCAGAACGTTTTTTTGATGAAAGCGGCGGCATGCAACTAATCATCCATGCGCCTTTTGGAGCCCGTATCAATAAGGCTTGGGGATTGGCTTTACGCAAGAAATTTTGCCGCTCATTTAATTTTGAATTGCAAGCCGCGGCTACTGATAATGGATTAAATATCTCTTTGGCAGAACAACACAGCTTTCCTTTGTCGGATGTTTTTCATTTTTTACATACTAATACCTTAAAAGACGTTGTTACCCAAGCGGTGTTGCAATCCCCTTTATTAGGTGTGCGCTTTCGTGCTGTCGCTTCACGATCCTTGTCACTATTACGTTTTCGTGGCGGTAAAAAAACGCCTCCCAACATTCAACGGATGTTGGCGGATGATTTGTTGGCGGCTGTATTTCCAGATGCAGCAGCATGTCAGGATAATTTGGGGGGGCGGGATGTAGTGTTGCCTGAACATCCCCTTATCGAAGAGACCATGAAAGATATTCTAACAGAAGCTTTAGACATTGATGGCTTAACGGAAGTGATCGATGCTATTGAATCCAAACACATTAAGTGTCTCGCGGTTGATACTCCAGTACCTTCTGTATTTTCTCATGAAATTTTAAATGCTAATCCTTATGCATTTTTAGATGATGCCCCTTTAGAGGAGCGACGTTCACGAGCAGTAGAAATGCGTCGTGTACTCCCTGAAGCATTGTTGGAAGAAGTAGGTAAGCTAGACCCCAAAGCGGTCACCGAAGTTCAGGAACACGCTTGGCCAGATATCCGCTCTGCAGATGAATTACATGATGTACTGCAAACAGTGATTGTTTTTCCCGAAATGATTCACTTATCTGAGTATCAAGCAACATTACCCATTTGGAAAAAATATTTTATTGAATTGCAACTCGAAGGACGAGCGGTATTAGCTACGGTTACAGGCAAAAATTATTATGTCCCTGCTGAAAAAAAGAAGACTTTTCACTGTATTTTTCCACAAGCACTATTTAGCAACGAAATGGTTGATATTGAGGAAAAGTCATGCACACAAGACGAGGGTATCTTGAAAGCAATTCGTGGCTGGCTTGCGCATACAGGACCAATCACTCAAAAGACACTCGCTGATTGTTTGCAACTTTCACCCTTGGATGTCGAACATGCCCTATTAAAATTGGAAGCGAGTGGTTATCTATTGCGTGGGAGCTTTCGAGCAGAGTGTGCTGGTGATATCGAATGGTGTGAACGGCGTTTGTTAGCACGGATCCATCGTTACACTACAGAATCGTTACGTAAACAGATTAAACCCGTTACTCGAGCTCAATTTATGGCCTGGTTACTCAAATGGCAACATGTGGCAAAAGGAAATCAATTACGTGGAGAGAGTGGACTGTTGGAGGTGATCAAGCAACTTCAAGGCTTTGAGCTTGCGGCTAATGCATGGGAATCGGATATCTTTCCTGCACGAGTACACGATTATGATCTGTTGATGTTAGATAAACTGTGTATGAGTGGTCTTGTCGGTTGGGGGCGTGTGTCCCCTCATCCTTCGATAGCCGTTGGGGACGAAGAAACGAAGAAATCAAGACGTTTATCCCCTAGTCGAAATGCACCGATTACGTTTTTTGTGCGAGAGGAAGCCGATTGGATTCCACCACATGCACTTGTTGATAATATCGAAGAGGTGGAGAGCTTAAGCCATCCTGCACGCAATATTTACCAATTTTTACAAAAATACGGTGCTTCCTTTTACGCGGATATCGTGCGTGGTACGGGAAATCTGAAAGTAGAAGTAGAAAATGGTTTATGGGAATTGGTAGCAGCGGGTATGGTCACAGCAGACAGTTTTGATAATGTACGCACCCTGATTAGTACAAAACGTAAATACAGCAGCCGACATCGACGGAGACCGTTGTTTCCACTGAGTACGGGACGTTGGTCTTTATTGCATGTGCATGCGCAAGCAGATCAAGAAAAACGAGTGGAAGCCGCATGTCGGATGTTATTGAAGCGATATGGAGTGGTATTTCGTGATTTGCTTGTGCGCGAGAAAAATATTCCACGTTGGCGTGATTTATTGATTTTCTTGAGACGCCTTGAATTACGTGGTGAAGTACGAGGTGGTCGTTTTGTTGATGGATTTTTAGGCGAACAATTTGCTTTACCTTATGCTGTAGACTCTTTGCGGGCGATGCGAAATGAAGAAGTGGATGAGATGCCGCAAATCATTTCATCAGTAGATCCTTTGAATTTAGTGGGAATTGTATTACCAGGCGATCGGGTTTCGGCAGCAATGAAGTCGGAGATTCGCTTGGTTGGAGGAACAGTGACTTTGTAGATTCGGTTTATGGTTAGGCTAGGCTATTAAGCTCAGCGGTTGGCATAAAATCCCATCTTCCGATAGGCAGGGTGGAGGTCAATTTATAACACCCTCATCCGCCCAGCGGGCACCTTCTTCCCCAAGGGGGGGAGGGATGTTTTATGAGTGTTCAACTCCATGTTGATTGGATGTGTGGGTGCCAATTCTGAGCAGCAAACAGGAAATCATAGTTGGGACTTTTAGAACTCATTTTTATATTTTTTAATGAGTTCATTGCGTTTTATTTTAAGTTGTTCACTTAAACCTACCCGATAGGTGCTGGGGGTATCATGCCGTTTGTATTCTTCAGGTAGTTGACTCAATCGTGTTCTACTGTATTCGGCGATTTCCAGTAAGGTTTTTGATGGCATAAGCCGCTTGCCATGTTCCATGACTTTTTGCAATAAAGGTTCTTGCCGATAATGATCGTGAGATAATAATTGCTCCATTTCAAAAGGAGCATAGACTTTATCTAATTTCGTCTCATCCATAAGTCCAACAACGTCCATGCCTAAAAAGGCATCTTGATGCACTAAGCGAAATACCTGTTTTTTATAAGGCAAAGTGATTTTTGTTGTTGATTCAGAAAGTTTAAGTCGTGGTTTTTCATTGGCAAAAGCCAGTTTATATACTCCATCTAGAGCAGCATCTGGGGCGCCGATAACCAAATTTGTACCCACACCAAAAATATCAATAGGTGCTTTTTGTTCACGCAGGGTTTTAATTTTCGATTCATCTAATTGATTGGAGGCAACTATTTTTACATAATGCAAACCTGCTTCATCCAACAGGTGTCGTGATTTTTTTGCCAAACCTGCCAAATCACCACTATCTAGGCGAATTGCATGCAATCGATGCCCCTGTTGCTCCATTTCTTTGCCTATGCGAATCGCATTAGGTACACCGCTTTCCAGGGTACTGTATGTATCAACAAGCAGGGTACAATTATTAGGCCAGATTTCAGCAAAATCACGAAAGGCAGCTAATTCACTGTCATAACTTTGGATGAATGAATGAGCCATAGTTCCAGAAATAGGGATATCATAATCACGTCCTGCACAGACATTACTTGTGGCATCAAACCCACCAACTATCGCCGCACGACTGGCAAAATACCCTCCCGGGCCTTGTGCTCTACGCAAACCAAAATCAACTAATTGACAATCTCCTGCAACGTGTCGTATTCGACTTGCTTTTGTCGCGATAAGAGTTTGAAAATTGAGTAAATTCAAAAGAATGGTTTCAATCAGTTGCGCCTCGAGCATATTGGCTTCTACGGTCACAATGGGTGCAGTAGGAAAAACGATATCTCCCTCTGATAGAGCGTAAATTGTTCCATTAAAGCGAAAGGTTTGCAGATACTCAAGAAACTCAGGATGCATCCCTTTACTTGTTAAAAAATGAATATCAGATTCATTGAAATGATAGTTTTCTAGTATTTCCAATAAATCTGCTAAACCTGCAAAAACAGCGTATCCCGAACCGAATGGAAGTTTTCTAAAAAAATAATCAAAGACAGCATTAGTATTTTGGTGGCCTTTCAAAAAATAAACCTGTGCCATCGTTAATTGATATTGATCGGTATAACTTCCGGTAAAATCAAACATTTTTAGTAGACATCCTTCGTATGCAATAAAATACTGTGCAGTGATAACAAACTGATTATATTGCCATAATAGTTGCTGAAATACACTTCCTGTAAAAGTTCTAACACATAATTACTCTGAGTTAATAGGGGAATAATGATGTCTTAGCGGTAATCATAAGGGCGGTGGCAGGCTTGTGGCTAATCCACGTTTTAAGAAAATAGGCTGAGTTGTTGTTAAGCATTTGAAAAATTTAAAATAAACGACATACGCTTAGAGTTTAAGAAAATGTATATTTTGTCATCCGTTTAACTAAAATGTCAGTCATTTGAATTAATTGTTGACTAAAACCCAGCATCCTGTGTTAGATTTTAGTTCATGAAATTGATCGTAGCCCAATGAGACAGGAGGTAAAGGATGAAGGTCGGCGAGTTTAAACAGCAGGTTATAGAGCTTAGAAGCAATATCGATCCATTAAAAACGCCTTCAGAGGTTCTTGGCCTCATCTCCAAATTATCTGAGCTATTCGAGCCGCTTAATGACCAATTTGATCTGAATTCCGACATGATGGTTCCTGTGAAAGAACTCATGAATCAATTCTGGAATTTGGTTATTCGTAATATCCCTTGTGAACAAAGTGAGCAATGGAATACTGCAGCATATGTCATGCCTTGGCTTACTTTACAACAATCCTTGGTGAAAGTTGGTTTAATGAATGCTGATTTTCATCATCCTATTTTGTATGAAGAATTAAAAAATCATTTTAATCGTCTGTCAGTGACGAATGACTCATTGAAGATTACCGAGCTTATGCCCTTATTGATTCGTGCGAGTCGAATGCTCGGCTATGCTGAGGTGAGTCAACTGGGACATTATCCATTTTTCAAATTGAATGAGAAAATTAGTGCGAACAGGCCACAAGAAATTGAGAAACTTGAAGACATCATGTTTCTGCTCAGGTCCATTTTATATTTAATGTATAAATATTGTACTTTGAAGCAACTCGCATTAATCCCATCCTTGATTTATTTTCGTTATCCTACGACAGATGAAGAGCGACGTTCTGAATTGGCAATTTTTAACTGGCTTACTCAGCACACTTTGGAGTGTACTCAATTTTTCAGTTCTCATGATGATTACATTAATATGCGCTCGATTAAAGAAATTGATGCATTGCATAATGCGGCTCATTTATTACCTAAAGAGCGTAAAAATTTCCTTAATGCGACGAATGAAAATCGTTGGATTTATCTTTTTACTCACCAATCCAGAGGTCGGCCTGCCTTTTTAGAGGAACAGGATGCCTCGGTAAAAGAAACCCTTCGTTTATTGAGGCAGGATTTTAACAGCCAAAAAGATAAGTCTTTTACAGCGATTTGGGGTTTTGCCTTCTTGGTCAAAATGCAAGCACGAATTCTGTCTCCTAGTGAGGCAAAAATTGTCCATGCTGCAACTTATGCCTTTTGCATGGAAAAATATATTGAGCTGTTTAATTTCAGTGAGGACTCCAAAAATTCGTTTTCAGTACATTCTGAATGGGAGTCAGTAAAATGTCAGGCCGCAGAAAAAAGAAAATTAGCGGCAATTAATGGCCAATCAGTGAAATTGGGTTTTTTTGAAACCTTAGCCGTAAGCCAGGGGCGATTAAAAAAATTAATTAATTTTCTTGAGGAGA
Organism: Legionella cherrii; assembly: GCF_900635815.1. Lineage (NCBI taxonomy): Bacteria > Pseudomonadati > Pseudomonadota > Gammaproteobacteria > Legionellales > Legionellaceae > Legionella > Legionella cherrii. The sequence goes on from NZ_LR134173.1 coordinate 1,756,170, forward strand.
ATCAAACATCCGATTCAGAAGATTTTAGCTCCTCTGGGGAAACTCCCTCAATGAGCAATTGAGTAATCGCGCATGGGGTTTTCCCATGTTGTGATGTTTTTCTGAAGTATCATTTAGACTCATAATTATTTTTTTCATGGGTTACAGAGCTCTGTTCTAAAAATTTATAAATCAACGCTGTTTGCAATTTGAAAACAATTTTTTATCTAAAAATTATTCTACTTGAAATTTGCTTTTCCATATTGAGTAACATATATTTATTATTAACTTATGTACCTTAAAATCATTTTAAGTGATTAAGAAAAGGAGTTCTTATGCGTGCCATTAATAAGCTTTCTCTAGCCACAATGTTAGGTGTTTTGGCGGTATCCCCAAGTGTCTATTCTGCAGATGCATCTGATATTTCGGGATCCTATAAATGTTCCTATCATGATCCATTTACTACTCCTAATGACGGAACTGAAACGGTCGTATTTAAAAAAAATGGGGATGTTTATAAAGTTTCAGGTATTCCTACCGGAAGTGTATTTCCATATTACATTGGTAAGGGAATATTTAATAAAGATGTTCCTAATGCAATTGGCTACATTTTTTGGCAACCTAAATCTCCAACGGTAACAACAGTCCAAATTTTCACAATTAAACCCGATGGCTCTTTGGATGGTGTTTTTGCAGAAAGCAACAAGGATAAGGGTGGTACTGAAACGTGCACCAAAGTAACGCAACAATAGAATTAACGCGTATAAAGGTGATTATGAGAAAAGGAATTTATTATGAAAACTGTGATTAAGAATGTTTATTTAGTTACTGCATTATCCCTATCAACGATAACAGCTTATGCAGATAACACAAGTACAAGCAATTCCAATACCTCGACAAGCAATACTGGTTCCACAACAAGTAATGCAGGTACGGCTTCAAGTTCAAGTAATAACAGTACTTCTTCTGTGCTGGGGAATTATCAATGCCAACGTACTGACGCTGCAAATAATACGGTCTCTTATCCTATGAGTATTACCAAAACAGGCGATACATTTACTTTAGAATGGGATACTAGTGCTGGTGATCCGGTTCTTTATGGTACCGGTGTTATGCATCCTAATTTAACGAACGTTATTTCAGCTTCATTCTGGGATCCTAGAAAGCCTGATACAATAGGAATTCAAATGATTGAAGTGAAGCCAGATGGTTCATTGCAATCCAATTGGGTATTGCAATCTGACAACACGCTTGGAACAGAAACGTGTACTAGAGGCAAATAACTAGGTAGTAGACGTTGTGTAATCCAAAAAAGGAAGGGTTACTTTTTATCGTAACCCTTTACTTTTTATACCTTTGTTAAAGCAATCGCATAATTATCCGATATTTCTAAACTATTTATCCAACAAAGTCCTGTTCCGTAAGGCTTTTTCATCAAACAGTTAAAGAATTCATAATTTATTTTTCATTTTATAAAGCATAATAGCGAGTGGTTCTTTGAGAAAATAACGTGAAAAATATTTGTGTTTGGTCCAGCATAGGCTATTTACCGCGGGCGAGCTGACTGCATCAAGATGAAATTTTTGCGCCACTAAAAGAGCTCTGGGGGCATGAAAAGGTTCAGTCACTAAGATTATGGTTTTCAAATGATTTGCTTGAACTATTGGTTGAGAAAAAAGAAGGTTTTCATAAGTAGAAGTTGAAGCAGATTCTAGCAGGATATCTTTGGCGGGCACTCCTAATGATAGGGCAATTTCTTTCATTGTGTATGCTTCATTTGTTCCATCTTCCCTATCGTTACCCCCTGAAAAAAGAAGTTTGGGTGCATAGTGAGCTTTATATAAATCAACTGCGTGTTTTACACGAGCTACAAGGCATGGATTGTATGTGTTAGCCCAATAAGCTTTAGCACCAAGAACTAAAATAACATCCGCTGTTTTTTTCTGATCATGTTCAGCGGTTTTAATAATATAAACAGCCAAAATCGAATAAACAGCAAGCAATGAAAACAAAACCAGAATACCAATTTGTATGAACAGCTTCATAAGTCGCTCAATAAGGGGGCTCATTTTAAAAAAATAATTTTAACAGATTATGAGCAGGGATTCATGAAACAAAAAAATCCTATGCCCCAGATGGTTTGAGAGCGCATTAACTGTGAAACAATTTGCTTGTTACTTCTTAATGATGTCAATCCCGCCTGAGCAGGAAAGACATCAATTGAGATCACACGGATATTCTTTATGCAAAATTCTGCTATGTACAAAAGTGACGATACCTCGAAGAAATCAGTCTTTATGATTAGTAATGTTGATGGTAGTTTGGATTGGGTGCTCCATTTTCTACTATAACGTAGTCTCTCGGTGGCACCCATCGATGAGCATTTTTCCATCTTGAATGATGATGGTGGTGGCGAAAATATTTGAACCGTGGGTAATCATCATGTGAATGATAATAAGCAAAAGCTGTAGTGGAAAATAAAGCGGCTGCGCCTATCACGCTGCACAGCAATAATTTTTTAATCATTTGATTTCCCCTCTTAGATTGTTATCTGAGGCTAGTTTAAATAACGAATGTAACAGGGTTATAACAAGACACGTTGTAATTGTAACAAAGTTGTTACAAACGCCGGCGCCAAGAACCGCCATACCGGTGGCAGCGAGATGTCTTTTTAATAACGCGCTGTTGCAGTATCGCGATCCTCGTTATGCCCAAGACAACGCCTTATACCATAGATAAGTGACCCTTGGACTGTTCTGATTCAATACGAGCTATCTCTTCGTTTAAATCAACTTCTTCGCTTGGTACCCTTGGGATGACACAATTCGCTATCCCTTTCGATAATAAATGAACAGCAAAGGGGCTAAAACATCCCATTACAATGATAGTGGCAGGTATTGTAACGAGGAAAGTAAATGTTGTCGAAGCAGATACCCCGCTTGCACGCAGAATGTAATAGACACCAATATGGACCCCGCCACTTAAAGCTGCCATAGTCAGACTGGCACATTTTCTATAACAAGGGTCACTATCAAGACGAGAAGAACAGTTGTCCACTTTCTGTTTTCGTTCATTCACATTCGACCAATAAACTTTCTCATGCTCATTAACCAGCTTCTGCACACTAGGATTAATATAGCGATTCTCAATTTCAGCGGGTAATTTTTTATTATTGAATAAAGTAAAAAAAAGATGAGGATTTGTTTTATTAATTGTCTGAGCCGCCAGGGTGGCTAACTTAGGAACCTCTCTTGATGGAGATGGTTGTTTTTCAGATATATTTTGCTCTGGCATGCATTGACCTTATTTTTATCCAATAGAATCTATTATATAACAATAAGTTAACGTGTCATTATTTTGTTCAACATTTTAAAAAAAATTATAATAAAAATAGGATTTTCCTGGTCAAAATGACTTAAGCTAAGGGGGTAAGTACGAACATTGATTTCGGAATAAAGTTTGAGGATAAAAAATGACGAATTTTTTTCTGGGGATGCGCTACATGGTACAAGGGATTCATCATCTTTTTACGCCTGGATTGAAGCGTTTTATTCTCGTGCCGTTAGCAATTAATTTTATCATGTTTGCGGGCATGTTTTATCTTATCTATCATTATTTACTTCCCTATGCTTATCACTATCTTAATCAATTGCCTTCGTGGTTAAGTTTTCTCAGCAGTGTCTTTTTTGTTCTTTTTATACTGAGTTTTTTCTTAATGTTTTTATCTTTTTTTACTGTATTTTTTAATCTAATCGCCGCTCCTTTTAACGGCTTACTCGCTGAGAAAGCTCAAAATTTACTTTTTGGCAGTGCCATCCCTTCCTTATCATTTTCTAAAATGGTACTTCGTAGTATAAAACGTCAAGTTGAATTTCTTGGTTATTTTTTGCCTCGTTTTTTACTCATGGGTATTTTATTTTTTGTCCCTTTTATCCAACCGATTTATCCATTCTTATGGTTTCTCTTTAACGCATGGATCCTGAGTATTCAATATCAAGATTTTGCTATGGATAATAATTTGATTAGCTTTAAAGAAATGCGTAAGAAAGTTGCCAACAATAAAATGCTTTCACTTGGGTTTGGTTTGTCTATCAATCTAAGCAGTTTTATCCCCTTTTTAAACATATTAAGCATGCCTGCAGCAGTTATCGCGAGCACGATGCTGTACTGTAGATTCAATAAATGTTTGCTAAAGCATAGTCCAAAAGGTATTAATTAAAACGGCTCTGCACCCAATGGCGCATCAGTTACCTATGCGTGCCCGGATAATGTATGTGTTATCTTTTCGGGCACCCATGAGTTTGCGTCGTTTTTAATAAGCTTGAACTACAATTTTTCCTACTGCTTTTCCTGATTCAAGTAATGCATGCGCTTTATCAATGTTCTCAAAATAAAAAAGATGTGGGTCAATAAGTGGTTTTAAATGTCCCTCATCCGTCAAGCGTGCAATTTCTTTTAAAATATTGCCATGACGTTCACGTTGTTTATTATGCAATAAAGGCAATAACATAAAAACGGCGTGCAAGCTCGCTGATTTGGCATGTAAATGCGAAAGATCATGGGTTGACTTAGCTTGGATGCTGGCGACATGGCCATATGGAGCAACAGCCGCTAATGATTTTTCAAGATTTTCGCCACCAACCGTATCAAATACCACATCGAATCCCATCCCTTTAGTCAGTCGATTAACATAATCTTGGACTGATTCAATCCGGTAATTAATCGTCTCTTTAACCCCTAGTGATTTCACAATGTCTGCTTTATCTGAAGAAGATACCGTAGTATATACTTCAGCCCCAGCCCATTTTGCCAACTGAATTGCTATATGGCCAACTCCGCCAGTGCCTGCGTGAATTAATACTTTTTGTCCCGATTTGATTTTAACCTTTTCAAATAATGCTTCCCAAGCCGTGATTGCAACCAGTGGCAGTGCAGCAGCTTCTACCATACTCAATTCTTTGGGTTTTTTCGCAATGAGCTGGGCATCAGCTAGCATAAATTCTGCCAAAGCGCCACTTTCGTTGAGAAAGCCACCAGCACATCCATAAACTTCGTCACCAACAGAAAACTCAGTGACCTCATCACCAACCTCTTCAACAATGCCTGCTACATCACTATGCAGGATTGCTGGGAAGGGGGGAGAAATATGGGCGTATTTTCCAGATCGAACTTTACAGTCAACCGGGTTTACGCTAGTTGCTACAACTCGAATGAGCACATAGCCGGGTTTAATTTGAGGTTTGGGAAGTTCAATCGTTTTAAAGACTGAAGAATCACCAAAAGATGATATCGCTTGTGCTTTCATGGCGTCCTCCTAACTTGATGCAGCAGATATTTTTCTTAAAAATTATGAAAAGAATAGAATAACCTTCATACAAAAATATCATTTTAAGAAAATAAGCGGGTAATTACCAGAACTGATCACTCGCTCTTTTCTCAAAATATTAGTGGTACATAACAGATTGGATTTTTTTTGAGCGAAATCTACACTTATGGTATTCGTTGAGCATAGACCTTATGATGAATGAAATGCAAAAAGGATGGAAAAACATGTGGCAGACAAGAATGGCTGAACAAATAGGTTTAAAATTTCCAATTATTCAAGCGCCTATGGCTGGTGGGGCCACTACGCCGGAACTAGTTGCTGCGGTATCTAATGCGGGTGGCCTAGGTTCATTGGGCGCAGGATATATGAGTCCCCCTGAACTGCGGTCGGCTCTAAAAGCAATTCGTGAATTAACGAACAAACCGTTTGCCGTTAATCTTTTTATTCCTGGGAAATACCATGCCACAACAGCTCAAATTCAGGAATCATGCAACGATATTGAACAATCCTGTTCTGAGTTAAACATACAAGTTGAAGCGCTTGCGGAACCCTATGCGCCGTCCTTTGAGGAGCAAATAAACATTCTCATTGAAGAAAAAATTCCGGTGTTTAGTTATGCATTTGGTTTATTGGATGCAGAATGGATCGCTCAATTTAAAAAAAATAATACCTTTTTAATTGGTACAGCTACAACACTAGCAGAAGCCCATGCACTTGAAGAAAGTGGTATTGATGCGCTTGTTGCCCAAGGAAGTGAAGCAGGGGGGCATAGGGGGACTTTTATCGGTAAAGAGCAAGATGGTTTGATTGGTTTGTTTTGTCTTGTACCCCAATTAGTCGATCAAATAAAAATTCCCATTATTGCAGCGGGTGGAATTATGGATGGAAGAGGGATCATTGCTGCATTTGATTTAGGTGCTGAGGGGGTACAAATGGGAACTGCATTCCTCAGTTGCTTTGAAGCCGGTATTCCTGATATTTATAAGCATACTTTACTGACCCAGCAGCAGGATAATACGGTACTTACTCGTGCTTTTTCTGGAAAATTAGCACGAGGGATTCACAACCAGTTTATTGCGCGAATGGATAAAAGGAAAACAAATATTTTAGACTATCCGATTCAAAATGCTTTAACAACAGCCATGAGAAGAAAAGCAAAGGAACAAAGCAATATTGATTTCATGTCCTTGTGGGCAGGACAAGCTGCTCCACTTTGCAGAAGCATGCCTGCTGGTGAGTTAATTAGCGCTTTGGTGCTCGAAGCAGAGGCGTTGATCTCTGTTAGATAATGACACCCATGGTTTATCCCAAACCTAGCGAGGGATTTCTTGCTGTAGTGTGTTTTTAGGATGCGGTAATCCTTCATCGCTCTCCTGGCATGGGGGAGGCAATGAGAGTCGAATTAAAACCAGCTTCTAAGTTTCATTTTTTATTTTTTCATAGAGATAGTCATAAAATGAGGGTAGCGCCGCTTCCATAGTCGGCTGATAAGGGCCAGTTTGATTCTCACCTTGCTCATAGAGGGCTTTTCTTCCTTGCTGAATTTTAATACATATTTCCTCATCTTCTTGAGCGGTTTCAATATAAGCGGCTTGTGCTGCTGCACATAAAATGGGATTAGATAACCAAACATCTTTGGGATGAAAAAACTCTACGCTATTGATACACTGATCGACGCCTACTGGTGAAATCGTACTAATGACTAGCATATACGGATAGTATTCAATCATAATATTGGGATAATAAGCTAACCAAACTGCACCATATTTCGGTAACTCATTATGTGCTTGGCCTAATAAATTATCTTGGTACACTTTAAAATTGGCAGAACCTGATTTTGATAAATCAGATTGTAGGCCCACATACTGGATGGAATGTCCATCATTAATCGACCATTCGAGTTGACGCACATCGACCAATCGCCTTAATCCGTTATGAAAAAATGGGATGTGATAATCATCCAGATAGACTTCCATGAATATTTTCCAGTTAAAGGAATAATATTGCTGTTTTGCCTGCGTGAATACATAATCAGAAAAATCAAATAAGGCGCTTGCTTTCGCATCAAAGGCGTTTGCTTCTATTTTATTGTTGCCTCTAAATAAAAGTCCATTCCATTCACTCACCTGATCTTTTTTCAAGTTAAAACAGGGTGTGTGTTCAAATTGTGGCGCATGGACCAATTCACCTTGTGTATTGTAGGACCAACTGTGAATGGGGCAGCGAATTCTTTTTACATTTCCTGAATCAGATAAGATTACAGCTTGACGATGTCTACAAATATTGGAGAGTACACTGATTCCTTCTTCATGACGAATCAGCATTTCTTTATCGTTACTGCGTTTCAAGACATAGTAGTCATTTAAATTAGGTACCATGAGTTGGTGCCCGACATATTCAGGGCTTTGTTTAAAAATATATTCTTTTTCAAGTTGATAAATCAATGGATCAAAATACCAATTGACTGGGATGGGATGATATCGATTCATAATACAATAGCTCCTATACCTAATGAGTAAATAGGCTACTTGTTTACTCCCAATAAATTGTTCATGTACTTTGCTCTAGAATCCCTATAAACAAATAATTCGCGTAATACCTAAATTATAGCCTCATCTAAAAGTATTTTTTATAATTAATTCAAATTCGAACAAATGATTCTGGATAACCTGAGTAGATGTCAGACTGAATCTTAACTCGATAACATAAGATTATATTTGTTCTAATTTATTTAATTAGGCGATCCGATGGCCCGTGTTTGTCCGCGGGTTGCTGGAGAGTGCCCTAAAACACTAGTCCCCGCCAACACGTCGTGGAGGCGGGGCGTAGGCCGAGATGTGATTTAAAAGACAGCTTACAGCCAGGATTTATTGGGAGCACTTTGCATTTTGAAGGCAATATTAAATTGTGAAATCACTTATGGATTCTTTACTCTCTTCCAATATTAAAACATTATCTGATTGTTGGAGCTCTACTAAAATAAGACCATCAGTGGCTAACCCTTTTAAAACCATCGATGAAAATTGAATTTTTCCATTCTGAATATCGACAAGTCGGTTCAGCAGTTCCTTGTATTTGTTGGGTCCTAATTCATAAAGCTTGCTTGTTTGAGTGCTTGCTTCCATAGATTTTTTAAAAATTTCCTCTACCGCCCATAAAGGTTTTTTTTCTCCTATTGCTTTATCCGCTTTTTCTAAGCACCAGGCAAGATAGTCAAGTCTATCCCCAGCTTGAGTGGGTTTCGCATACTCTTTATCCTTCTTTTCTTTTAAGCTTATTTGTATCTTTGCCATAGCTATTCCTATATCTATTGTTAACAAAAAACACAACTCGATCATCTATGATCCAGTTAGATCGATTGATTTCCTTTAATTCAAAAAAAATAATAATGTGGTCAATATGTTATCTTAATAAATAAAAAAAGAAAGCCTGTTTCGATAAATTAACTCGATGGTTCTATAAGGCAAAAAGACTTCAGCAAATAGGCTATCAATATATAAATGGGGCTTTAATTTTGTGTTGTTGCTTGAATGAGGCTGTACTAATCCGGTCTACCGCATCTATGATGCAATGCGTTGTCTTTGGATTACGGATTTAGATAGATTTTTCAATTATTCTACGGTAATCAATGTCGATAATTCTCTTAGTGCAATAAAAAATATAGTGTAATCAATACTGGAACTACTAAGCAGCATTTCCATTAACTTATCCCAACGTTGATGAATAAAGCTGTTTTTGGCGAACCAATAGGCGATCAGCTTCTCAGAGTCCAATTTTTTTTGGTCATTTTTTAAAATGACAATGGTTAAGCGGCGTTGTAAGTTATCCAGTTCATCACGTAAGGATAATCGAGCCAGACTATTCCAATGACCTTCCCGAGAATCGTTACCAATTTGATCACGGAACCAAACCAAACTAAATTTACTGCCTACTTTAAAGTAAACTTCGGCTGTTCGGACTAGATCAAATTTATTTTGGGTTGCAACTTCCACTACATTTAATACGGTATACATAGCGCGAGTAGCGGCAATTTTTTTCGCAGCTTTTTCGGATAAACCGATTCCCACAAATTGTGTGACAATCTTGTCAAGATATTCTCTGGTGACACCAGCCATTAAATCGGGGATTGATTTTTCAAGTTTGCTTATTGATTGGCTGTAATGGGCAATATTATTAGCAATTCCGCCTTCAAGTCGTCGATGATGTAAAAACCAACGAGATGCCAAGTTCATTAATTGCCTGACGTGATGAAGTAACTCATATTGGGTTTGCACGGTGACCTTATAGTTCAGTGATTCAATTAATTGGTGTACGTCATCTATTTGATATGCTTTTGAAGCAATAATATAGGCACGGGCAATATCTGCTATCGATTGTCCTGTTTCTATTTGCATGCGGTACATAAAGGTAATGCCCATGCTATTAACGATTTGATTACTGAGTTGGGTGGCGATAATTTCACGTCTTAGCCGATGGTTTTGCATCGAATTGGCATACATTTTTTTGAGGAGTGAAGGAAAACCTGTTTCCAGGATGGTTGCAAAATAGGGATCATCGGGTAAATCAGATTTTAATAATTCACCAGTGATATAAATTTTTGTATAAGCCATAATTATAGACAATTCGGGCCGCGTCAGTCCTTGGCCTGCCGCCTTTCGGTCCAAAAGGTGCTTATCATCAGGAAGAAACTCAACATTTCTATCCAAATGGACTATTCCTTCCAGTTCTTTAATATAAGTCTGGTATAAGCCGCTATATGTTAGAGAGTTCGTGGCCGAAAAACTCAAGACCAGTGCTTGGTTGTAATTGTCTTGCAACACCAGCTGCGCAACCTCCTCAGTCATTTTGGTCAGCAATTGATTGCGCTTTTTCTCGGTAAGTTTTCCTTGGCTGATTTCTTTATTCAGTAGAATTTTGATATTGACTTCATGGTCGGAGCAATTTACGCCTGCTGAGTTATCAATTGAATCGGTATTAATCAGGCCACCTGTCAGGGCATATTCAACCCTTCCAAGTTGGGTAAATCCAAGATTGCCACCTTCTCCAACAATTTTGCAACGCAATTCATTACCGTTGATGCGGCAAAATTCATTGGTCTTATCACCAACATCCGCATGCGATTCAGATGAAGCTTTTACATAAGTGCCAATACCTCCATTAAATAATAAATCAACAGGTGCTTTTAAGATTTCCCGAATCAATTCGTTTGGTGTTAATGAATCCTGTGTAATCGCAAGTGCTTTTTTTACTTCCGGTGTGATGGCAATGGATTTACTGGATCGTTTGTATACCCCACCACCTTTGGAGATTAATTGAGGATTGAAATCTTCCCACGATGAGGTGGGTAAATTAAATAAGCGCTGGCGTTCTTCAAATGTTTTCAGTTTGTCAGGATTAGGGTCAAGAAAGATGTGACGATGATCAAATGCCGCGAGTAAAAGAGCATGAGGGGTATAAGTTAGGCCATTCCCGAATACATCACCACTCATGTCTCCAATACCAACGACCGTAAAATCGTGTTCTTCGATATTGATATCCAATTCGCGAAAATGGCGTTTAATGGACTCCCAAGCACCACGGGCTGTAATTCCCATTTTTTTATGATCATAGCCTGCTGATCCTCCAGAGGCGAAAGCATCTCCAAGCCAAAAATTAAATTCTTTAGAAATCGCATTCGCAATATCGGAAAAGGTTGCTGTTCCTTTATCTGCGGCTACCACCAAATAAGGATCGGCATCATCATAACAGACTGTATTGGGGGGGGAGACAACACGGTCATTTTCAAAATTGTCGGTAAGATCAAGTAAGCCTCTGATAAAGGATTGATAGCAATAAACTACTTCTTTTTTTATCTGCTCACGATCCAGCATGCTGAGTGATTTTTTTAAAATAAAACCTCCTTTGGCTCCAGAAGGGACAATCACCGAATTTTTTACTTTTTGCGCTTTCATCAGTCCAAGAATTTCGGTACGGAAATCCTCTGGCCGGTCTGACCAGCGAATACCGCCACGTGCTACTTTGGCACTGCGCAAGTGGATGCCTTCAAACTCTGTTGAATATACAAAAATTTCATATAGAGGCTGCCCTGGGGGTAGATCTGGCACTTTGGAGGTATGGAGTTTAAATGATAAATAATTTTTGGGGACGCCATGGGAGTCTAACTGAAAATAATTGGTTCGTAGTGTTGCTTTGATTAAAGACCAGAAATATCGGATGATGTGGTCTTCGTCCAAGCTGGTAATCCCATCGATATCGGCTTGGATTTCAGATTCCAAATCCGCCATTTTCTTTTTGCTTGCAGTATTTTGTTTCAGACCAAATTTTAAATAGAAAAGCTGGATCAGTTTTTTGGCAATCCCGGCATATGCTGCAATCGTTTTTTCTATATACTGTTGACTAAAGCGAAAACCAATTTGTTGCATGTACTTGGCATAAGCACGAATGATGGCTATTTCTCGCCAGGATAATCCTGCCCCTAAAACCAGCTTATTGAAACCGTCGTTTTCACAAACCCCGAGATGTATTTTGATTAAAGCTTCATTAAAAATGCTATTTACCTGGTCCAGGGTGAGTAAATTGGCATGGGCATAGGACACATTGAAATCACCAATCCAAATGAATTGATTTGGGCCAATGGCGATTCTATAGGGTCTTTCGGTATAAGTCCGTAATCCCATGTTTTCAATCATCGGTAAGATATCAGATAAGGGGATCGAACTGCCGTATCGATAGAGTTTAATATGCAATGGATGTTCTCCCCGAGTCAATTCGTAGAAAACTATCGCTAAAGGGTTCTCTGGCGTTAAATTATCGATTTGTAACAGATCGCCTATTGCTTCTTCTACAGTATGTTGCTCACAATAGCTCATTGACAATGCGGGGAGGTATTTTTCCGCAAATTGTTTCCCTTTTTTAGGACCCAATTTTTTTAATAGTGCTTGATGCAACTGATCTTTCCATGAGTTTTCCATTTTTAAATCTCACCAAGGTTCAGTGTAATTATTCACTAAGTATAGGCCATGAAAATCGATTGCATGTAATGACAAAATATGAGGATGAGATGCTTGGTTTTATACCCTATTTTCTTAAGTCTGTTTAAATAATAAACGTGGCTTAGTTGTTTTCTCGAAAAGTGAAAAATTTATGCCCTAGATAACTAGTAAACGTAGGGAAGACTAGACCAAATAAGTGCGCTATTTCTCGAGTGAATGACTGAATACCCAGATCAGGTAAAACATAATCAACGAGCAATAAACTAATAAACAAAGTTTGTATCATCCCAATTAAATTAACTAAAATAAAAAAAATAATGGAGCGTGTAAAAGTCTGTTTGCTGTTCGTAAATACAAAAAATTTTCCAAGAGTAAAGCCTGCAACCATCCCTGTAATATAAGCCAGGAGAATTGATGTTGAAAAACTGAAGGTATAGTTATAGAGAATTCTACTACAGAAATTTACTGCGAGTGATATGGCTCCTGCTATTAAAAAAACAATAAATTGTTTTGATCTAAAATAATGAATCACCACGCATTCTCTCTTCAGTTTTTGGACTTGTTGAAAGTATGTCTAGCTCTCTATTGACCTTTTAAGTGCACGAGATTTGATTTTTTTCATATCACAAAAACCCAAAATAGTCCTTGATCACCGTTTATTGGATGTTTATAGGAAGGAGGGCGCGTTATTGAGTAAAATTATTTTTTGTTAAATCCGCCCCAAATTTTCTTTCCTATCCAAAAAACGATCAAGAAGATAAAAGCCCATAATAAAAGCAAGGGTAAAAAATAGACAAAAAACTCAATTAAACCGTAGGTAAAATGACGTAACTGATCGACTAAAGCATGATAGGAGTCAATGAATGCTTCTGTAATTTTCCATTGCTTTTGCTCTGTTGTTTGAATTATTGGATTCATGCTCAAGTTAATATTTATCAATGAATAAGCCACAGATTCTTTGTAATATTTAATCTGTCCTTGGAGCACATCGATTTGTCCTTGGATCTCGTTTAATTGTTTGAACACGCTAAGAACATCCGATGTTTTTGTTGCGTTGGCCATAATTTTTGATAATTGCTCTTTGGCGGTTTGCAGGTTACTCAGTTGACTTTGTAAATCGACAAAGTGTTGCGTGATGTCTTCGCCTGTGACTGATTCTTGAACGACTTGGGTTGCAAGTGATTTCAAGGTACTTAAAGCATTATTCAAGCCTTGAGCAGGTACTCTTATACTGATATTTGCAGAGGTAGTTCCTGTGACATTGTTATCTTGAGTTAAATTCGAGCTAACGACGTAGCCACCGGAGTTCTCTGCTAATTGAGTGATTTTTTCCATGGTCGAATTAATGTTATTGACTTGCAAGGAAATATCCGCATTGCGAATAATCATACCCCGCATCACATTTTCTGATGCTTGGTTGCTATTAGATGGGGTTTTATTACGCATCATTGCTATGGGGGCGCTCGGAGTCCCAACTACGGCTTGCATGGGTTCAGGACTTCCTCCATACATTGTAGTGCCAGCTCTACCAAACCATTCGGAAACAAATAATAATAGAGACAGTGTGCCAATAAATGCTAAAAAATAAAGGATGATTTTCTTCATTATTTTTCTGCTCTACACTATGAATCATTTAAAGTGTGGCAAAGGTTTCTTGAATTGTAAAATAATTAATCCAAACGTTCAGAAGATCTCATTGTAGATTGTGTTTCATATCAAGAGCTTATGTTGCGGATTTAAAAGCCACATCATTTATTTTCGCTGATCACAAAAAGCGACGCAGACTTGATGTTCTCTGACTTCGCCTCCACAGGCAGAATAACATGCTCTATAAGTCGATTCACATTGACAGGAACTATTGCAGCTGCTGCTACGATCAAAATCAGTTATCGTTTTAGTGATAGGCAAACCCATTCTTTTTTGATCTTCTTTATATTGTTTGTATTCAAACATAGCGTTTTGCTGTGCCCTCATACGGCAATTTTCATTGTCTACTCGACAACTTTGTTGACAGTCATTTTTACCTTGAATGCATTGGGCCGTACACATTTTTGCTACATCGGATTTTGGCGGAACAAAACTGTATTCTGTGTTATAAATAGGACCACAGGCGATCAACATGCTCGCTAGAACCATAATAGAAAAAATAAAGAATTTTTTTAACATATGATCCTCTTTTTATGTGTTATAGGGGTGCAATTGTTCTGGCAGTGTGGTCATGATCATCTTGCTTTGCGACAAACGGATACAGAACAAACTGCGTTATTTTAGTGGCGCTTAGTTAAAAAATCAAGCAGAAGGCTCGGCAAGGATGCAGTGAGACACATAAATGTAAACAGACTTTGTTACCTTTGTTACTCTTTTGATATATAATTAACCAATTTATGATCGTTCCTAATGATCAGATATCCAATAATTATTTTAATTTAGAACAAAATCCATGGACATCTCATTTTTATTTGGTTTTTTTAACTGGTTGTTTCACTACTGCTCTGGGTGGCTGGCAAGTACAAAAAATCATCAACAATAGAAAAAATAGTGCCACTATAAAGAATAAAAAAATACTGGATTTAAACCGACTTTTTCATGAGTTCCCCCATTTTATGAGTACTATTAAAAATGATATCAATAACTCGAGTCATCAGAATGTAAGGGAGTTTTTTGTAGTGGATAAAGATGCAATATTAAATTCGTCTGTTCCCCGTTTTCGATATGAATTGTCTGCAGAGATTCTTCCGGCTTTAAATAGACTAGAAGAATTAGGATACATAGAGAAATTAAAAAACAATTGCCTTCACTATAGAATTGAAGAAGAGTTTGTCATGCAACTCCAATCAATAGCTATAACTTCAAAAGAATAAACAGCCTGTTTGCAGTTCTTCTCACTGGCGTGTTGGTTTTTATTGATCTTCGTGATACAACTCACCATAGCTCCCATTAAGTATTTCTGCTTCAAACAAAAGGATTGTGTGCATGATGAGAAAAGTGGTCTTCATTTTTTCGCTTTTATTGAGCGTCATAATTTCCCCTTTATTTGCAAAAGAAAAAATTAAAATTTCGGAACTACAAAACAATGAATGTGTCGAAACGATTGAATCACGTGTCAGCGATGGTGGTTTATTTTTAGATCAATGCCATATTCATGATCGTGATGTGCAAAAAATTCTTTCCTTTCTCAACGTGCATCCAGAAATTACCCGTCTAAGTATATCTGATAATCAGATTGGCTACCAAGGTGCAGAATTGCTTGCTACTACTACTCATATTCGTTATCTTTTTCTTACTGGAAATCGCATCGGCTCACTAGGAGCTGAGGCATTAGCAAAAAATACCTCTTTGGTCTATCTTCTTTTAGGAGAAAATCATATTGGTCCCTATGGAGCCGAGGCTTTAGCAAATAATACCACCCTGATTTTTCTTTCCCTTGATGGCAACCCCATAGGCACTTCGGGGGCAAAATCTTTGGCAAAAAACAAGACGTTAACTCATCTTTCTCTTAGAAAAAGTCATATTGGTGTTGCAGGTGCGCAGGCTTTGTTCGCGAATGAAACGTTGAAAAGTATCTATCTGGGAAATAACCGTTTAGGTAATGAGGGGATCAAGTTTATTGATAGAAATCAATCCATCAACTTTATTGATCTGGAAGACAATAATATTGATAAGGATGGGGTCAAGACCATAGCAAGAAAAACCAACTTGTTCTATCTCAATCTTGATAAAAATCCTTTGCACAATGAGGGAGCTGCTGTTTTAGCTCAAGTTCACATGCTGGAGTGGTTATCGATTGCGGGGTGCGGTGTCGGTATAGAAGGAGCTCAAGCCTTATCGGCACTCAATCATCTGACTATGCTTAATATCGATAATAATTTCATTGGTGATGAGGGTATTATTGCTTTAGCAAAAATGAGCTCACTGAATAATTTATATGCAAATGATAATCTTATTGGTGACGAGGGAGCAATAACCTTAGCCAATGCGACGCAGATGCGAAATTTGAGTTTGCGTGATAACCACATTGGTGATGAGGGTGCTTTGGCCTTGGCTGAAACCACGAGTTTGTATACTTTAGATGTAGGTTTTAATCAAATCGGTGCCATTGGTGTTAAAGCATTAAAAAGTAATGAGGTATTGGCTTATTTGAATACTCAAGGAAATCCTGGGGATGAATAGCCTTCGACTGTGCACATCGCCGAAGGCTATTTGAGAAATTTGACTTAAAATGAAATGATTATTTTAAGATAAAACACATGAAGTTTCTTTCTCTGGTGTATGATCGAGTTCAAGTGGTTGCTCCAATCTTTGCTGGGTTTGCTTGTTTGCAAAAAAGAGCATATCCGTTGATGTGAATTTTTTTTGTTCTTCTACCTCTTTTTTCTCTGGGGAAGAGAATGTGCTTACATCCTCCTGATCATTTCGGTTTTCTCGAATATGTTGCTCTAAAGTGTTGCGTTTAATGAAATGCCACCTTACAAAACCATCACAACAATCGGTTTCAATGATTCTCAATGTTTCAGCTAAGGGAAGGCATAAAAGGTGAGGGAGTGCAAACTGCAATGAATGAAAAGATGCTCTAAATTCATAGGCACTGACATTTATAGCGATTAACTGATTATTTTCTGTGAACCAGGCTTGTCCATTCGTGATGCATTGAGCATAACGAAAATCTTTTTCTGCTGCCAGATGGGCATAAGCAGGGATATTATTCTCTGAATTTTCAGGTCCGAATGGACCAAAAATTAACTTATTTTGTGTTGTTAATAGAAATTTTACTGTTTTTATATTGAGTAAACCAGCATCCAGATGACCTCTAGAACAATCAGGATCATTAAGTAAATCATTAAGCTCTTTGATGTTCCTTGCAATCCACTTCGGAGTCTCTATTTTAAGATCAGGAGGTTCATGTAAAGGATTCAGAGAAAGAAAACCAGGTTTCATCGGTTTAAAAATACCCAATATTTTCTCAGTGTCATTTTTAAATCCAGATGAGCCTTTTCCCGTGTGCAGCATATTTGTTCTCCAAGATAGCTTAAGTTTAAAATAGATTGATTATTGGGATGCAAGGAATGGGGTGTAATCATTTTGTAGCCCGGATTAGCGAAGCGTAATCCGGGATCTTTTTGCCATCATGAGATGACGAGCCATGTATTTATTTTGCGACCAATTTAACTATTGCATCAATTGCTCTATCCAAGCTTAATTGCTGCATTTCGCCGGTAGCACGATTTTTATATTCCACGCAATTTTGCTCCATGTTGCGCTCACTAACAATGATCCGATGGGGAATACCAATTAAATCATGATCTGCAAACAATACGCCTGCTCGCTCATTACGATCATCAATTAATACATCAACTCCTAACTCTCTTAAACGTTCATATAAAGCATCGGCTTGCATTTTGACTGATTGTGATCGGTGTCCATTCAAAGGAATTATGACCACTTGGAATGGAGCGATGTTTTGAGGCCAGATAATTCCTTGTTCATCATGATGCTGTTCAATGGCTGCAGCAACCACACGAGTGATACCTAAACCATAACATCCCATCAACATGGTTTCTAATTGGCCTTGCTCATTAACTACTTGAGCGTTCATGGCTTTGGCATATTTATCACCTAATTGGAAAACGTGACCCACTTCGATACCACGGCACGAGAGAAGTGTTCCTTTACCATCTGGACTAATGTCACCTTCTTTTACGTTACGTAAGTCATAATCAAGATATTCACTAATGTCTTTATCCCAGGCAGCATATTGATAATGCTTGTCTGCTTGATTGGCGCCACAGATAAAAGAATCCATAGCCAATGCATGATGATCTGCGATTACAGGAATCGATAAATTGATTGGTCCGAGTGACCCAATAGGTGCTTTCAAAGTTTTTAAGACGGTTTCTTCATCTATAAATTGTAGTGGAGAATGGACTAGAGGATGTTTTGTTGCCTTGACTTCGTTCAGTTCATCATCGCCTCTTAAAACCAAAGCCACCATAGGATGTTCTCTTCCTTTTACAATCAAAGTCTTGACGGTTTGATTGCTTGCTACACCCATGAATTGTGCTACTTCTGCTATGGTTTTTTGATTGGGGGTATCTACTAGAATCATTTTTTGTGTAGTAGGGGTAGCTTTCTCCGGCCTTAAGCTGGTCGCTTGTTCAATATTAGCTGCATAATCCCCTTTATCACTGTAGAAAATTAAATCTTCGCCAGAATCAGCGAGTACCTGGAATTCATGAGATGCAGAACCACCAATAGCGCCTGTATCGGCTTCAACAGCACGATATTTAAGCCCCATGCGATCAAAGATACGGCAATAGGCTTGATACATATCTTTGTAGGTGGCTTGCAGACTTTCCAAATTTAAATGGAATGAATAAGCATCTTTCATGATAAATTCACGTGCACGCATCACACCAAAACGCGGTCTGATTTCATCGCGGAATTTAGTCTGAATTTGATAAAAACTTGCAGGCAATTGTTTGTAGGATTGTAATTCATTACGCATGATGTCAGTAATTACTTCTTCATGGGTAGGGCCAAAGCAGTACTCCCTGCCATTGGAATCTTCCATGGTGAGGAGCTGTCCGCCAAAGGTTTCCCAACGTCCTGTTTCTTGCCACAGTTCAGCAGGTTGTACTGCCGGCATCAGTAATTCCATAGAATGGATGCGGTTCATTTCTTCGCGAACTATTTGCTCTACTTTACGTAATACCTTTAAACCCAATGGCATCCAGGTATAGAGGCCTGAGCCCAGCTTACGAATCATTCCTGTTCGCAGCATCAGTTTATGGGAAACGATTTCCGCATCGCTTGGAGTTTCTTTCAGAGTTACTAAAAACCATTGAGATGCACGCATTTGTACTCCTGAAGTCGTATTGTTCTTGTGTTGAAAGCATTATACAGAAGTTTTTGTTCAAAAACAGATGAATTAAGTGGTGAAAGGGAAGCATGTTGGTCCTTGGCCCAACAGGTCCTGAAATGTGATTGTGCATAAGCTTGGGTTGGGCCAAGGCCCAACCCAAGCAATGATTCGTAGGTTATATTTTGATTTTAGATTCTTTTAATAGCGCATTTAATTTAGAGGCTAAATGCTCATTGTTTTTTCCACCAAGCTGGTTTAATTCATGCGCGTAATTACTATAATGCACTTTGCCTGTTTGAACATTATAAACGGCACCAACCATCGCAATGTCATTTTTCTCTATCATCTGATGCAAAATCGAACTCCGCTCATAAATTTTTTGAATGGTATTGGCAACGTTCAAATCAGTGACATTGTTCACGAAGGTAGTATTCTTACTGTGTCGATTGGTATCAGTTTCATTCTCGGCATCGATTGCGGGCTTGATTTTATCGAGCAATTCGGTAATGTGCCCTTTTTCAACCCCGTCACATGCTGATTGAATGGCGCCACACCGTGTGTGGCCAAGAACGATAATCAGTTTGACGCCTACGACATTACACGCATACTCAATACTCGCCAGAACATCATTGTTTACTACATTCCCAGCAACACGCACGCAGAAAATATCACCAAAACTCACATCAAAAATGGTTTCAACAGGTACCCTGGAATCAATGCAACCAAGAACAATCGCAATGGGATGCTGTGCTTTGGCTGTATGTTTAATATCCAGTTGGTTTGAACGGTGAATTAAGTTGTCATTGAGGAAACGTTGATTTCCTTCATACAGAATATTTAATACTTCTGCTGGAGATAGGTGCGATTGCACATCGTATGTAGTGACGTTGATAAAATCAATGTAATTATGGATCTTGTAATGCTCTTTAAATCCAATCATATTCAAAGCAATTTTTTTATTGGGAGCTTGTTCTTCCTTAAACTCTTTTAAAAGCTCTGAAATTTCTTTATCAATGTACTGAGTGTAACGTGCATCAATAATTAATTGTGATTCTCTGGGGATCGAATCAAGTTCAGCAACCAAGGCAGCTTTATTAAGAAAAGTCATTTGTTGGGGGAGCACCAAGCGGTTAATTTCTCCTGTGGGGTGGATTTCCTTCAGGATATTTATCCGCGCCTGGCTATTTGATTTTAAAATATAGAATAAGCTGACTGCTAATCCAATTAATATCCCTGTCAATAAGTTAAAGACAATAATACAGACCACGGTGACAATGAATGGAATGAAACGATCGCTACCTTGAGCAAAAATGTTACGGTAAATGGACGGTTTATTCAGTTTATAACCGGTATAGATCAGAATGGCGGCGAGTGAGGATAAGGGTATTTTATTTAAAGTGCCTGGGATTAACATCACTGCAAAGAAAATGAAAAATCCATGCAAAATAGTAGATATTTTGCTTGTGGATCCCGCTTGAATATTAATGGATGTTCGTACAATCACTGAAGTAATAGGAATTCCACCAATTAAACCCGCGGTCAGGTTGCCAACCCCTTGAGCCACCAATTCGCGGCTTGTGGAGGGATGGAGACGTTTTTTATCCAGTTTCTCTCCCGCTTTAAGGTTCAATAAAGTCTCAAGCGACGCAACAATGGCAATGATGATCGCATAAAGATAGACTTGCGGATTAGCCAGGGCAGACCAATTTGGATATTCCAGTTTACTCAACAACTCATGGAAGTCATTGGTGTGGGGAATATTGACGAGCTGAGGTGAATTCTGGACCAGGCTTGAATCAGTCCAGATAAAGAATTCATTGAGTAATACACCCAAAATGACCACGAGGATCGGGGCTGGAATCTCTTTCAGTATCTTATTTTTCGTCAAATCAAAATAAATTAAGGTACTTAATGAGAGTACCGTAATCAACATTGCTCCAGAATTGAGATGATGGTACAAAGCAAGAATAGGACTTAATGTAATTTCCTCAGTGGTTTCTAACAAATGGGTTTTAAGCTCGTTGAAATCTGCAGAAAGTGTGAATGCGAGTGGTAATTGTTTGATTATTAGAAGAATCCCTATTGCACAAAGCAGACCCTGAACTACGTTAGAAGGGACATAGTCCGCTACAAATCCTGCTCTTAAACTTCCAATTATGACTTGAAGTAAACCTGCAAGTGCCAGCGCAACTAAAAATGAGTTGAAGTCTCCAATATGAGCAATAGCTGCGACAACGACAGCTGCCATACCTGCTGCAGGTCCGCTGACACTGACATGTGATCCACTTAGACATCCAACAACAACTCCGCCAATGATTCCACTTAAAATTCCAGAAAAAAGAGGTGCGCCAGAAGCTAAAGCAATACCCAAGCATAATGGGATGGCTACAAGAAATACGACTATCGCTGCAACAAAGTCAAATTTAAAATATCTCCTCATATAAATTCGAAATTTACGCGAGTCAACGGATGTATTTGCTAGCATGGAGTAAGTTCCTCTATTAACAAAGAAAATAATATAGCCAGAGAAAAGTAATTTTAATTTTAGACTATAGTGTTATTTATTAAAACATCATTGTAACAAAAATGTTAGAAAAATGTTACGGTTTAGTTAAGAATTGTAATCTATGTTATCTTATTGCTGTTTGTGAATGCATCATGATTACTTATTGCATGTATTGCTTGAGTTAAAATTCAGACTTTCGTGTGGGGGCTACTGCCTTTAAGTGAAGAAGCTCTAGAATAATTGGTCATGACCGTACCGCCATCCATCCGTGATCTTATCATGACTCAAAGAAAGGATTTGCATGACAGAGGCTGGAATTGGCTACGGAGATCATTCGCTGCGCTCTGGATGACGATGTGTGGGATCTTAAAGCCCTTAATTGATTGGCAGGCAGGGCCAGGGAGAAACTATGAAGATAAAAAAAACCTGGGTTAGGTTTCGTCTAAACCCAGGCTACCGAGTTTACTCTTCAACGAGGTCGAATTCTTCGGTACTAAAGATTTCGTCGGTATTGGTTACTTGATTGGTTATTAAGCCATCCTCAAGATCTCTAAAATTCCACATACTTTGATCCATAAGCTGGCTGGGTTTAATACTTTGCAGTGCATGCAGAATATTGCTTGGGACCTTGGGATTTTCCTCTGCAAGCTGATTAATTAAATGCGTAACTTTTTTGCGCATTAAATTTTCTTGTGACCCACAAAGAGTGCAGGGGATAATGGGATAGGATTGCTCCTGTGCAAAAGTAATAATGTCTTTTTCTTGAACATAGCATAAGGGTCGGATGACTATATGCTTTTTATTATCGCTAAGTAACTTAGGTGGCATTGATCGAATATCACCATTGTATAAAATCGACATCATTAGGGTTCGCACCAAATCATCACGATGATGGCCCAGGGCGATTTTGTTAAAGCCATTTTCCTCTGCATAGCGATAAATAATACCCCGTCGTAAGCGTGAGCATAAAGAGCAGTAGGTTTTACCCTCAGGAATTTTCTCTTTCACAATGCTGTAGGTATCGCGAGTCAGTATTTCATGAGGAATAGATCGATCGGCAAGCCACTGGCGTAATGCGGAATCATTCCATCCTGGTTGAGCCTGATCCAGGGTAAACGAAAAGAGTTCAAATTTATTACCGGATCGTCGGCGTAATTGATCCAGGATCGTTAACAGTGTGAAAGAGTCCTTACCACCTGATAAACAGACCATCACACGATCTCCACGCTGGATCATATTAAAATCTGCAATGGCTTTGCCAGTATAATGCAATAATTTTTTTTCAACTTGAGAAGGATTGGACATTATTAAAAACCTAATGAAAAGTAGTTATTTAGTGGTTTTGTTTTCAGCCGGGAGCAATCCGTTGACCCTGGTTGTTTCTAACCATGAATTGATTAATTCGAGATCGTTTGCGTTCAATGTTCCGGCCAAGTATTTTAATGTTAAAACCGCATTAATCAAACTGTATTGGTCATTAGCCAGTTGATTCTGGGCTTCAAACAAACGCTGTTGGGCATTCACCACATCCACCATGGTGCGTGTCCCTACCTCAAATTGGGCTTCCGTACTTTCCAACGAGTTTTGTTGCGAAATTACGGTTTGTCTGTCCGCTTTTACTTTGCTAATTCCATCAGTAATGGTATTAAATGCGATGCGGCTATTTACGACTACGTCCCTATAGGATTGCTCCACCCGTTCACTGGAAGCCTGAAAACTATGCTGTGCTTGTCGTGTTTGCGAACGTACTAATCCACCTTGGAATACAGGGAAGTTTAAAGCCACGCCGACAGTCGATAATTTTTGGTTTGCGGGCAATAAAGGATTCGATGAGTTTACTTCGTTTGTTGTCTCTACGGTGTTACCTTGAAGCGAAATCGTAGGCCAATTCCCTGCAGAAAGCGCTTTCATATTTTCACGAGCCACTTCAAGATTGTATTTTGCAGACAGCAACTTGTAGTTTTGCTTAAGACCGGTATCTATCCACTGATCAACAACATTAGGCTCTGGCTTGATTAACGGAATTTTACCATCACGTAGAGGAGCTATGACTTCATAAACATGATTGGTCAGTTTTCTTAAATTTTCGCTTTGATTGATTTGGTTGTTTCGCGATGCAATCACTGTTGCAACCGATTGATCATAGGCTGCTTTTGCTTCATAAACAGAAGTGATTGGATCAAGACCTACTTCAAAGCGTTGTTTTGCTTGCTCATACTGGCGCATGTTAGCGCGCTTTTTTGCTTCAGCGAAATTTAAAGTATCTTGAGCAAACAGTACATCAAAATACGCTTTGGCTGTTCTAAGAATTAAATCCTGAGCTGCATCATTGAAAACAGCCTGTGCTGCTTTTACGGATGCCTTTGCTTGTTGTACCCTTGCCCAGGCCTGATAGTTAAAAATAGCCTGAGATGCAGAAACTTGCCACGTCCTCGAGTTATAAGTGTTATCTGCAATGGTAAAAAGACCATCGTTTACATGAAAAACGTTTCGCGTTGCTTGGGCTGTAATACCAACTTGAGGAAGTAATGCAGCACGGGCTTGAGGAAGAGCTTCTGCGCTAGCCATGTATGTATCATACGCATTCTTGAAAATAGGATCATTTTCGAGGGCTTGATGATAGATATCCATTAGGTCTGTGGCAGCAAAGACGTGCGATGACAGACCTAAAGTCATGAGATAGCCGAACAGCAATTTTTTCATTAAACTAATTCCTAAAATACAAATTCTTTGGGCTTTGATTTATCAATCAGGAGAGGAATATTGGTTTCAAAAATGATTCGGTCATGCCAATGCTCCTCATGATCCAATTCATAGAGACGACCCTGCATTACAGGAGATTTTCCTTCAATAGCAAATAACTTGCCTCCAGGAAGAATTTGCAATCTTTGGGTCTCATTGATTTTTTCTACTGCGCCAGTAAATATAACCACATCATAAGGAGCACTTTCTAACCAGCCTTGGCTGGCATCCCCCGTGATTAATTCCACATTGTTGCAGTGATGTTTTTTTAATTGATGGGCTGCATGGGCGGTAAAATCAGCATAATAATCCACGCTGATTACTTTTTTACACAACTTACTTAACAATGCGGTGAAAAATCCGCTGCCAGTACCTATTTCCAATACTGTCTCATGACCTTGTAAATCAAGTGCTTGCAGAATTTGTCCTTCTTCCAAAGGAGTCAGCATGCGTTGACCATGATGAAGCGGTATTTGCATATCTGAATAAGCAAAATTTACAAATTGTTCAGGAACGAATTCATGTCTGGCCACCAGTTCATACAAATTGAGTATGGATTCGTTTAAAACATCGCC
This sequence comes from Legionella cherrii, assembly GCF_900635815.1. Taxonomy (NCBI): domain Bacteria; kingdom Pseudomonadati; phylum Pseudomonadota; class Gammaproteobacteria; order Legionellales; family Legionellaceae; genus Legionella; species Legionella cherrii. The sequence continues at coordinate 1,781,149 of NZ_LR134173.1, forward strand.
AGTTCGAAGTTGTTGCTTGACCATATTAATGCGTGCGCTTTGATAACTCATTTGCTCTACCGTGTTGATTGTTTTAGGTTAAGATTGACTATTCATTTGCCAAAGTCATCGCTTTGCAACTTATTCGCGGTGTTCCACATTTGAAAATTTTAGGATTCCACAGACATGCTGCGAAACGAGGTGGCAAAAGCGAATTGTCAACACACTTTTAAAACTTTGGCACAATCTTAGCAAAAAAATAGCGCATGTGCTAAGAAATAATGTTTGAATCCCAAATTTCGTGGTGACTCTGGTTAAAGTTTGCTATGATCCGCTATTTTTAATGGTTTTCTAAAATAGATTGTCCCTTATTTTCGATACAGCACTAGGGGTACCGAGGTATTGTGGCGTTTAACGTATAGGAGAATACTGTGCTTGAGCAATTTACTGAATATTTGCAAACTGAAATAGAGACACTTAAGAAAGAAGGCTTATATAAAAGCGAACGTGTTATTTCCAGTCAGCAACAAGCTGCTGTCACAGTAAATCATAAAGAAGTCATTAATCTTTGTGCAAATAATTACTTAGGCTTGGCTAATGATCCCCAACTGATTGCTGAAGGGCAAAAAGCATTGGCTCAATATGGCTATGGTATGGCTTCAGTCCGTTTTATTTGTGGTACACAAACGCCTCATAAACAACTTGAGCAAAAAATCAGTCAATTTTTAAGCAAAGAAGATACTATATTATATTCTTCATGTTTTGATGCAAATACCGGTCTTTTTGAAACTTTATTAGGTGAAGAAGATGCGATTATCAGTGATGCATTAAATCATGCCAGTATTATTGATGGGGTGCGGCTATGTAAGGCTGCGCGTTATCGATATGCGAATAACGACATGAAGGCTTTGGAAGAGCAATTGATTGCTGCTAAAAATGCTCGATTTCGTTTAATCGCTACAGACGGTGTTTTTTCGATGGATGGAATTTTGGCCAATCTTCCAGCAATTTGCGAATTAGCCGATAAATATGATGCCATGGTTATGGTAGACGATTCCCATGCTGTCGGTTTTATGGGAGAAACGGGACGTGGAACTCCTGAGCATTTTGGAGTAAGTGACCGCATTGATATAATTACCGGTACTCTAGGCAAGGCGCTAGGGGGGGCATCAGGTGGTTATACCGCAGCAAATCAGACCATCGTTGAATGGTTGCGTCAACGTTCCAGACCCTATTTATTCTCAAATACTTTGGCCCCAGTGATTGCGCATACTTCCTGTGTTGTTCTCGACAATTTAATGAAAAATAATCATTGGGCTGAAAAATTAAAGCGTAATAGCCGTTATTTCCGTGAAGGTATGACCCAGCTAGGATTTAATCTAATCCCTGGGGAACATCCAATTATTCCTGTTATGTTAGGGGATGCGAGCCTGGCAGGACGCATGGCAAACCGTTTGCTCGAGCTCGGTATCTATGTGGTAGGTTTTTCTTACCCTGTAGTTCCTAAAGGTTTAGCTCGAATTCGTACTCAAATGTCCGCAGCACATGAACTACAGCATTTGGATAAAGCCATTGAGGCATTCGAAACGGTAGGTAAGGAGTTTTCTGTTATTTAAAGCAACGCCGTCTTCTCTTAACTTTTACAGAGATGATCTTATTTTGAGGTACTTTTATGAAATCATTAGTCAAAGCGAAAAAGGAACCTGGCATCTGGATGGAAGAGGTCGCTATACCTGAATATGGCGTCAATGATGTATTAATTAAAGTTAAAAAAACAGCAATTTGTGGTACGGACATACATATTTACAACTGGGATGAATGGGCACAAGCGACTATCCCTGTACCCATGACCGTGGGGCATGAGTTTTATGGTGAAATTGTTGCGGTAGGCCAAGAGGTGAAGGGACTTCATGTAGGCCAACGAGTTTCGGGTGAAGGACATTTGACCTGTGGTTTTTGCCGAAATTGCCGCGCAGGCAAACGCCATCTTTGCCGTAATACTTTGGGCGTGGGCGTCAATAGGCCTGGATGTTTTGCAGAATATTTATCCATACCTGCCACCAACGTCATTGTTCTTCCGGATAATATTACTGGAGAGCAGGCTTCAATTCTGGATCCCTTTGGTAATGCAACGCACTGTGCCTTGGCTTTTGATGTAGTCGGAGAAGATGTATTGATTACTGGGGCTGGACCTATTGGTATTATGGCTGCCGCTATAGTCAAGCATATAGGTGCACGTCATGTCGTTATTACTGACGTCAATGATTACCGCTTGGATTTAGCTCGTAAAATGGGAGGCATTCGTGCGGTAAATGTTAAGTATGAAAAACTGTCCGATGTCACTGCAGAACTAGGAATGCTCGAAGGTTTTGACGTGGGTTTGGAAATGTCAGGAAATCCCATGGCTCTAAATGACATGATGAAGGCAATGAATCATGGTGGGCATGTAGCTTTGTTAGGTATTCCTCCTCAAGAAACAGCGATTGATTGGAATCAGGTTATTTTTAAAGGGTTAGTGATCAAGGGTATTTATGGTCGTGAAATGTTTGAAACATGGTATAAAATGATTGCCATGTTACAAAGTGGATTGGATATTTCACCGGTGATAACACACCGTTTTCCAGTTGATGACTACCAACATGCATTTCAAATTATGGCATCAGGTCAATCAGGCAAAGTCATTCTTGAATGGTAGATATTGAATTGCAGTAATGTACATTAAAGTTATATCGAGTATCATTCTCGGGTTATGGTTGTGTTCTACTGCTATTAAGTTAAGAAAAATACCCTCTTCCATGTATGGGAGAGGGGAAGGGGTGAGGGCATCATCAGCGACAATCAATACCCTCATCCACCCTAGCAGGCACCTTCTCCCCACGGGGAGAAGGGAACTTTTACTTGACGTGCAGTGCGATGATGCCTCTACCCAAGCCACAAAAGCAGTTTTAAAAAGACGGAGTAGTTATGTCACAATATATTTTTACCATGAATCGCGTCAGCAAAATTGTTGAAAATCAGCGGTTTATTTTAAAAGATATTTCATTAAGTTTTTATCCTGGCGCTAAAATCGGTGTTTTAGGATTGAATGGTTCTGGTAAGTCCACTTTATTACGCATCATGGCGGGTGTTGATACTCAATATGAGGGAGAAGCAAGACCACAACCAGGAATTAAAATCGGCTATCTAGAGCAAGAACCCCAGCTCGATCTGAATAAGACTGTACGCGAAGTTGTCGAAGAAGGCGTGAAGGAAATGAAAGATAAACTTGCGCGCTTTGACGAAATCAGCATGCGTTTTGCAGAGCCCATGAGCGATGAGGAAATGAATACGTTACTTGCAGAGCAAGGTGAATTACAAAACGAAATTGAAGCAGGTGGTGGCTGGGATTTAGACAGGAAACTTGATGTGGCTGCGGATGCATTGCGCTTGCCGGAATGGGATGCCATTGTGGGGCAGTTATCAGGAGGTGAGCGTCGCCGAGTTGCTTTATGTCGTTTATTACTTTCCAATCCTGATATGTTGCTGCTTGATGAGCCAACAAACCATTTGGATGCAGAATCTGTCGCTTGGTTAGAACATTTTCTTGAAGGTTTTCCTGGAACAGTAGTTGCGATTACCCACGACCGATATTTCTTGGACAATGCTGCCGAATGGATATTAGAACTGGATCGTGGCGAAGGCATTCCGTACAAAGGCAACTATACTTCCTGGCTTGAGCAGAAAGAAGCACGCCTGGAGATGGAGCAGAAACAAGAAGACGCACACCAACGTGCGATTAAAGCGGAGTTAGAATGGGTCCGTACATCACCTAAAGGACGTCATGCTAAGAATAAGGCACGTCTAGCCCGATTTGAAGAAATGAATTCTAAAGAATTTCAAAAACGTAATGAAACCAATGAAATATATATTCCACCAGGTGAGCGGTTAGGTGATTTGGTTCTCGAAGGGGAAAAAATCAAAAAATCGTTTGGTGATCGAATCCTGATTGATAATTTAGATTTTAAACTTCCTAAAGGGGGTATTTTAGGAATTATCGGTCCGAATGGGGCAGGTAAATCTACCTTCTTAAAAATGATTACCGGTCAAGAAACTCCTGATGAGGGTACTATTCGTATTGGTGACACAGTGCAATTGGCCTATGTTGACCAGCTACGTGATGAATTGGATTCCAATAAAACGGTATGGCAGGAGATTTCTGATGGTCATGACATCATGCAAGTAGGCAGTTTCCAAATGCCTTCCCGTGCTTATGTTGGACGTTTTAATTTTAGGGGTACTGATCAACAAAAGAAAATGGGTCAACTTTCTGGGGGAGAGCGTAACCGCGTCCATTTGGCAAAATTACTAAAGAGTGGCGGGAATGTTTTATTACTTGATGAGCCCAGTAATGATTTGGATGTAGAAACTCTGCGTGCTTTAGAAGATGCGATTCTCAATTTCCCTGGTTGTGTGATTGTCATTTCGCATGATCGATGGTTTTTAGATAGAATTTGTACTCATCTGATGGCTTTTGAGGGTGACTCACAAATTACTTTCATTGAAGGAAATTACACTGATTATGAAGCAGATAGAAAGCGTCGTTTAGGAGATGCAGCAGATAGGCCATCGCGTATCAAATATCGTAAATTGGAGTCATAGGTTTGAAGCTAACTGCCCTCTCTTGCCTACGTTCCGCGGATAGCCCGAGACGTAGGTTAGGGTAGGTAGTTATCAAGTTTTAATTAAGTGGAGATAAAATTTAAATGAATAAGTTGTTTTGGGCAGGTTTGTTATTGTCTGTTGGGGGTTTAACATCCTGTGTTGACTATGATCCATCTACGTTACTCACTGATGATGCAGGTTATGTGCATCGAACAGTTCATTATACAAAGGATAAACGTGGTCGTGATTATTTTCCTCAAAAGATTCAAGCAACAGGTGAAAGACGCTTTATTTTTGACCCTAAGGTTTCTGCATGGGCAGCATATGACGAGGAAGGTAATCGTTTATTGACTGGCGGTGGCTCAGCAGGTGTTGATGTATGCGAAGAAAATTCAAATCAATCGTGCAGAACGGTTACTGGAACTTTTAAAGTTTATAATCGAAGAGGGTTTGATTGTAAATCTGGGGAATATCCTGTAGATACTAAAGGCGGTGCAAAAATGCCTTATTGTACCTACTTTTACCAAGGGTATACCATCCATGCAGCCTATGAAGTGCCAGAGCACCCATCAAGCCATGGTTGTGTGCGTATTTTCCCAAGTGCTGCCAAGTGGTTAAGCGAAAACTTTTTCCGAATCGGTACGAAGGTGATTGTATTAGAATATCCTGATGAACCGGGTGCTAATAAGCCCGCTTTGCCTAATAAATTAGGTTAAAAGAAACAGGTGTTATAATAGCCTGGTGAACCCAATGCCAAAACCCGGGTTTACTTATCCCCCAAGAGGGAGAAGATGCTCCTCAGGACGGATGAGGGAAAGTTAGTTACCCCTCACCCCAGCCCCTCTCCCGAAAACGGGAGAGGGGAGGTCTACGCAAATCTCGATCGCAATATTATTCGCTGCAGGCCACTCAACACCATCAAGTGAAACACTTCCTTTTTCCCTCGGGGACAAAGATGTTCCTCAGGGCGGATGAGGGTAAGTTAGCTACCCCACACCCCCATCCTTCTCCCGAAAACGGGAGAGGAGAGGTCTAAACAAATGTTGATTGCTATATTTATCACTGCAGGCTGCTCGCCATCATCAAGTCAAGCATTTCCCTTCTCCCCTGGGGGAGAAGGTGCCCGTTAGGGCGGATGAGGGAGCTAATTATGGTCAATAAAAGTTAAATATCCCTTTTTCTACCCCGAAAACAGATGGAGTGAAATAATCATTAAGGAGTATTAGGTGGCAGTGAAGGCTGGGTAGAACGGTTTTCAGGCAAAGTAGGTTGTCCAGGTGTTGCTGGAGTTGGTGTTGGTGTTGCCGAAGGATTAGCAGGGGCAGTGGGTTGGGTTGTTGGAGTGGGTGTTGCCGTTGTCGGAGCTGCAGGCGTTGTCGCTGTAGGTGCAGCGGTTGGATTTGGTGTCGCTCCGCTAGGTGGATTCGCTGCATTAGGAGCAGCATTTTGTGGTTTTTCCTGCGTCACTGTTCCTCTGGGAGCAGCAATCATTTGAGTAATTCCCAAGTCTCCAGTCATCTTACGGCCTATAGTTAAGTCCACACTAAGTAGTTGGGTTACCTTTTCTTTATCATTTTGATAAACCACTTGTAAAGGTAAATTAATTTTCCATTGATTGTCTTTTGCTTCGGTAACAACAACTTGTCCGTCTACTTGACTGCTCACGGTGAGTTTTTGGGATTTAATCGCTTCCAAATTACCTGATTTCTGCAAAGCAGTATTAAAACCAGTCCAACCTTGCTCCGTAAAACAAGCCTGCAATTTTTGTAATTGTGCATCTAAGTTGGTTGGATTAAAGTCAAATGCTTGGGTAACCGCTTTTGCGGCCCATTGCATGACCACTGATTGATCAATTGTTTTGGTTTCGGGTGGAATTTTGTACTCACAATTGATGGGCGCTGCTGGTGCTGCTGCAGGATGTACTGAGGGCAAATTTTGTCCGGGTGGTGTTGGTGTAGCTGGAACTGGTTTTAGAGCACTTGGAGTTTGAGGCGGTGGTGTGGCTGGCTGAGTGTTTTCAGCATGAACTTGAGTACCAAGTAAAGCAAAAAGAGTACCCCATAGTAATGTGTTCTTCATGAAATTAACTCCTTAAATAGTATGTAGCAATTCTGCGATAATAAGAGCCGCTAGTCTAGCAGTTTTTTGATCTTGATCCAAAGGCGGTGACAGTTCAGCAACATCAAAACTAACTACTTTGCCACTTTGAATGATGTATTTCAAGAGTGGTAAAATTTGCCACGGGGTTAATCCGAGTGGTTGTGGTGCACTAACGCCAGGAGCAAAAGATTCTGCTAAAACATCCAGACAAAGTGTCACATAGATGTGATCTAGATTTAGCATAAAATCATCGAGAAAAGCTAAATGCCATGCTACGCTGTTTGCATACAATTCTTCAGCAGTCAGATAATGGACATTAAGTTCACTAGCGCGCTCAAAAAGAGAGGGGGTATTGCCTAATTTTTGGATCCCCAAGCAGCAGTAATTAAAGGGTTGGTTGTTTTCTTTACAATAAGTTGCGATTTGTGAAAAAGGAGTTCCTGAGGTGCCTGGTTGATTTTTTTGGTATGGTCTTAAATCAAAATGGGCATCAAAATTAATAATTCCCAGCTTGCTGTAATGGGGGGCTAAACCTTGATAATGAGCCCAAGCAATTTCATGGCCTCCACCCAAGGCAACCGTTTGATGGCCTTGTTGATGACAAAAACTGATTAGATTGGCAAATTGAGCTTGCGCAGTTTCCAGCTCGTCTTCCTCGCAAAAAATAGTCCCCAGATCATAAAATTGCTTATCTAAAGAGCACGGTAGTTTTGCTAATTGTGTTTTGATTTGATCTGGTCCTAATTTTGCTCCTGGTCTTCCCATATTTCGGCGAACACCCGCATCACTGGCAAAGCCAAGGAAAACGGTTTTTTTCTCTTTAGTAATGAGCTCAGTTTGTTGCACAGGAAAAATGATTTTTTGAAAGAAGCGTTCAGCACTTATCGTATCCTTTCTACCTTGCCAGAGTGAAGGGTTGGCACGTTGGTAATTGGAAAGATGTTCAAACATTAAATTCTCCCTAATCATTAATTAATTCTTTAAGAATCTATATAAAAAAGAGACTTAAGTGCAATTGATACTCAGTACTCTAGAAAAATTTTCATTATAAGTCACGGTACAACTTTCGGTTCCATGAGGAATTTTTTGAATTAGTTGAATTTTAGTCTGAGTATATTCACAAGCCACCCAGGTTTCTTGTTTATCAAATGACCAAGTTAATTTTTTGGCTTTTGAAACTTCAGTGTCAGGGGCTAGACTGGCATGTTCTTTAGGGTGTCCTGAATAAAATGTGACGCGATCAAAATGATGAGTACTATTCCAATCATCCTCGAATGCCTCCCATGCTTTGATATCATGTTGTAAAGACTGAGTCGTTTGTATGGTTTCTGGGCAATGTATCGCTGTAGCGGATGCTAAACCACAAAAAACAATAAAACCCCAAAAAAAGTTGATCCCAATAAAAATTCTCATAAATGGCACCCCAGAAATTTATGCTTAGTATAACATGTTGATTATTGTGTCCAAATATTGACCTCTTCCTAGTCTAATTGCTTGTTTGCCATCTGCCTTAAACTGTTTCGATCAATCTTTCCAGTAAAACCATAAGGCAATTGGTCCATGATAATGACTTGATATGGGCGTTTGGTGGGGGGGAGTGACGCATGAGCAAAATCCATCAATGTTTGGGCGTGCAAGTGATTGTCTCTAATTTTAAGTACCACATAGACAATAATTTTATCATCATTTGCTTTATTTTTATTGGGTAATGCAATTGCAGCGGCTTCCTTAACTGCACTGTGTTGATAAAAGATATTTTCAATTTCACTGGGAGAGATGAGCTCTTTTCCGCAGCGTATAATATCTACTTTACGACTGACGAACCAGTAGTATCCTTCTTTATCTCGATATGCTAAATCCCCTGTATGCAACCAGCCATTTTTTATCGATTTTGCAGTTAAATCAAGATCTTGCCAATAGCCTGAACACATACTCTCGCCATGAACAATAATTTCTCCAGTTTGATGTGGATTTAAAATGAGTTCACCTTTTTCATCAATTAAGCGCATGTCCATACCTTCTATAGGAAACCCAATTGATCCGGTTTTCTTTTTTCCATAAGGAGGGTTCATGGAATAGATTTGTAATTCAGACATCCCGCAGCCTTCAGTAATTTCAGCATGAAACAATAGATTAAATTTTTTCTGCAGTGAGATAGGCGTTGCATCTCCAGCAGAAAAACAAAAATCAAGAGTGTTGATTTCATATCCTAAAGATTCCGCATGATTAATTAGCTCAAGATAAAGCTTAGGAAACCCATAGATTTTCGTAATTCCATAGAGGTGTAATTTTGTTAATGCATCTTTAGGATTAAAGCTAGGTAATAGGATCACCGTAGCACCTACTGCATGAAAAGGTAAAATTTGTGAACCTAAGCCAATCAAATAACAGATTGGAAACATCACTAAGGTTTGATCAGTATGATTTATCTGTATTTGTCTGAGCTGATTTTGGGTACCTTGACTAAGACTATAGTGAGTATGAACCACTCCTTTGGGTAATCCTGTGGTTCCAGATGTAAAAAAAATTAAGGCAGGCTCTTTGGGTTCGATTGTGATATCAGCGGTAGTGGATATGGCTCCAGGTACTAGTAAATCTTGGAAATTCTTAACTCCGGAATAGCCTGATGATTCCGAGGTGAGATAACATTCATCAATTTGGTGTAATATTTTTTCATCATCAAGTAGCTGTTGATAATAATGTGCAGTAGTTATAAAAACACGCGCCTTACTCTGTTCCAACACGTAATGAATCAGTTCATTGTTGAATTGAATGTTCACTGGAACGGCTATAGCACCTATCATAAAACAGGCATAGTAACATAAAACGATTTCAATACTGTTTGGTAAAAGAAATGCAATGCGGTCTCCTTGTGAGACCCCTTGTGCTAAAAACGCATTGGCCAGACGGTGAGTTAATTCATCGAGTTTTTTATACGTATAACTCTGTTGATCAATAATCAAGGCAATTTTATCAGGAAACTGTTTCGCTGATTGAGCGAGTAAGGTGCTTAATTGATGCATAGATATCCCCATCGTGAGTAGACTATAAGATCATCCAATCAATGGATACCCTAAGCCCTAAGATATTTGAGCTTACATCGATCTATTGCCTACAATCTATAATATAGTTCGTTCATTGGGCAATGCTATGTCTAAAAAAATTTTAATTGCAATTGATGGCAGTGACATCTCAACGCATGCAATGCAAGAAACAGTAAAACTTATGAAGGAAGAGCAAGTTCAATTACTTATTTTACATGTCGTTGAAGTACATTTTATGTTTCCTGGTATTGATTATCTTTCGTTGCTCACTCACTATAAAAAGGAAGGTCAAATTATTTTAGAGAATGCTAAAAAATTAGTTACGGGTCAGGCTTTAGTTCAGTGTGACACCAAATTAATGGAACACAATCTATTGCAAGGAAGGATCTCTGAAGCGATTGTTAAGGAAGCAAAAAGCTGGTCTGCAGATTTAATCGCACTGGGTACGCACGGACGTCGAGGTTTTAATCGATTATTTTTAGGTAGTGTTGCCGAAAACACAGTCCGCATTGCGACAAACCCTGTGTTACTTGTTCCTCCACCAACGATAAATTGATATTTCTCTATCTGCGTGAGTTTTGCTTCATCGACTTTTGTTCGCCATCAAATACGCATAAAATTATGCCAAGTTTACTCAATGTCTGGTATTATTCGTGCATGGCAAATAAAAAGAGTAAGAGGGTATTGTGATTGTTATTACCGGTGGAGGTAGTGGGATAGGAAGATCATTAGCTTTTTCTTTGGCAAAACGAGATCAAACAGTCTTAATTGTGGGTAGAAGAAAGCAACCATTGCAAGAAACAGCCTCTTTTTCTACAAATATTCAATATATTTGCGCTGATGTGTCAACACTTGAAGGTTTAGACTTAATCAAAAATCATTTACACGATGTGGATCAGGTTCGTGCACTGGTTAATAATGCTGGAACTTTAAATCCTTTGACCCCCATAAAGGATATAGAGCCTAAAGACTGGCATCATGCTTTAAATACCAATTTAAATGCTGCCCTTTTTCTTCCACAAAAGATATACGATAAATTGACTAACGGCCGTGTTTTAAATATTGGTTCTGGAGCTGCCCATTACCCGATAAGGGGCTGGACTGCATATTGTGTGTCTAAAGCTGCTTTATCCATGCTGACCAAATGTTGGCAATTGGAATCTGATTCAATAGCTTTTGCTAATGTAATGCCAGGCATAATTGATACCGACATGCAAGCGATTGCCCGAAGTAAGGATAATCCTGATTATGAACGAATTAATTTTTATAAACGATTGAAAGAGGAACATCGCTTGGTGTCACCCGATACAGTCGCAGAGTTCTTGACTTGGCTCTTATTGGATGTGGACAAGAAAACCTATGTTTCTAAAGAATGGGATATCTATGACACAAAACACCATAACGCATGGCTCAAGCCACCTCATCAAGTTCTTCATTGGGATTTTTAATGGTTCCTTGTGACAAATTACTATTGAATGCAACTACTATTGATGCTCAGGGAAATCAATTACTGCAGCAAGCAATTGCCATTAAAAATGGCCTTATTGCCTGGTCTGGACCACAGACAGAATTGCCTACAGAATTTTTTAAGTCATTGCATGAAGAAGATTGTCAGGGACAGTTGATTACCCCTGGGCTTATCGATTGCCATACGCATTTGGTCTATGCAGGAAATCGCTCCACCGAATTTCAAATGAAATTAGCTGGAGTGAGTTATGCTGAAATTTCTAAAGCAGGTGGTGGGATATTATCTACAGTAAACCAGACTCGCGCTGCGTCAGAAGATGAGTTAATCAAACAATCGTTGCCCAGAATTCTTGCTTTATGCGCAGATGGCGTGACTACGGTTGAGATTAAATCAGGTTATGGGTTGGATTTGGCTAGCGAATTAAAAATGCTGCGAGTAGCCAAACGTTTGGGCGAGATAACGGGTTTAAGGGTAAGAAAAACATTCCTTGGTGCGCATGCAATAGGACCCGAATTTAAAGGAAACAGCCAGGCATACATTGATGTTCTTTGCCAAGAAATGTTGCCCGCATTATGTGAAGAAAATTTAATAGATGCTGTGGATGTATTTTGTGAGAGTATTGCCTTCTCATTAAAACAAACCGAGCAAGTTTTCATGGCAGCACGGGAATTAAATCTACCAATAAAATGCCATGCAGAACAATTATCTAATCTTGGAGCAAGTCAGCTTGCTGCAGAGTTTGGTGCCTTGTCTTGTGATCACTTGGAGTTTCTGGATGAGAAAGGAGCCTATGCTATGGCAAAAACAAATACGATTGCTGTTTTGCTTCCTGGGGCTTATTACTTTCTGCGTGAACAACAAAAACCACCCGTCGATCTATTGCGTCGAGCCGGTGTAGGAATGGCAGTTGCCACTGATTGTAATCCGGGCTCGTCGCCAACTACTTCATTACGTTTGATGATGAGTATGGCCTGCCAATTTTTTTCATTATCTGTGCCTGAAGCATTGATGGCGGTTACCAGTCATGCTGCAAGAGCATTAGGTTTGCAAAAAGAACTGGGAGCAATTGAGAAAGGCATGAACGCCGATTTGGTATGGTGGTCTGTTAATGACAGTGCTGCCCTTTGTTATTATTTTGCTTATCCCTTACCTCATCGTACGATGATTGCAGGGGAGTGGGTGTCTCCAAAGGATAACTATTAGGAATAAAATATGCTGAAATCACTAAAAACAATTCTTTCTGTAGGTATTATGGTATGTTCTTTTACTGTTTGGGCGGTGAATCCAGTATCAGTTAAAAAAGAAACATCGGTTTATATCATTGATATCAAGTACCCCCAAGGGTTCAAGGATGCGCGGATCAATGCCGCAGTGCAATCCTTTATTGAAAAAACTAAAAAAAACTTCCTTAAAGAAATTGCTGACGATGCAGATGTTCCTGCGGATGCACCAGGAAAATCAGGTTTAAATGTCACTTATTCTTTGCCTTTTAAAACAAAAAAGGCTTTAAGTGTATCTTTTAATATTTCTATTTATCATCGAGGAGCTGCGCATCCATCGAATACTGTAGCCGTATTGAATTTCATTGATGGTCGTCAGGTTGAGTTATCCGATTTATTTCGTCCTGAAGTAAATTATTTAAAACCTATTGCGAGTTTTTCTAATAAAAAAATCAGTGGAAAAGGTTTTGCAGATCAAAAATGGATTGACGAGGGAACTAAGCCTATAGATAAAAACTATAAAATCTGGTCTTTTTCACCCCAAGGAATAAATATTATTTTCGATACCTATCAAGTTGCCGCATATGTATACGGACCTCAGACTGTAAAAGTACCTTTATCACAGATTTCTTCTTTAATTAAGCCTGAAATAATGCACAATGTTTGGGGTCGTTAATGGCTGATACTCCTTTTATAGCTGCCGATAAAAAGGTAGCTGAACTTTCTGTGAGAGTTGTTGTGCTGGCCATAATACTTACTGTATTACTGGCGATGTCTAACGCATATCTTGCGTTGAAGTTGGGAATTTTAACCTCAGCATCAATTCCTGCGGCAATTATTTCTATGGGTATTCTGCGTTTTTTTAAAAACTCCACCATTCTTGAGAATAATGCAGTGCAAACTGCTGCATCTGCAGGTGAAGCTGTTGCTGGGGGGATTGTTTATACTATTCCAGCTTTGATTATTATTGGTTTTTGGAATCATTTTGATTACCTCACTAATTTTTTTATTGCAGTCTGCGGTGGCATTTTGGGGGTATTGTTTTCCATACCGCTTCGCCGTATTTTAGTTCATGATCCCTCTTTAAAGTTTCCAGAGGGACGTGCGATTGCGGAGGTATTAAAATCGTCGGTTGAAAAAACAGGGATCAAAGACATTTTGCTTGGCGGTGCTGTAGGAGGGCTTATTGAATTATTCCAAACGGGATTTAAAGTAGTCGCTAATAGCTGGGGTTATTGGTTTGTGATACAGCGCTCTCTATTTGGTCTTGGTGCTGGCTTTTCCGCAACAATGATAGGTGCTGGTTATCTGGTTGGCCATGATATGGCAATCAGTATTTTTTTGGGGGCAGTGATCTCTTGGTTAATCGCATTACCGGTGGTCAGTCAATTTTATCCTGAGTTTGTAAGCCATTATCCTGCAGAGCAAGCAGCGTCCTTTTTATGGAATAGCGAGATGCGTTATCTAGGGATAGGAGCTATGTTGTTTGCAGGTGTTTGGACCTTTTTAAAATTAGTGAGACCCCTATCCACAAGTATCCAAAATTCACTGAAATCCTTTATGTCCAAAGGGAATAAAGACATTCAACCTTTGCGGACTGATCAAGACATGCCTTTACCTTATATTTTGATTGGTATTGGTGCGTTAGCTGCCATCTTGTTTCTCTTTTTCCAGCTGGTTCTGCCGCTACAGCAAGTGGGGTTGGATAATGAATATTCACCGACCCTAATTTTTCTGGCGGTTATTTATGTTTTGTTTATAGGGTTTATTTTTTCTGTTATTACCGCCTATTTTTCCGGTATGGTGGGGGTTACAGCCAGTCCTGGTAGTTCGGTTGTTATTTCAGGAATGCTTTTTGCCGCATGGTTGCTATTGGTTGCAGTGGATCATCTATTACCTTTACCGTTAAAGACAGAACAAATTCAGGCAGCTGAAGCCATTACAATCATGATTGGTGCTGTTGTAACCGGTATAGCGGCGATTGCCAATGATAACACTCAAGATCTCAAAGTTGGGCAATTGGTTGGTGCAACTCCATGGAAACAACAATTGATGCTGTTGCTTGGGGTAGTCATTTCTTCATTGGTTATTCCTCCGGTGATGCAGTTGCTGTTTAATGTATATGGGATTGCAGGGGTAATGCCTCATGAGGGTATGGACATAAGTCAATCTTTGCCTGCGCCAACAGCAGCCTTAATGGCGGCGATTACTGAGGCTGTTTTTCGAAATTCATTGCCATGGACGATGATGTTGATTGGTTCTGCAATTATTCTACTTATTGTTTTCGTCAATTATTTGTTGCGCTTAAGTCGTTATTTAAATTTATCCATTTTAGGCGTTGCGATAGGAATGTATTTACCACTTTCCTCTTCGTTTCCACTTTTTATTGGCGGGATGATCGCACTATTTGTAAAAAGACGTTTAAAACGCACAGCTCTTGTTGAAGAAGAAGCAATAACCTGCAAACAAAAAGGGACACTTATTGCCTGTGGATTGGTTGCCGGTTCTGCAATTGTAGATGTATTGCTTGCAATTCCTTTTTCGATTTTTCAAAGTCCCGATGCATTGCAAATTGTGGGGCCAGAATGGAAAAACATCGGTGTTTATTTAGGAGTTCTAACCACTTTATTACTTGCGTGGTGGATCCATCATAGGGTTGTTAAATACAAATAATTCAAAGATTAATGCCATAAAATAAAGCGTTTCATTTCCCAATCCCGAGCATGGCGAGGCTTTTCTTCATGGTGATACTGTGCCAAAGCAAGGGAGTTCCCTCGCTACGCTCGGGATGACTGAGGTCAGGCAGATGATGCCCATGGGGGGATGAGAGGATTGGTGGTAGCCAATCAGCCCTCATCTCTGCCCCTCTCCAACGAGTGGGAAAGGGGATTTTGATTACAGTGACTCAACCCTGATTTTATGCTCTAACAGTTTTTCTTTAGTTTGTTGTGCTTGTGCCAATTTTTCCTGTTCTTTAGCGATAATTTCTGCGGGTGCTTTATCTGTAAATTTAGGATTATTTAGTTTTCCTTCAGCAAGACTAATGTCTTTATCCAGTTTACCTAACTCTTTGTTCAAACGTGCCAGCTCAGCTTCCTTATCGATTAAATCTGCCATAGGAATGAGTAACTCGATTTCTCCTAACACAGCAGTCGCTGAGACAGGTGCTTTCTCATCTGCTCCTAGATAATGAATATCACTTAATTTACTCAGTGCTTTTAACGTGTGTTGATATTTTTCTACTCTGTCTTTCAGCACTGGTGTCACGTTACGAATATAAAGTGGGATCAGCTTGGCAGGTGAAATGGACATTTCACTGCGTATGGTGCGCACCGCTTGAATTGAAGATTTTAACCATTCTAACTCCTCTTCAACGGTATCATTGATGAACTCAGAATTTACTTGTGGATAAGCACTGGTCATAATGCTTGCACCGTTTTCGCTGGTTAGCTTTGATGTACGCTGCCAAATTTCTTCTGTAATGAATGGCATTAAAGGGTGCAGCATTTTAAGAATGTGATCGAGCACATGAATTAAGGTTCTACGAGTACCTCGCTTCAAAGCGCTCAGTGCATGTTCATCTTGTAAGACTGGCTTAGATAACTCCAAATACCAGTCACAATATTCATGCCAGACAAATTCATAAATCGTGCTTGATAATAAGTCAAATCTGTAGGTTTCAAAATAATGATGCACTTTGCTAATCGTACGTTGCAAGCGTGATAAAATCCACTGATCTGCCGGAGTATACTGAAATGCTCCATCGTCGAAATCCATTAGATCTTCATCAGTATTAAGTAATACATAACGCGCAGCATTCCATAGTTTATTACAAAAATTGCGGTACCCCTCAACGCGACCGATATCAAAGCGTACATTACGTCCAGTTGATGCGAGAGAGCAATAAGTAAAGCGAAGGGCATCTGTTCCATAAGCGCTGATACCTTCAGGGAATTCTTTACGGGTGTTTTTAATTATTTGATCACGAACTGAAGACAACATTAAATTAGAAGTTCTTTTTTCAATCAACGATTCGAGATCAATTCCATCCACAATATCCAAAGGATCAAGGACATTACCTTTAGATTTGGACATTTTGTGTCCTTCACTGTCCCGGATTAAACCAGTAATAAAGACTTCTTTAAATGGAATTTTACCTGTAAATTTCAGGCCCATCATGATCATGCGGGCGACCCAGAAAAAGATAATATCAAACCCGGTAACGAGCACAGAAGTTGGGTAGAACTGTTCTAACTCGGGAGTTCTTTCGGGCCAGCCTAGAGTGGAAAAGGGCCAAAGTGCAGAAGAAAACCAGGTATCGAGAACGTCTTCATCTTGTTTTAATGTAGTTGAATCTTTAATTTTATATTTAAAACGAACATCATTTTCACTATAACCCACATACACATTGCCATTGCTGTCATACCAGGCAGGTATTCGATGTCCCCACCATAATTGACGGCTAATGCACCAGTCTTCAATGTTATCCATCCATTGAAAGTATGTTTTGCTCCAGGTTTCAGGAATAAACCGGATTTCACCATTTTTTACGGCAGCTATTGCCGGTTCAGCCAGTGGCTGGGTTTTGACATACCATTGATCAGTTAAAAGTGGTTCAATAATGACATTCGATTTTTCACCACGAGGTACTTTTAACTTATGGGGCTCTGTTTTAACTAATAAGCCTGCTGCATCAAGGTCTTTAACAATTTGTTCTCGAGCGATGAATCGATCCATGCCTTGATACTTGAGGGGCGCATTCTTATTAATAGAAGCCTTTTTAGTTAAGATGTTTATGACAGGAAGATTATGACGCTTACCCACTTCATGATCGTTGAAGTCATGAGCAGGTGTAATTTTAACGCAGCCACTACCAAACTCTTTGTCTACGTACTCATCAGCAATAATAGGGATTGTTCGATCACAAAGGGGCAGATGAACTTGTTGTCCAATCAGATGTTTGAAGCGAGGATCTTCTGGATGTACCGCAACTGCAGTGTCGCCTAACATCGTTTCAGGTCGAGTGGTAGCAACAATAAGCGATTCAGTTGAGTTCACAATGGGATAGCGAATATGCCAGAGAAAACCATCTTCTTCTTCAGAAAGCACTTCAAGATCGGATACTGCGGTGCCTAATTTAGGATCCCAATTGACTAAACGGGTTCCACGATAGATCAGTCCTTCATCATAGAGTTGTACAAATACTTTTTGTACAGCAGCTGACAACCCTTCATCCATAGTAAATCGTTCCCGATTCCAATCTACAGATGCCCCCAAACGTCGCATTTGTTGGGTTATGGTATTGCCCGATTCATTCTTCCATTGCCAAACTTTCTCTAGAAATTGTTCACGGGTAAGATCTTTTCTGGAAACTCCTGAAGCTTCGAGTTGCCGTTCAACAACCAGTTGCGTTGAGATACCGGCATGGTCAGTGCCAGGTTGCCATAGCGTTTTATCACCTAACATGCGGTGATAACGTGTTAAAGCATCCATAATGGTATGCTGAAAACCATGCCCCATATGCAGGCTCCCCGTGACGTTAGGAGGGGGAAGCATAATGCAATATCTTTTACCGTCACCATGCGGTTGGAAGTAATGATGATTTTCCCAATTCTTATAGCATGCTTTTTCGATTGCTTCAGGGGAATAGACTTTATCCATGATTAAACCTGTACTGATAAAAGCGAAATAGTACCATAAATTCAGTCATAAGTTGAGCCAGTAAGGCTATCAATAATGCGAGGAAAAATAATTTTGTAATTGATATCTCTTTTTAATTTCCTGTGGTGAGTCATTTATCTGCTCTATTAATTAAATCGTCAATCAAAAGCATATGTTGTATCAAGGGGCCCGGGATACGGCTTGGCCTCACCCAGGCTACCTGTTTAATGTTTTTGATCAGGTACTTGTACATCAGGAATTTTTGCTTCATCGAACTGAGGCTCAGATGCTTTTGAGCGATGATCTTCTGCGATGTAGGTATACAAAGTGGGTACTACAAACAAAGTGAAGCCTGTTCCAATCAACAAGCCCGTTGCAATAACTAATCCTATATCAAACCGACTTACTGCTCCGGCACCACTGGCAATAAGTAAGGGAAGTACACCAAATACCATCGCTGCAGTAGTCATGAGAATAGGTCTCAAGCGAATTCCAGCTGCTTCTTCTACGGCCGCTCGTTTATCCAAGTTTTTCTCACGTTGTAAATGGTTGGCAAAATCAACGATCAAAATCCCATGTTTGGAGATTAATCCAATAAGGGTAATCAGGCCTACTTGGGTATAAATATTGATACTTGCCAATCCTAAATTCAGGGGAATTAATGCGCCGCAAATGGACATGGGCACACTAATTAACACAATCAACGGATCGCGAAAGCTTTCATATTGAGCTGAAAGTACCAAGAAAATAATGATGATCGCAAAGACAAATGCAAATAAGAGAGCGCTTCCTTCTTGCATAAATTGTCTCGATTCGCCGCCATAGTCGTATGCGAAGCCTTTAGGTAAGGTATCATTTGCTGCTTCTTGTAAAAACTGTAGGCCTTCTCCTAGCGTTTTTCCAGGCATCATTACTGCCTGAATGGTTGCTGAATTCATTTGTTGAAAATGTGAGGCGGCATTCGGTGCAGTTTTTTCTACAGCAGTCACTACAGTTGAAAGAGGAACCATTGTCCCATGAATACTTTTAACATATATTTGTCCTAATTGTTCAGGGTTCATGCGAAATGAACGGCTTAATTGGGGAATTACTTGGTAGCTACGGCCTTCGAGGTTGAAGTAATTGACATAATTACCTGACAAAGCGCTAGTTAAGCTGCTTCCTACAGCTTGCATATCTAACCCCATTTCAGACGCTTTAGAGCGATTAATATCCAATATAATTTGTGGTTTATTAAATTTGAGTGAATTATCTACATAAATAAATAAGCCACTTTTACGCGCTTTATCGGCAAGCTTATTGGAAACGTCTAACAGGCTCTGAAAGTCATTCGTTGTTTTGATGACGAATTGTACTGGAGTACCGCCTCCGCCCCCAGGTAGAGGTGGTGGCACAATTGCAAAAGCATTTAAACCGGCGACGTGTGATAATTTATCTTGCAGGGGTTGCTTTAGAGCAAACTGACTTTTACTGCGTTGATTCCATGGCTTCAATACCATGCCCGAGATGGTTTGGCTGCTGTTGTTTACCGTAAAATAATTTTCTGTTTCAGGAAAACTTTTATAAATTTCATCAAAGGGCTTAGTGAAGGACTCAATATAATTAAGTGTGGCAAATTGTGGGATCATTGCCATAACAAAAAAGAAACCCTGGTCCTCATCGGGGGCGGTCTCTGCTGAGGTATGGATGTAAAGATAAGGCAGCATCAAGATAACCACTGCCGCAAAAAACAACATAATCACGCGGGTGTTCAACAAACTATGTAAGGCATTTTGGTATTTCAATTTAAGTTTGTTGAAAAAATTATCGAGAAAATGAACAAACTTACCACTGCTGATGTCTTTAGATAACACTCTTGAGCACATCATGGGGGAAAGCGTTAATGCAATGATTCCAGAAATGATTACTGCACTGGCTAATGTAAAAGCAAATTCTTTAAATAAGGCTCCAGTCAGACCTCCCATAAATCCAATAGGTGCGTACACCGCAGCAAGTGTAATGGTCATTGCAATGACTGGAGTGGCGATTTCACGAGCACCAATCAATGCTGCGTCAAAAGGGGTTTTTCCTTCTTCTATGTGACGATGGACGTTTTCTACAACAACAATCGCGTCATCGACGACCAAGCCAATGGCCAAGACAAAAGCAAGTAAGGTTAATAAATTGATACTATATCCTAACATAAGCATGAGGGTGCATACGCCAACTAATGAAAGAGGAATAGTGACAATTGGAATGAGTACTGAGCGGATAGATCCTAAAAATAGGAAAATCACTACGATAACTATGAGTCCTGCTTCAATAATGGTATGAGTCACTTCATCCAGAGAGGCTCTAATGAACGCCGTTGCATCATAGACTATTGTTCCTGTTAGGGAAGGTGGAAATTCTTTGATGATTGAAGGAAGAATTTTTCTTACATCACTAATTACGGTCAGAGGGTTTGCCGTTGGTGTGGGGGTGATGGAGATAAATACTGCTTTCTTACCATTAAAGGTAACCGAGGTATCATAGTCTTGTGAGCCTAACTCAATTTTGCCCACATCGCGTAAACGGACAATAGACCCTTTGTCACTTTTAACAATCAAATTACTAAATTGTGTTGCATCATTCAGATCGGTTTTTGCCGTGATGCTGATTGCCACGTATTCACCTTTAGTATTGCCTGCTGCAGTCAAGAAATTATTTTTGGCAAGTACAGCCGATACATCCGAGGGAGATACACCTAATGCGGCCATTTTCATAGGGTCCATAAAAATTCGCATGGAGTAGGTTGCACCACCTAAAATTTCTGCTTTTGCCACACCATCTACTGTTTGCAGTTGAGGCTGCACGACACGGGTTGCGTAATCGGTAATTTGTTGTGGGGTCATTTCTGTACTATCCAAGCTGATGTACATCAATGCAGTTGAACTATCGGATGTTTTCAATATAACGGGTTGTTGTGACTCTTTGGGCAATTGATTTAAAGTTTGTTGTACTTTACTCATCACATCGGTAAAAGCCACCTGAGGGTCGAAGTTTAACTTAATGTTTAGCGTGATCGTGCTTAAACCTTGTGTGCTTGAAGAGGTCATGTAATCGATCCCTTCTGCACTGGCAACGGCTTTTTCTAGAGGTGAGGTAATGAATCCCGCAATCAGATCGGCATCTGCTCCTGGATAACCGGTCATAATAGTAATTACTGTATTATCCATGCGAGGGTATTGACGAATCTGCATGTTATAAATGGCATTAATACCAAAAAGAAAAATGAGCAAACTAATTACCATGGCAAGTACGGGCCGTTTGATAAAAAGATCGGTAAACTTCATAACTGTTCCTGATTAAAAAAATTTCGTAATAGGTAAAAATGCAATTTGGTTGCATTGTAGCTGTGTCCGGGATCTATTGTCGTCATCCACAGGACTACGAGGACTCTCCACACCGAAGACGGTGTTAATATGAGATCCTTCGCAGCATTCAGGATGACGCCCGACTACAGCAACTTGTTTTATTGTCCTAAGAGATCCGGATTACTGACCTCATTGAGTTTGACCTCATTATTGATTACAACAGGCGTACCATTTTGTAATTTTATTTCACCGGCACTCACCACTAATTGTCCTGCCTTAACTCCTTTTTTGATTACGGTATAATTTCCGTGTTGTTCACCAGTGCTGACAAACACACGTTTGACCGTAAGCAGATCAGAACCGTCTGGATTTTTCTTCCCTTCCGCATTTTTCTCAATAATGTACACGGCATTACCGTATAAGCTATAGGAAATAGCTGTAGAAGGAACAATCACTGTATTGGGTTCAGCTGGTTGGCTGATTTCAATCGAAGCAAACATCCCTGGTACAAACGTAAAGTTACGAATTTTATTTTTGCTGTTTAAATCGGTATCGCAAGTGATAATTCGCTTATTTCCCATAGGTTCTTTACGGATTTTCAATAATGGAGAATTTTCGGGATCTTTAATCGCAGATGTAGGGCAATTAGCAAGGGTGCCCTGAACGAGCATATTGTGGGTATTGAGATCTACTTTAGAGTTAATCGCATTAACCTTAGCCTCAAAAAGTGCATTAGGAAATCCCTCTACAGAAAATGTAATGGTTTGATTTGGGCGTATACGTTTATAGAGTTGTTCTGGAAGATAAAATTCCAAATACAATGGATCAAGTGATTGCAAAGAAACAATTGTTGTTTGTCCAGGACTGATAAATTGACCTAGATTAACTTGTCGTATACCTAATTTTCCAGCAAAGGGTGCCGTAATGTGTTTTTGCTTAATTTGCGCTTGTGTTTGCTCTAATTTTGCTTGGGCTTGTTCGAGATTTGCTTTGGCTTCATCAACATTCGAGATGGGTGAAGCCCCTCGTTTGAATAAATCGTTTTGACGTTGATAACTCAAAGTTTTTAGCGTGAGCTCAGCCTGATTAAATTTTAATACGGCTTGATCCACGCTGTCATCAATAGTAATTAAAGGAGCATCTTTATCAACATATTGCCCTGACTCAAAATCAATTTTTACTACATTGCCCGATGCTTGAGAACTTACATCGACTCCGTTTAAAGCAACGAAACTGCCTACTGCATTGATGGTGGGCTGCCAATCTACAGCTTGAGCAACAGCGGAAGCGACAGAAACAGCGGGTGGCTGGTAGCTTGCAAAGAAACGCTTAATCATTATTGTCTTGATGAAGTTAAAAGCAATGATCCCACCGAAAACAATCAGTAAGGCTACTCCCATGATGACCATTCGCTTTTTCATTATGCTCCCCTGAAATACTAGGTTCTGTTGACAATTCGACTATCATTTTGGCTCAAGGTAGCGAATTGTAAACAGACCAAAAAACGGTAAATTACAAAACCCGCCAAATATAACACGAAAGATGAATATTATTACCCTTATTGTGCTTATAAGCTTCAATTTTATTTATTTCATGGTTATAAAAATATCCTATTGACTAAATACAACACTTTGTTACTATGCAGCTTTCAATAAAGTCAAAGGAGAAACCATGAAGTTGAAGTCCTTGTTATTTGCTCTTTGTTTTAGTTTGATTGGACAAGCTTTTGCAGCAAATGCACATTTGCATCCAAAAGCTACCGAAGCTGATAAAAAGCCTGCTGGTAAATCAATGATGTATCCAGGTTATTGTGAAATTGAAATCATCAACAACAGTATTGACAATGTTCGTGTATACGGTTCTTTTGATGATGCTACTCCATTAGAGCCTTTCACCATATTCTATTATGATGCACCTCATTACATCAGCTTATACTACTATGGTTATTGCCATGCTGGTATGAATCTTATGATTCAGGGTCCTTACGGAACTATTTATTCTGGTTGGACTAACGTAAACAGTACAGTACGCATTGTTAATTACCTGAATAAAGGTATTAAGAGTGAGAAAGTTGAAGTTACAGCAAAAAAATAAGTAATTAATAACTTATTTTATGATAGGGAAGTTGCATGCAAGTGCACCTTCCCTTTTTTTTTATGTTTCAGGAGTTGTTCATGAAGCGTTTAATCTCTTGTCTAGTATTCATTCCTTTTTTGACTTCATGTTATATCGCAGAACCCGAATATTATGATGCCGGTTATTATCATTCCGTTCCTCCCCGAGCTGAAATTTATGGTTTCGATGAGCGGCCACATGATTATCGCCATCCTTCTCGTCATTATCGAGGCCATCAACAAACACACGTGGCTCCCAATCAAGCTAAGGTACATGGACATGGTAATCAGGCACATGGGCATAAGAATGATCATGAACAAGTGGTTGTGAATAATAAAAAAAAAAAACACGGGCATGATAAGGTTAAGATGCTAAAGAAAAAAATCGGGTGGTAAGTTTTATAGGTTTTCTAATGGCCTACGTGCCGCATAAAAGCTGCGGCAGTAGGAAGATGTACTGAAAATTAATGGCCTGAAAAGCGTGTGCAGTATTTTAACCGTAAAAATTGAAAAATAGCCTATTCGGTTTGTATTCACAGTTCGTAACCAGTTAAATTTTGTGGTACTCTTATGACGTTTTTTCTTTAGGGAGTTTTTGGATGCGTAACTCACTTAAAATGTTGTTTGTGGGTCTTTTTACTATACTTATTACAGCATGTGTTGCTTCTCCAGGCACTGAAAGTACTGGTGAATTTTTGGATAGTTCAACGACGACTACTAAGGTAAAAGCAACATTAGTGAATCAATTAGGGCGTACAGGTTTAGCAGTACAAGTGAAAACCTTTAAAGATGAAGTGCAACTCAGTGGTTTTGTTGCTACTCCTAGATTGAAGCAAAGAGCAGGGATGATTGCTGCAAGCGTAGATGGTGTTAGAAAGGTACGTAATGACATCATCGTTAGACCTTAACCATTTTCCCAAGGATTACTCATGTTTGACCAAAGCTATACCATAAAACATTTTGATGATGAATTATTTCAAGCAATTGTTGATGAACAACGTCGGCAAGAAGAACACATTGAACTTATTGCATCAGAAAATTATGTAAGCCCGCGTGTTTTGGAGGCTCAAGGTTCTGTATTAACGAATAAATATGCCGAAGGATATCCTGGGAAGCGGTATTATGGCGGATGTGAGTATGTTGATGTTGCTGAAGAGTTGGCAATTGCTCGTGCAAAAAAACTTTTTTCTGCAGATTATGTCAATGTTCAACCTCATTCTGGTTCACAAGCTAATGCTGCGGTAATGATGGCTCTATTAGCTCCTGGTGATGTTGTGTTAGGTATGGCATTGCCTCATGGCGGTCATTTAACCCATGGTTCTAAAGTGAATTTCTCGGGTAAACTCTATGAAGGAGTCCCTTATGGTGTTGATTCACAAACGGGTTTAATTGATTATGACGTTTTGGAGCAATTGGCTCTGGAGCATAAGCCAAAATTGATTATCGCTGGATTTTCTGCTTATTCCCGTGTCCTTGATTGGCCACGATTCAGAGCAATTGCCGATAAAGTAGGTGCCTATTTGATGGCGGATGTTGCTCATGTCGCTGGCTTGATAGCAGTAGGTCTTTATCCTTCTCCAGTTCCTTATGCTGATGTGGTTACAACGACTACCCATAAGACACTCAGAGGACCACGAGGCGGAATGATTTTATGTCGAGCTAATGAAGAAATAGAAAAAAAATTAAATTCTTCTGTTTTTCCTGGCAGTCAAGGTGGGCCATTAATGCATGTCATTGCAGCTAAAGCAGTTTCTTTTGCTGAAGCATTGTTACCAGAATTTAAAGACTATCAACAACAAGTATTAGTCAATGCGAAGACTATGGCCTCTGTGCTTATGAGTCGTGGTTATAAGATTGTTTCTGGTGGTACAGATAACCATTTATTATTGGTTGATTTAATTGATAAGAATATTACAGGCAAAGATGCTGATGCCGCTTTAGATAAAGCAAACATTACTGTGAACAAAAATACTGTACCTAATGATCCTCGTTCTCCTTTTGTAACAAGTGGGTTGCGTCTAGGTACTCCGGCAGTTACAACCAGAGGATTTAAAGAAAAAGAAATTACGCTTCTATCGAATTGGATAGCTGATATTCTTGATGATATTAATAATGAAACGACTATTGCAAGGGTTAAAGAACAAGTATTGCTTTTATGTCGTGAATTTCCGGTTTATAAATAATTATGTTTTGCCCGTTTTGTCACGCAGAAGAAACAAAAGTGGTTGATTCACGTCTTGTCGCTGAAGGTGCTCAAGTGCGCAGAAGACGAGAGTGTCTCATATGTCATGAACGTTTTACTACTTTTGAGACAGCCGAATTAATCATGCCGTCGGTCGTTAAGCGTGATGGACGGCGCGAGCCTTTTAACATTGATAATTTACGTTCAGGTATGTTGCGGGCTTTGGAAAAAAGACCGGTAAGTGTTGATGCATTAGAGGCCTCGATTATTTCAATTACACAAGAAATTCGCCGTAGAGGCGAGCGGGAAATCGATTCCCAAATCATTGGCGAATTGGTTATGAAGGAATTATATAGTTTGGATCATGTTGCTTATGTGCGGTTTGCATCGGTATACAAGCGCTTTAAAGACGTAAGTGATTTTAGGCAGACAATTGATCAAATGGACAAAGATTAGTACTTTTTCCATTTAATTAATGGGTAAGTATGTGACAGGTGTAAATAATCGGGCATGGACACGCAAACGGGCGCAGGCAGGTCAATGAGCGCTAATGCGCAATTTTTAAAAATCGCGCCCTTAGCGTAATGCAAGTCAATGCCTGTGTAACCGTGTGCGTGCCCGATTGTTATACCATGCCACATCCTTTTTCTCCTTTTCAAGAGAAAAGGAGCTTTATAGATGTTAAAAAGAATTTATGAGGTAAAGGTGGAAAAGCGGTCAATAAGTGGTAAAAGAAAGGCCAGAAAATTAGCACTTCAGGCTCTTTATCAATGGTTAATGTCTGGATGTGAATTGCATGAAATTGAAGCACAGTTTCGAGTCATTAATAATATGGATAAAGTAGATGTAGATTATTTTTGTCGTATTTTACACGGTGTTCCAGCCTATGTTGAAACCATAGAAGAGCGTATTTCTCCTTTTCTTGATAGAGAGATCGCAGCACTTAATCCAATTGAATTGACGGTGTTACGTATCGGATCTTTTGAATTACTCTATTGTCCTGAAATTCCCTATAAAGTTGTCCTTGATGAGTCAATCTCATTGACTAAGGAATTTGGTTCCCAGGATGGATACCGTTATGTCAATGGTGTATTAAATAGTTTGGCGCAGCAGGTGCGGTCAATTGAAATCAATAACCATGGATGAGTTTTCTCTTATTGATCATTTTTTTAAACCACTTGATATAAAGCGTGATGACGTATTGTTTGGTATTGGTGATGATGCAGCGTGCGTGCGTATTCCTGAAGGGATGAATTTACTGATAAGCACAGATACCTTAGTTTCTAATGTTCATTTTCTTCCGCATTGGGATGCGTATGACATTGCGTGTAAGTCAGTCATGGTCAATGTGAGTGATATGGCGGCTATGGCTGCAGAGCCTTGTTGGGTCACACTCGCTTTAACTTTACCGGAACTCAATCCACAATGGCTCAACTCGTTTACACGAGGATTAAAAGATTCATTAAGTCGATATCGCTTGTCTTTAATTGGAGGTGATACAACACACGGTCCATTATCGATTACATTAACTATTTTGGGTACCGCACCAAAGGGAAAAGCAGTGCTACGCAGTGGAGCAAAACCTGGGGATATTATTGTCGTTTCAGGTGAGTTGGGCGCTGCAGCTTTAGCCATTAAACTTCTTGAGAATCAGAAAATTCCTCCAAATGACAAGGAGGAATTAATGAATAAATTACTCCATCCTAAGCCGCGTATTGATTTAATTGATTTTTTGCGAAATTATGCAACTGCAGCAATAGATATTTCAGATGGGCTTAGTGCCGACTTAAATCATATTTGTGTTGCAAGTGGTGTTGGTGCTTGTCTTAATGAAGAAGCTATTCCGATACATGCCTTACTTAATCAATATTGGCCCGATCATGCTGTTGACATCGCTTTGACTGGCGGTGATGATTATGAATTATGTTTTACAGTTCCGGAACATCGATTTGCTCTCTTGATGAATGAGTTTAAAAAAGCTAATTTACATTGCTATCCTATTGGAGTAATTGAGGAAGCCTCTGGATTAAGAATGAAAGATGCTAACAACCAATGCCATAAGTTGACACCCGCAGGTTATTCACATTTTTAATAGAGTTCTTTGAGTAAACATAATTAAGGATTTAGGTTATTCTAAGTTAATTGTATGAAACGGTTCCTGGGTTATATCCTTGAATGCTGGGGACGACATGAATGCTCATGAATAAATTGATCCAACCTTTAAGATGAGCTAAGCATAGAGAAAAATAAAATGAAACAAGTAAATTTAGCAAAAAGTGTATTTCAGGATCCTATTTATTTTATTGCCTTTGGCTTTGGTAGTGGTTTAATGTCTACTGCTCCAGGCACTTGGGGAACGTTGGCAGCAATACCTCTTTATTTGCTATTAATGGGCACTCATTGGGCAGTTTATCTTTCATTTACACTTGCCGCGTTCCTTCTAGGTGTCTGGGTTTGTGATAAAGTGACTCAAGATTTGGGTGTACATGACTATAAAGGGATCGTTTGGGATGAGGTTGTTGGGTATTTATTGACTATGTTTATGGCCCCTACAGGATTATCCTGGATGATTTGTGGTTTTATTTTATTTCGAATTTTTGATATTTGGAAACCACAGCCTATTGATTATATCGATCAAAAAGTTCGTGGCGGTTTGGGAATTATGTTGGATGATGTATTAGCTGCCGTGCCTTCTTGGATCTTGATGCAACTATTAGCATGGAGTTTTGCTTAATGAATGAAAATCATAAAGAGCTCATCAGTATGGGCTTGACTGTTG
This sequence comes from Legionella cherrii, assembly GCF_900635815.1. Classification (NCBI taxonomy): domain Bacteria; kingdom Pseudomonadati; phylum Pseudomonadota; class Gammaproteobacteria; order Legionellales; family Legionellaceae; genus Legionella; species Legionella cherrii. The sequence continues at coordinate 1,809,672 of NZ_LR134173.1, forward strand.
GAATTGTGGCTCTAAGTTTATTTATTATTCATCGCTTTATTCCTTCACTGATATGGGCCTCCATAATTGTTATTGCATCTTATCCCTTATATGAAAAATGGCGCTATTTTTTTGGCAACAAAGATAATCTCTCTGCGTTACTGTTTACAACCTTAATTGGATTGTTGTTTATTCTTCCCTTAAGCTGGTTACTGGGACTTTTGATAAAAGAATTGCAAATATTTATTAATTTCTTGCAATCTTTAAATCAACAAGGAGGGGCTGCACCTGAATTTCTAAAAGATTTTCCTTTTGTAGGCAATGACTTAGTAAAGTACTGGGATGATAATATTGGTAAGCCAGGAATGATTAAAGGTCTTTTGTCCAATGTTCATTTATCGTTAACTCCGACGAGCTATTATGTGAAAGAAATTGGTTCGAGTCTGGCTCATCGTAGTGTTCAATTGGGTTTTACTCTTTTAAGTTTATTTTTCTTTTATCGTGATGGGGATCGGTTACTCTTGCAGATTTACCAGGTAGGCGAATATTGTTTGGGAAAAAGATGGTTTCGATATGCAGACAGACTGCCTAGAGCATTGAGAGCCACAGTTAATGGAACCATTGTTGTAGGGCTTGGTGTAGGTATCTTAATGGGAGTTTGTTACGGTCTAGTGGGATTTCCTGCCCCCACTTTGGTCGGATTTATCACTGCGCTTGCGGCAATGATTCCATTCGTCGTTCCACTAGTTTTTATTACAGTTGCAGTTATTTTATTTTCATTGGGCAGCATGATTAGTGCCATCGTTGTTTTAGTGTGGGGAACACTCGTTATGTTTGTTGCCGATCATTTTGTCAAACCCGCGCTGATTGGCGGTGCAATCGAATTGCCTTTTTTAGCTGTGTTATTTGGAATTCTAGGTGGTGTAGAAACTTTAGGGCTGCTTGGTTTATTTGTGGGACCTTTAGTTATGGTTCTCTTTATGACTTTATGGCAAGAACCGCAAATTTTAGCATCTACAAAAATACATCACTCGTAAAAACACTACCTGTTTTCAGTAAAGGATAAATTTACGTTTGCGCCAGGACCACTTGGAGAACTTGAACTACTTACGATTCTACGGATGAGGGAGCAGGTTGAATTGACCAGAAAGCAATTCAACCAGGATTGGGGAGTTTTTGTAACAAATTATTTATAATCGCAATGATCAAATCGATAAACGATACCTACATCACCCATCTGAACCTGCAGGCTGCCAAAATCATGCTTATTGCTTGTTGCTAAATAACGGTAGGAAGCATTTAATGCCCAATTTTCTTCAAAGTTAAAAGTGAGTCCGGCAGTTCCTTGGTACGCAAATACGCCTTTTTTCACATCAAGAAATGTTCCGCCAATAGGGCCTGTACCTGTGACTTTATCCTGCGCGTAAGCATAACCAATACCCACTCCTAGGAAGGGATAAATTGTTGGTAAGATGCCATCGGAAAAATCATAGTAAATGTTTGCCATTCCTACATTGGCATTGGATTTTCTTTCTAATTCGAGGAAGCCAAAATCAAATTCTTTATTCTCGGGTTGGATATAAGTATATTCCAATTCATAGCGAATAGGATTGCTTTGATAACCCAAACGTAGTCCTGCGTTAAACCCATTATTTGTAAAGGTTTCTGAAAAGGTAAAACCCAAAATAGTTGTCGATACTTTTTGAGATACATGAGCGTACCCTCCAAATATACTGGAATACCAACCGTTCACTGGGGTTGCAGCTGCCGCAATACCACTTACTAATAAACTAGCAGAGAAAAATGCAAATTTCATAACATCCCTTTGTTGTTATTATTTTTTTAGTGGAATCATGTTAACGTGTTACTTTAAATTTGCAAGTATTGGAAATGCATATTTTTGGAAAAGAGAAGCGTTAATGCGATTTTGATTTGATTATAAAGTTGTTTTTGCTTTAAAAAGTGACTGTTACTCCACTTGATAAGTATTCCTCAATAAAATCATGATCAAAAATAACATTGATGTAATTTTGAATAGTTTACTAATCCTTTTGGCAGGATCTAGAACAAAGACTATACTTCAAACTGGCACTCTAAAAAATGCTTTCAGAAAGTAATGACATGGCGTACTCAAATGAGTGCTGCAAATAGCGTCTTAATGCAGTGATTTAAAGCTGGAATGAATCCAATTTTTTTCTTTGAAATGCAAGTCCAAACTCTAAGCCAATGGAAAGTGATGATGTTTAGAGAGGGTTAATTATTATAATTTAGTGTGGTGTAGAAAAATTGACATGACTACATTCATGCAATCAATTTAGCATAATAATTTTCTACTTGTATCAAATTAACATTAATGCAAAGATAAATTTTTGCATCATGAAAAGGAGTTTCAAAAAATGCCAAAAAAAAACCCATTTAAAATAGCTAAAGAATTTGTTGAGCAAGTCATAGCGATACTTGCAAATGAGACAGTAGAAGGGCGTGAAAAGATAGTTGCCATTGCCCAAAGAGCAGAAAAGGAATATGAACGTCCTGTAAAATCATGGTTAACAGGCTGGGTTTATCAATTCACCAGAACACGTGGTGATAAAGTAGGACAATCCATTAATGTAATGGAAAACTTTCCTGATGCTTATACTCGATTACTCGAGTTTAAACTGATGATTAGTGAGGGGGAGTGGAATGTAGATAGCTCCTATAATTATTTCCTTTTTCGCCAGATAGCGGATGCTGTATACCTAGCTAATTCCGATTTCCAACGTGTAGAAGAACATCTTATCCCTACTTTCCTAATGGCTCTCAAAAATGAAGTAATGGTAGAGATCAATAGTTATTTGGCTCAGCGTAAACTTTCATTAGAAGACAAAAAAAATCGCGAATTAGAGTGTCAGGCAGCACATGAAAGTGCTCGTCAACTGGCTGAAAATGTAATGGTTTTTAATGATCTTGAAACTGCCAAAAATTATCAATCTAAACAACAAAACAAAATTATTTTTTCCCTTAGTTTCAAAAATCAGCAATGGCATCTTTCTTGGGTCGATGTAACCGGCCAAGTTTATCCTCTCACTCAGGGTCAAGAATTAGCGCAGAAACTGTCAACTTTAGAAGAAAAAGATATAGAAAAATTAAATTCTGTCCATCTTAAACAAATTAAGAGAGAGTGTATTAAAGCTAGAGAAGAATATGTTGCTAAGGTTCAAGTGCATGTTGATCCTGAATTGAGTAATGAGGATCTGATTCGAAACGGCATCACCTCCGCTTTTGTTTTACGCCATCAAGAAACAGGGCCAAGCCTTTGGTGGATAAATAGCATGGGTATTCCTAATCCAATTGGCTTCACTGATCATCATGCAATGTCCTCTTGGTTATCTAAGCATCAAGGTTCATTTACCGAAGCTGATGTTCTGCAATTAAAAGCTTATTTGTTGCAATTGAATACCAAACAGTCCATCGCTACCTCAAAACTCGATAAGATGAATGTCTTATTGTCGAAAGTATTACAAAATAAAGACAAACAAGAGCAACTTTCAGTTGATGGGCTAGATAAAGAAGCGGATAAAGGGAGGGCATCTCAAAATAAAATAAACCTAAAGAAATTTGCCTTTCTTGAGGAAAATATGAAAGATCGAATAAAAAAAATAGTTTCTCAGGATCCTTCAACTAAGGAAAAAGTAGTTTCTGAATTAAAGCAGGAATGTGTTGAGGAAATTACCCCAGAGAAAAAGTCTAATAAGCTAGGACAAGATAGATATTCAGCACTGTCAGGGTTACCTACTTTTTGGCAACAACGTAAAAGTGCAATGGAAGAATCATTGGCCAATGAAGTCATCAATGAAAAGCAGCCGGTGAGTCATCCTTAATCTTATTTAGACCTGGTGTAAAGTGTAACCAGGAAGCATAAATCCCCTCTCCCACTTGTGGTAGTGAGGTAGGGGTGAGGGTTCATTAGCCGTAATTAATACCGTCATCCACCCCGGCGGGCACCTTCTCCCCAGGGGGAGAAGGGAAGTTCACTTCACTTAGTGAGGCTCTTACCGTTCAAAAACCATTCGTGATAGGATAACGCCAGTCTTTACCAAAAGCGGTTGGACTTATTTTTATTCCTGGTGCAGATTGACGACGTTTGTATTCATTGCGTTTGATTAATTGAATTACTTTAGCCACAGTTTCTGGGGCAAAACCTTGCTGAATTATTTCTTCAGGAGTTAGGTATTTCTCCATATAGGCAACAATGATCGCATCCAGTATTGCATAGTCAGGTAAGCTGTCTTGATCAGTTTGATCGGCTCTTAATTCAGCGGAAGGAGCACGAGTTAGGACCCGTTCGGGAATAACTTGTGATAGACGGTTACGGTAATGTGCTAGAGCATAAACTTGGGTTTTAAGTACATCTTTTAATACCGCAAATCCTCCAGCCATATCTCCGTACAAGGTGGCATAGCCGACAGCAGATTCGCTTTTATTCGATGTTGTAAGTACCATTTTTCCTGTTTTGTTAGACAACGCCATAATCAATAAACCACGAATTCGTGCTTGAATGTTTTCTTCTGTGGTATCAGGTGCTAATCCTTTAAATTCTGGCTCGAGAGTAGTCATTAGCGCATCAAAAGCGGGTTCAATAGAGAGCATGGAATAGGATGCATCCAATTGTTTTATTTGCGTTAAAGCGTCTTCATTACTCATTTGGGCTGTATAACGGGAAGGCATAAGAACCGCATGGACACGCTCTGCGCCTAATGCATCAACTGCTACAGTCAACGTTAATGCTGAATCAATTCCTCCTGAAAGTCCAACAAGAACTCCAGGGAAATGATTTTTGTTGACATAATCTCGAGTGCCACAAACCAATGCTTCATAGATTAATGGTTCAAAATCGAGAAGAGGGGTAATTTCTCCCTTGACCTGATTTGCTTGGATTTCAACGGTACGTAAATCCTCTTTAAATGCAGGAGACCGTGCGCAAATTCCACCATGCGAATCAATTGCTAATGATTGACCATCGAATAAGAGCTCATCCTGACCACCAATTTGATTTACATAGATTATAGATATACCCCGTTTTGCATAAGATTTTAGGAGGGCTTCTCTTTTTGGGTATTTACTGTAATCAAATGGGGAGGCATTTAAAATGAGCAGTACTGAAATTCCATGTTCAATTAAATCTTCTGCAGGACCTGGATGCCATAAATCTTCACAAATAATTACGCCTACTTTGCTGTTATTTATTTCTAAGAGGCATGGATTTTTTTTCCCTGGGGTAAAATAACGTGCTTCATCAAAAATTTCATAGTTTGGCAAATTTTGTTTATGGTATTCTGCAATTTTTTGTCCTTGATAAAAAATGCTCACGCTATTATATAGTCGTTGTTTATCTCGGCTTGGATGTCCTACAAGGACATAGCAGTCTTTTGTTGCCTCTTGAATTTGTTTTAAATGTTCGGTAACGGCTTGTTGAAACTCTTTGCGAAAGAGTAAATCTTCGGGGGGATAGCCAGTTAAAGCCAATTCAGGAAAGAGTATGACATGGTGATCTGCTTGTTTGTTTTTTATAACTTCGATGATTTTATCTCTGTTGGATGCCAAAGCTCCTACAGTTGGATTAATTTGTGCCATAAGTACAGTAAGCTTATTCTGCATGATATATACTCTATAAAGAACCCCAAGGTGTGCTCAACAGGATACCCTAATACAAAGAACCCTTAATTTAAAGATAAAAATGTTAATTAATTTAAAAATTGTCTAAAATGTACCCTTTGCCATTAAAAAATCACATTTATGTTAAATGAAGCACTCTCAAAAATGCCAGAAGTCTTTGAGGCCAAAATATTATTGCGTGGCCAAGAGTATTTTGAAAAGGGGCATGTGCTCAACATTCGTTTTAGTGATGGTCTACTCAAAGGGCGGGTGAAAGGCAGTTCAAGTCAGATTTATGATGTACATATGGACTTGAAGGCTTGGCCAAAAAAATTGGCGCATTGTACTTGCACTTTTCAATATAACTGCAAGCATGCTGCTGCGTGTTTGTTTGCCCTACGGGATCGAGAAAAGGAAAGCTTACTCTCTTTGCCTGCCAATAAATTAGATAAAAAGCTCGATAGTTGGTTGAAGAATTTACGTGCTCAAGAAGCAGCAGTAGTGAAAACGACTGAAGTCACCCATCATTTAGTCTATCTCCTAGAACTAAGGCTTGATGGGCATGAACACCGGGTCGCGATTAAGTTGGCTTTAGCCAAGTTATTAAAGCGCGGTGGTTATGGAAAAATGATCACTTTTAATAGCCTTTCTGATTCTAAAAAACAGCATTTTGTTGGTGATGATAATGATCTGGTCGCGCTGCTGTTGTTTAAATGCGGTGTTTCAGGCTGGTTTGATACATTAATCATACGCAATAGCGAATTGTTAGAACGAACCATTGCAACTGGCAGGGCTTTTTTTATACAAAATCAGCATGAGCCAATTCACCTAGGTGAGTCCATCCAAGGTACCTGTGAATGGGTGTTATCTCATAATGGCAGTCAGAACTTATTGTTAATGCATGAAGGGAATGCGCTTGACCCTATGCTGTTGGATGATAGTTGGTATTTTAATTACGCAGAAAGCAAAATCGGACGTTTAATCACCTCATATCCAATAAAGCAACTGGGTTATTTATTGCAAGCACCTCCAATCCCAATGGGACAGGCTAAATTATTAGCAGATAAAATGGCTAAAACATGTCCTGAATTTCCGGTGCCCCGAGTTTTTGAACAACGAGAAATTCGCAACGTAATGCCAATACCTGTACTCATTCTGGATGCCGTGAGTGAATTTGACGAAGAATCTTCTTGGCTTTATGACACCGAAGAAGAACTGCATGTTTTGTTTATTGCGCGTATTATTTTTGATTATGCGGGGTTAATGATTGCAGGCTCTGATGAAAGTGAAACGGTCGTTTCTCAGCAAGATGGGGTTTTAATTGAATATGTGCGGCATAAAGATTTTGAAAAATCCAAATGGGATGAAGTACAGGAAATCCTGGGGTTAAGAGTACCTCGGGCATGGGAACATGAACAATGGGAAAAAATAAAACAAGCCGATTTTGTTTTGGAAAATATTCATGTCGTCGCAGATTTAGAATTTCTTCATAGTCAATTAATACCCGAGTTAGAAAGTCGAGGGTGGCGAGTTGAGCGTATTAGTTCGTTATATCAAGAAGTGATTAGTGCTGACGAAGTAGAATGGTATTCGGATCTCTCAGAGAGTACGACGGATTTTTTCTCATATCAATTAGGGATTTTGGTTGAGGGTAAACCGGTCAGTATCGTTCCTTTGGTAGCAGATTTAATTCAGCGTTATCGAGGTAACGACTTGGATAATCTGCCTGATTCACAATTAGTCAAATTGCCCTTGCAGGATGGACGTGCTTTGCAGTTAGAAATGGGACGAATTAAACCATTAGTTCGATTGTTGCTGCAATTTGGCATACGTCATATTGATGAAAATCAACAGGTGCAAATCAACAAATATCAAATTATTTTGATGCGCGAAGCAGAATTGGCAATTGCGGCAACCAAAACGCGTTGGCAAGGCGCTGAAACGTTAAGAGAACAAATAAGAAAGCTTTCGCAATTAACCCTTATTCCTGAAATACAACTGCCAACTGGCTTACAAACTCAGTTGAGGGATTATCAACGTCATGGTTTAAATTGGCTGCAATTTTTAAGAGTATCTCATTTTAGTGGTATTCTGGCTGATGATATGGGATTAGGTAAAACAGTACAGACTTTAGCTCATTTGCAATATGAAAAAGAACAAGGACGTATTAAAACAGCAAGTTTAATCGTTGCACCAACCAGCCTTGTAGGAAATTGGCACGCCGAAGCAAAACGGTTTACCCCTAACTTAAACGTTTTAATTTATCATGGTTCTGAGCGCCATCAGGATAATTTTGATGACTATGACATCGTTGTTTCTACTTATGGATTAATTCACCGTGATAAGGATAAGTTTATTACTTATCCTTTTTATTATTTGATTTTGGATGAAGCGCAATTCATTAAAAATGCGCGCACTAAGACGACGCAAATCATTCAGCAAGTACATGCAACGCATCGTTTATGTCTGACAGGTACGCCTTTGGAAAATCACTTAGGTGAGTTGTGGTCTTTATTTCATTTCTTGATGCCTGGGTTATTAGGCGATGCAAAACAATTCCGACTATGGTTTAGAACTCCCATCGAAAAATACGCAGATTTGACCCGAAGGGACATCTTAATTAAAAGAGTGCAGCCTTTTATATTAAGAAGGACAAAAAATCAGGTGGTTCGTGAATTACCACCCAAAACAGAAATGACACGAACCATAGAAATTATTGGTCCACAACGTGATCTGTACGAAGCGATTCGCATGAGTATGGAGAAAAAGGTTCGGGATGCAATTGCAAAGCAGGGATTGGGTAAAAGTCATATACTTCTTCTGGACGCGCTACTGAAGCTACGGCAAGTGTGTTGCGATCCCAGGCTTTTGTCCTTGTCTGAAGCCTCGATTGCCCATGGGACCTCTGCAAAGCTCGAGGCGTTGATGGAGTTATTGGATAATTTGGTGGGCGAGGGTAGGCGGGTTTTGGTTTTTTCACAATTTACTTCCATGTTGCAATTAATTGAAGAGGAGCTGCGTGCGAGAAATTATGATTATTTAAAGCTTACCGGGCAAACAGTCCATCGACAAGCAATGGTAGAAAAATTCCAGGAAGGAAAAACTCCAGTTTTTCTTATTAGTTTGAAAGCGGGAGGCACCGGACTTAACTTAACACGTGCTGATACAGTAATTCATTATGATCCCTGGTGGAATCCCGCCGTTGAAGATCAAGCAACCGATCGGAGTCATCGAATAGGTCAGGAAAACCCTGTTTTTGTCTATAAGCTTATTACCTTGGGTACGGTAGAGGAAGCTATTTTAGGGATGCAAGAGAAAAAAAGACAATTAGTTGAAGGCGTTTTATCGGCTGATCCTGCCAAAGCGATGACCTTGAGTGAAGAAGATATAGAACACCTATTTATGCCATTGAGTTAATAACTCCTGTCAATCACGTAGCGAGTGCACGCTATGCTGGAGCACAGGGGTTTGATTGAAAATCCCCGCTATACTCGGGATGAGGGTAAAAAGATCCTGAGTTACGGTTTGTCAAAACCCAGGATCCAAATCACAAAAGTATTCAGACACCGATTTTCTTTTTTAAAATTTATTGCATTAAAAACTGGCATAGTTTTCATTCATGGCATAAGCTATTAAATGATTGTAAACATGGAGAAAATTATGAACTTATGGAAGCTCGCTTGTGGTTTTTTTGTTGCTGTTATTTATTTGCCTGCAGCACTAGCCGCATCCCAAGCACCAGTAGGTAATTGGGTCACAATTGATGATAAAACAGGTAAAAAAAGAGCACTTGTCACCATTAGTGAATCTGGTGGAGAGCTGAGTGCAGTCATCGATAAGGTATTCCCACAACCTGGTGATACTGGAATTTGTGAGAAATGTCCAGGTGGTTTTAAAGGCAAGAAAATCCAAGGATTGCAATTTATGTGGGGTTTAAAGAGCGAAGGTCAGAATGAATGGGGCGGTGGCTCTATTTTAGATCCCAAGTCAGGTAAGATCTATCGTGCAAAACTTACAGTCCAAGGAAATAAACTCCTAGTCAGAGGATATGTAGGTATTTCTTTATTAGGTCGTACTCAAGTTTGGCAAAAACAATAACAGCCTCAAATACATCCCGAACAGTTTGTTCGGGATGTTATCTTGCAAAGTAGGGATAATTCGCTACTTCAAAGAGTCAAGAATAATGACTATTTGTCAAAAGCACATTACAATAGCTTGTTCTAAACAGTCATTGTGTCATTACTATGTTTGATCTGCAAAATTCCAAAAAGTCAGTTGATCCTTTGAAACGTCCACCTCATTCGGTCGAGGCGGAACAATCCATTATTGGTGGATTAATGTTGGACAATCAGGTTTGGGACAAAGTCAGCAATAAGTTATGCGAAGCAGATTTTTACCGCACTGAGCATCGAATTTTATTTCGAGCAATTTCTTCTTTGGTAAAGAAAGATCAGCCCTTTGATGTCGTGACGTTGCTTGATGCATTAAAGTCTCATAATGAGTTGGATGATGCGGGTGGTGAGGCCTATTTGTTTGAACTGGCTAATAATACTCCCAGTGTTGCTAACGTGTCTGCGTATGCGGATATTGTTCGTGAAAAATCAGTACAGAGGCAGCTCATTAATGTCGCTACTGAAATCGCGGATTCAGCATATAATCCCGGGGGGAGACAAGTTCCAGAGCTATTGGACATGGCCGAAACCAAAGTTTTTGCTATAGGGGAGCAAACAGGTGGTGATGGTGGGCCTGAAAATATAAAATCAATCTTGGTTCGTGCCGTAGAAAAAATTGATGCCCTCTATCATAATGGCGATGCAATTACAGGGCTTGCTACGGGCTTGTCCGATTTGGATGAAATGACATCCGGATTACAGCCTGCCGATTTAGTGATCGTTGCAGGTCGTCCTTCCATGGGTAAAACAACATTAGTTATGAATATGGCAGAGCATGCTGCAATAAAATCTGGAAAACCCGTTCTCGTTTTTTCTATGGAAATGCCCGCGGATTCTTTGGCAATGAGGATGATGTCTTCTTTAGGACGTATTGATCAGCATAAGATTAGAACAGGTAAACTGGATGATGACGATTGGCCTCGTGTCACTTCTGCAGTGCATATGCTTTCAGAGGCTCCTTTATTTATTGATGATACCCCCGCTTTAAGTCCAGGTGAAATGCGTGCGCGAGCCAGAAGATTAGCAAAAGATCAAGGGAGCAATTTGGGCCTAATTGTGGTGGATTATTTGCAATTAATGAAAGTGCCAGGATTTGGTGCCGATAATCGAACTGCAGAGATCTCTGAAATTTCACGCAGTCTTAAGTCGCTTGCAAAAGAGCTACAAGTACCGGTCATTGCCTTATCCCAGTTGAACCGTAGCTTGGAGCAACGTTCGGATAAACGGCCAGTCATGTCTGATTTACGTGAATCGGGTGCTATTGAGCAAGATGCTGATTTAATTTGTTTTATTTATAGGGATGAAGTTTATAATGAAGATAGTCCTGATAAAGGTACAGCAGAAATTATAGTTGCCAAGCAAAGAAATGGCCCTATTGGTAAAGTACGTGTCGCCTTCATAGGTAAATACACTCGTTTTGAAGATTTAGCATATAATGGTTATCAAGGGGTAGACTAAAGTGTCCAGACCTACCAGATTGGTGATAGAGTCCAATGCTTTACACCATAATTTAGCACGAATAAGACGTTTGGCTCCTGGCAAAAAAATAATTGCGATGGTCAAGGCCAATGCCTATGGCTGCGGTGTGCATGTTGTAGCACCCATATTGGAAGGACACGTAGATGCTTTTGGGGTGGCATGTATTGAGGAAGCTATGGTTCTGCGCAAAATAGGAATTCGTACTCATTGCATTCTGTTCCAGGGAATCTTTAGTCCTGATGAATTTAGGGCGGTAGCACAACACCAATTTGGTTGCGTCATTCATCAGCCTCATCAAATTCAGTGGCTTTTAAATACGCCACTCGATACGCCTGTTAAATTATGGATCAAAGTAAATACGGGTATGCATCGTTTGGGTTTTAAAGTCCATGAGTTGCAAGGAGTGATGGATGCATTGAAAGCTTGCCCATGGGTGGATCACGATATTGGTTTGATGACTCACTTAGCCTGTGCGGATGAGCCAGAACGTATAGAAAATTTTCAACAAATTGCTTTATTTGAGAGTATTTCTGTTGCTGGATTTAGCCAACGCAGTATCGCGAATTCAGCCGCAATTATTTCTTTTCCTCAGACTCACGCTGATGTGGTCAGACCGGGTATTATGCTTTATGGCGTATCTCCATTTGCTAATCAGACCGCGCTTGATCTGGGATTACTTCCTGTAATGCGTTTTGTTTCTGCAATCAGTGCAGTTCATCATAATCCGCCATTAGCGCAGGTGGGTTATGGTGGTATTTGGAAAAGTGAAAAAGCTTCAATCATTGGTATTGTTGCTGCGGGTTATGGCGATGGCTATCCACGACATATCGCAGCGAATACTCCTGTTTGGGTTCAGGGTAAAGAAGTTCCTATTGTAGGGCGCGTCTCAATGGATATGCTTGCTGTGGATTTAACGAACCATCCAGAAGTGAAACCTGGAGCACCTGTTGAGCTTTGGGGTAAGCATGTTTTAGTTGAGCGAATCGCACAAGCAGCAGGGACCTCAGGTTATGAATTGTTATGTCAGATTTCTGAGCGAGTACGTCACGTTTAGGTAACCTGATGCATCGTGTGGCTAATGCAGTGCAGCGATTTTGCGATTAAGTGAACCAAAGTCCCTTCTCCCCACAGGGGGTGAAGGTGTCCGATAGGGCGGATGAGGGTGTTGAAATATTGCTAATGAACCCTCACCCCGGCCCCTCTCCCACAAGTGGGAGAGAGGATTTTTTTAATGAAACAGCAGAGTTAGTCTTCGGGATTCCGGTTATAGAGCATAGATTTTCTAGAGGTATGGATAATAACTGAACGTGATGCTAGAATTGGAACCGATTTTCTAATCCTTTTAATTGGGTGATATGTGATGAAAAAAATAGCTATTGCATCATTGTCTTTGTTGTTGGTTGGATGTGCACCAATGAATAATCAAGACGTAGGTACTCTCTCTGGTGGGGTTATTGGCGGATTAATTGGAAGCCAATTTGGTGGTGGCCCAGCAGCTAAATTGGCTGCAACAGCAGGTGGTGCTATTGCTGGAGCTTACATCGGTGGTCAAATTGGAAAGACTATGGATAAAGTGGATAGAATGGAAATGCAACGTGCCTTAGAAACGGCACCAACTGGTAAGGCTGTAACCTGGTCAAACCCAGATACTGGAAATAGATATACCGTTCAGCCCACTCGTACGTATTATCGTGAACATTTACCTTGTCGTGAGTATTACACTAAGGCAATTATTGATGGAAGACCACAAACATTACGTGGTAGTGCATGTCGCCAGCCAGATGGTACTTGGCATGTTGTAAACTAAAATCAATTCAAACTAGGTCATGTAGCCTGGGTAAAGCCCAGGCTACCATATTAAGTCTTATTTCACTTCTTTAGCCTTTTTGTCACAACATACACATTTGCAACAATTAAATAAATTGTACAACCAGGCAATAATTAAACCCATGATGAAGGCATCAATAAAACCTATAACACCTCCCATGATACTTCCTTTAATTGAGGGAGCATATCCGGGATATAAAGAACCTACAGCGACCACAAAAGCATGCCCATACGTATAATAATATGCAAGCAAGCCCATCAACAAAATAGACACACCCCATAGAACTCCAAATGCAAGACCTAGAGCCAAAGGGTTTAATTTGCAACCGTTCATATCCGTTTCTCCTTGATACTGTCCTATAAATCGTTGCCTGGGCGCAGCGAAGCGAAACCCAGGAATTCATTTACCCGGGTTTCGCTGCGCTGCCCCCGGGTTACAAAACTGTAAAAAGTGGAATGAATTCAATAGATTCTAAAAAAAGTATAGCCTACTGTACTGAATTAACTAACAATTTTTCACAAATAGAAAAATATAAAGCTTCTAATTGATGTAAATCACTTAAGGAAACACATTCATTCACTTGATGAATGGTGGCATTAACTGGTCCTAGTTCTACTACTTCAACACCATAGGGGGCAATGAAACGACCATCAGATGTCCCTCCACTTGTGGAAAGTTCTGGTGAGTTATTTGTAAGCTCGACAATGGCCTCTTTACAGCAGTCCAGTAGTGCCCCTTGAGCGGTTAAGAAAGGCTCGCCACTGAGACGCCATTCAATAGTGGGGTTCAGATCGTGTTCTTGAAAAGTCGTTGCAACTTTCTCTTTTAACATGCTATGGGTTTGCTCGGTTGAATATCTAAAATTCAGGTGTAAAACCAGTTCTCCAGGAATTATATTGGGAGCCTGACCTCCTGATTGAAGATGAGTAATTTGCATGGATGTAGGTGGAAAATGAAGGTTACCCTGATCCCAGAGTGTTGTAGTCAGTTTCGCTAATACGGGACTAATTTTATGTATTGGATTATCTGCCAAGTGCGGGTAGGCAACATGACCTTGTTTTCCATGTAGGGCAATTTTTGCACTTAAGGAACCACGTCTGCCAATTTTAAGCACATCACCTACTTTATGTGTACTTGAAGGTTCACCTACAATGCAATAATCAATATGAATATCTTGATCTTTTAGACGCTGCATGACATAAGGCGTACCCATATCATAATCATTACCTTCCTCACCGCTGGTAATGAGAAACCCCAATCTTCCTCTAAATTTAGGATATGTTTTAACAAATCGTTGAGCCATAAGCAGCATGCAGGCAAGGCTTCCCTTCATATCTGCAACACCACGACCAAAAAGCAACCCATTTTTATTTTCTACTACAAAAGGATTGGATAACCATTTTGTCACTTCACCAACAGGAACTACATCAGTATGGCCTGCAAAAACCAGGAGAGGGCCTGATTCACCATACAACGCAAAGAAATTCGAAACAGGGCCTTTATTCATACGCTGGCAAGTAAATCCAATGTGTTCTAAAAATTGGATCATAAACTCCTGACAGCCTGCATCTTCTGGTGTAATCGATGGAAAGCTAACAAGTTTGGCTAAAATTTCTTGTAAGTCCTCGAAAAAATGAGGTGTTACTGATTCAGTCATTTTATCCTGCTCTCAATAATTCATTAATGCTTACTTTTGCTCTTGTCTTTTCATCTACTTGTTTCACAATGACCGCACAATACAAGCTGTAGCTTTTATCTTCACTGGGTAAACTTCCTGCAACGACAACGGAACCAGCGGGAATACGACCATAAGTAATTTCTCCAGTAAGGCGATTATATATTTTAGTGCTTTGCCCTAAATATACTCCCATGGATAAGACTGAATTTCGTTCGACAATCACTCCTTCGACTACTTCTGAACGAGCACCAATAAAGCAGTTGTCTTCAATTATTGTTGGATTAGCCTGCAATGGCTCCAGAACGCCGCCAATACCTACTCCACCTGATAAATGGACGTTTTTACCAATTTGCGCACAAGAACCTACAGTTGCCCATGTATCAACCATGACTCCTTCATCAATATATGCACCCACATTGACATAAGATGGCATTAAAACACAGTTTTTCGCAATGTATGCCCCTTTACGCACCATGGCGTGAGGTACTACGCGAACTCCAGTTTGTTTAAATTGTGCTTCTGTATAGTTATTGTATTTGAGGGGAACTTTGTCATAAAACTGACAAAAACCTGAATCAATCACTTGATTTGGATAAAGTTTAAAAGATAAAAGTACTGCTTTTTTTATCCATTGGTGTACTACCCATTGCTCATTTATTTTTTCTGCAACACGGTATTGGCCACTATCGAGGCAAGAAAGTACTTCATTCACTGCAGTAATGAGTTCTTCAGAGGCTGTATCAATGGATAGCGTTTGACGTTGCTCAAAAGCATGTTCAATTATAGATTGTAAGGTTTGCATCTATTTTTCCCATATCATATTGTAGCCTGGGTGCTGCGCAGCGGAACCCGAGGAGTTATTTAAGTAGTCAAACCCAGGTTTCGCTGCGCTGCACCCAGGCTACACAATTTTATAAAGGTTAATATGCAAGTGCATATTCCAAATCAGCTTGTAAATCTTCTACGTGCTCTATGCCTACTGAGAGCCGAATAAAGCCATCTTCTATTCCTAAGGCTTTACGTTTTTCTGGAGGTATAGAGGCATGGGTCATAATTGCTGGATGCTCAATTAAGCTTTCTACGCCGCCAAGACTCTCAGCTAATGTAAACAATTCGCAGCGAGCAAGAAATCTTTTGGCGGCATCAATGCCCCCATCAATTACCATGGAAATCATCCCACCGAATCCATGCATTTGTTCTTTAGCTAAATCATGTTGGGGATGACTTTTAAGGCCTGGATAGATTACTTTTTTTACTTTGGATTGACTATTCAGCCAGTTTGCCAGATGGTTCGCATTCTCACAATGTCGTTCCATACGTAACGACAGGGTTTTTAAGCTTCTTAAAACCAGAAAACTGTCAAAAGGACCTGCAACACCACCACAAGAATTTTGTAGAAAAGCAATTTTGTCACCTAAATTAGGATTATCACCAACAACCACAACCCCACTGACTACATCCGAATGACCATTAAGGTATTTGGTTGCAGAATGAAGTACTATATCAAATCCTAGCTCGATAGGTCTTTGAATCCAAGGTGTTGCAAAAGTATTGTCTGCGACAGCTATAAGATTATGACGTTTTGCTATTTCAGCTATTTCGCGTAAGTTGGCCAGTTTTAACATAGGATTTGAGGGTGTTTCTACCCAGAGCATGCGCGTTTTGGGAGTAATTGCAGCTTCTATATTCTGAACATGAGACATGTCCACAAAAGAAAAGGATAATCCTGATGTGCGGGTTTTAACCTTGTCAAATAATCGAAAAGTGCCTCCATAAAGATCATCCATGGCGACAACATGATCGCCTGCATCTAATAAGTCAACAATGGTGTTAATGGCAGCCATTCCAGAGGCAAAAGCAAAACCACGTTGACCTGATTCCAAACTGGCAATGCATCCTTCATAGGCGTCACGAGTAGGGTTATGTGTTCGTGAGTACTCATAGCCCAAATGTTCACCTGGAGCAATTTGTTTGTAGGTTGATGTTGCATAGATAGGCGTCATAACCGCCCCAGTACTCGGGCAAGGTTTTTGACCTGCATGGATGGCTCGAGTTTCAAAGTGATTCTTTTTCATTGGACTATCCTTAAGGGCTATAAATTTTTTATGTCGAATCCTCTGAGGCCTTTTTCCAATCTTTACTGCAGCTGTCGCACTTAACTCCCCTGAGCGAGTTTGGAAAGAGGTCTATTTATGAAAGAGTGATCTTTTCAGAGTGGTTTATGTAGGATATTCTAGAGGGGGTTCTATAGATAGGCAAGTTCTACTTTGCGAGGTTGTAGCCAGAGTGATTGCTATTAAGTTTAAGGTTTTTAATCCTTACCCGATGCCCCTGATCGAGTCACACGGGACATTGGAGGAGACTTTTCCTCTAGGTAATGGCAGTGGTAGCCAGAGTGTGGTGTAAGTTTAGGCTTCAGGAGCGTTTTGATAATGAAATTTGATCTTCATGCTTTATTTTCAGCAAAATACGCACAATGGATCATTATTGCTTTTATTTCACTTTTTTCCATACTGATATTAGCCGAATACACTCAATTGATATTTTCTCCCATAAAAATACAAGAAGCTCCTGATGTTACTAAAGAAATGCCGATGATACCCCAGCAGAATTCCTTCGATGCAATTTTACATTCCTCATTATTTGGTGTGTATGTTTCTAATAATTTATCCAGTATTAAAAAATCCATGCTGAATGTTACTTTGGTAGGAATTTTATTTGCAAATAAGCTCAATAACTCCCAAGTAATTATTCGTTCTGCAACCGGAGAGGAAAAAACGTACAAATTAGGTGATTCTATCCCCGGAGGTGCAGTGATCAAGCGAATTATGGCCTCTGGGATTTTGGTTGAACGTAATGGTACGTTAGAGAGTTTAAGTTTACCCAAAAATGAATTAATCTTTGAACCAGTGGCTAAGCCTTTACAAGGGGAATAGAAATTTTATGAGACGTTTATTTAATTTATTAATCGTTGTAATTTTTATTTCTAATATTGTAGCCTGTGCTACTCCAAGTGCAAACAATTTACGTGAAGGGATTGATAGTTTCAGAGTCGAAAATTACCGCAAGGCTTTTATCCGCCTAAAACCAATAGCTGAGAAAGGTCAACCTGATGCTCAATATGCTGTAGGTTATATGTATTATTATGGTAAAGGAGTAGTTGAAGACCGCAAGAAAGCTTGGTTTTGGATTAATGCCGCCGCAAATTTGGGACAACCTGATGCCAAAGAGGCCGTTCGCATATTGGCTAGCGGGGGGGCATTAAGTTAAAATTTCCCACCTGCCTTGCAGATAAGGGAAATTTTCGCTTGATGGAGTAGGAAAAGCCGTTTTGTTAACTGCTGATTTAGCGTCTTCAAAAATCACAAATTTGTGGCTTCTCATGGGGGAGCGCAGGTTTTTCTACGGCTGCTGCATACGAATTGAAAAAAGATAATGTATTCGTGGGTAAATCGATTAGTTGTTTATTGCTTAACTTTAATTGTTCCAGAACATTAGGATTTAATGGAGTACCTTGACGATAAAGCCTGTGAATCGATTTCATGAAATTGTACCGATATTGGGGTTGATAGATGTCAATAATTTCTTTTTGTAATTCCTGTAAATAACTCTGTGCATTGGCAGTATATTGACGGCCTTTTAATAAAAAACACTGTTCCAATACCCAACTTATCGAAGCAAAGAATTCAACTCGATTTCTAATCATGGGCGAACCGCAAGGCACGTCGGCAACCAAAATATTAATTAATCCAAGCGAAATAATTTGTTCATCAAACGACAGCAAAACAGACTTTCTGGCATTTTCAAGGAAAATGTCTAATATTTCTTCTGTCTTATAACAACTTGCCAAAAAAAGTTGCGATGTTTGGATTAAGCAATCAATGGTATCTGAGGCATCAACACTAATTCGTGTTTGCATTATTTCATCAGAGTCTACAAAGTCACTTATAATCGATCGAGTAGTACAAAAATGTCCGAAACTGTCTCTTTGCTCAATAAATTTTAGAGTTGATTCTTCAAGTTGTTTTGATTTTTCTGGATCAAAACTTACAAAATACAGTTCATCTGGATTAGAAAGCATATAAGGATGGCTAATAACTCCTGCCTCTATCAGCTTGGCTTGAATCAATATATTTCTTAAAAGTGCTCCATTAGCAAAATGCTGCCGTTTTATTTCTTCTAATATGTGACAACAGGTATTGCTGATATAAGCTCCGATTCGCAGATCGACATGATTATTAAAATCATTCTGGGCATTTTGCTGTAATTCTTGAAGTACTTCTTGTGCATAGCTCCCTTTAGAACATAAACCATACACTTTTCCGCATTGAGGTTGATCTGTATGGAGGAGTCCAAATTTTTGAATGCTTTCATGGATGATTAACGAGAGTTTCCCCTCTTTAACAAGCGATTGAACTTCGGGATTTAAACGTAAATTTTTATACAATGTTGAGGTCGCGTCGATGATAACAGTAACAGGTTTTGTTCGTTTTTTACTGATTACTTCTTGGTTAATTAACCGGTTAATATCTACTCCTGGAATAAGACCATTCTCCGTGACAGTTGGTCCAGTGCACACTATAAAAACATCGGCATCGGACTTTTGAGTTCCTTTGGTAATGAACTCAAATTCATAATAATTGGCGCCATAAATTTTAATTTTAGGTTTTTTGTTTTGCTCTGTTTTCATTTTTTGGGCCAGATGCATGGCAATGACATATGCATTAGTTCCTGACATGGCCAGTGAGGCGAAAAAAGCAGTATGTGTTAATTGTTCCTTTTTTAGATCCAATGTCTGTAACAGTACTTTTTCTGTTTCTTGCATAAATCGAGAAAAGTCATTTTCTAAATCAAGCGTGTCTTTTGGCTCTAATAAACAAAGACTGATTTCGTGGATAATTGTATAAAGACAAAATGCGAATTGAGGATAATTATTATCATAAAAAAAACAACTTACTTGCAGCATTATTGCGATGCGTTGTATGGCCTTTTGATTTAACTCAGGAAGATCTATTAAAAGATTCCTTAGCCCCGCCGCCAATTTATTCGTTGAATATTTTCTACTTTCAGCAATTAAAAGAAGTTTATTAAATAGTTTGCTTTTTAATAAAGCTTCTTTCGTTGTGGGCAGATTATTGAGAGCAGGGAGTTGTTCAGGTCCAATTAGAGGAAATGGTGGTACCTTCACATTAATCGCAATTTCCCAAGGACTTGCAACCAGACCACAAATACTCAAAATTCCTTTTATTTCATCCGCTCTGTAATAGCTATGAGGTATGGCAATTAATGCAATGGAGTGGTTCGTATCTTTAATCACTTGGGGGTGTGGTTTTGTTTTTTGCGTCGGTTGGGGAAAATAACGGCTGATAATGTCTTCAACTGGGGTATTATCGAGCAAAGTTACAGGAACATAATCATGAGTGGAGCGTGATGGTTCATCAATATTGAAGGAATCGATTAAGCTGTTCAACAAAGTTCCAGACAAATCATCATCTCGATGATATCGTGCATCTGAATAGATATAAGGATTTTTGATTTGATTTTTTGAGGTTGGTCTTATTTCAGCTATATGTCTTCCAAATAGAATGTGCGCAGGGATTCTTTGTACTTCCATTCGATCCATCATTGATAAATAAGAATTATAAGGATTATTTCTTATTTTTTGTTTCATTTTATAGGCACGATAACTGCGCTGGATTATTGTTGCAGCTCTATTGGCTTTGAATTTTTGTTGTGCATCAGAAAGTTCTTCTTCGATTCTTATGGATGCTTTTTCTTTCGCTGGTGAACTCTTTAAAGAAACTCCTTTTTCTTTGACATATTGAACCAAAGGAGTTAAAGACGAACTGGATTGAATAAATTCTTTCATACAAGGAGCATCCAACGAAAAGCCCCTATTATATCCATTATGAGCTTTGAATAAACATGTTGTAGTGCGAAGACAATATTTTGCTGGTAGGTTGTGCTAATCCTAAAGAGTCAATTCGTTCTTTTTCAAACCATTGACCTTGTTGTTCAGCCAATTTGTTACCCAGGATTTTGGTTTTTATGCTGAGGGCATTGATTTCCAAATGAAAATGACTAAATCGGTGTTTAAAAGTAATGAGAGGTTGTGGTGTCTCTCCTGATAAGTCATAGTTGAGACGAATGAAATCAAGAGGGCAATCCTCTTCATCCAAACTGGGTAAACACCATAATCCTCCCCATAATCCGGTAGGAGGTCTTTTTTCCAAATAAATATGCCCTTGCTCATTATACAAAACCAGAAATTGTTGGCATTGAATGGGTATGGGTTTTTTTATTTTTTTCGTGGGATATAAGTGCTGTTCCTTAAATTTAAAGGCGAGGCAACTATTTTGTAACGGACAATGAGTGCAATTTGGATTTTTAGAGGTACAACATAATGCACCTAAATCCATAATAGCTTGAGTGTAATTGGCACAGTTTTCATTGGGCATGCATGAGTTCGCTAAATCCCACAGCGTTTTTTTTACTTGAGCTTGTTCTGGGTAACCTTTGATCATGAAAAAACGAGTTAAAACTCGTTTTACATTGCCATCAAGAATAGCAACGGGTTGATTAAAAGCTTGTGATAAGATGGCTGCTGCAGTAGATGGACCGATTCCAGGGAGTTCTTTTAATAACTGATAATCATCAGGAACAACGCCATCATATTGATCCATCATTATTTTTGCCGTCTGATGAAGATTTCTGGCGCGACTGTAATAACCAAGTCCTGACCATAAAGAAAGTACTTCATCTTCATTTGCTCGAGCCAAATCACTCAGGTTTGGAAATCGTTGCATAAAACGTTCGAAATAAGGAATAACTGTCTGTACTTGAGTTTGCTGCAGCATAATTTCAGAAATCCAAACTCTGTAGGGCGTACGGGGGAGTTGCCAAGGCAGATTTTGACGCCCATTAACCGCAAACCACTGCAATAAGGGTTGACTAAATTGTTTGTATAAATTTTGCTTATCCACGCTGTGATTCTTTGATACTTTATTGTTGGCGTACTGTAAAAAAAGTAATGGCCGAGGTCAATGAGCGAAGTTAATAATTCATGACCCTAATTTATAATAAAAAAATTAAAATCGATTCGCTAAGTGTCGATATATAGTCTATCGTTAATAGGGGGCCTGTTGTACTCAGGATGAGTAAAAATCAAGCTGAATCATTTGCTAAAGATTGTCGCGAATGCACTTAATGCATTGACGATGGGAGTTTTTTAAAGATTTTTCAGGAAAGGTCAAAATACTAGAGTAAAAGTCTTAAAAAGCTTACAAACTGAATCATTATAGTGAGCGCAGTAAATCTGTTGGTGAGGGATTTAGGGAAATCAAGGAGAGAGATATGCGCCATAGCCAACACGAAATAGCAGTATTAAAACCTACGGCTGTTTTTTTATCATTTCTTACCTCACAATTGCCTGAGACTAAATTACCGGATCTTCGATTATTGCAAATTGATAATACAGCTTATGTCCTGCAAAAACAAAATTCAGATGATGCAACTTTAAATGAAATAGAAAAATATTTTTCAAAAATGTTTCGCCATGAAATTGCTCGCTGGTTAGGGGACAAAGCACGTCATGCTATAGAAACCAATTTTCTTGATTTTCTTTGTTGTTTTAAATTTGAATTACATAATCATATTCTGTTAATGGAACCCTCCATAGAAAAAAGTCATCAATTACTGCTCATTAAACCTCGTATGGCCTTACTTAATTGGATTAAAGAAAGCTTAGAGGGCCAGGATGATTTGGTCGATGTGATTGAAAAAGTTGAATTATCTCATCTAGAAGAAAATGCCACAGCCCTGGTTAAGAATTTTTCTAACTTGACTGAAATAAAACCTTTTATCAAAGAAAATTACATTTCAATTTTTTCAGCCGCTATGAGTCGAATGTCGAGTCAACCTGAGCAATGGCCATCAATCGACTCTTTTCAAGACTTTAGTCACTATTTTGCTATTGAAATACATACTCAATTGATTCATTTGTCTTAATTCAAGGAGTTTGACTATGGAGCCGGTCAGTATAGCGCTTATCTGTGCAGCAGTATTAGGAACTGTTGTGGTTTTGGCTGCATTTATCCGACAAATCTTGTTAAGCCGAGACAAACAATTAAATGATGACGCACAAATAAGAGCATTGTCTCAAGAGGTCAAAGAGCTGGAGCAGATGCGGGAGCAAATGCAAAATGAGAAACGTTTTGACTCTCACTACCAAGTTCTTGGAGTAAATAAAGAAGCGATTAGGTACATTGATACGCAAATCGATGAGATTTTACGTAAAAAAACCGAGTTGATTGAACGGTACGCCCAGACTATTGTGAAAGAGTCTGGCTCAATAGTCAGTGGAGAAATCTCCCCCGATCGTAAAGGCGCTTGTGATCGATTAAGAGAGGAAATCGATCATAAAATCGCTTTTTATGAAAGCGAGCTCAAGCAATTACAAGAAAGAAGAGCATCTTTATGGGACGCTCATACTGATTTTCAAAGATATCTCCTGAATCAGGAAAAGACACGTAATGCCAGTTTGGATAACGTTTACAAACAGCATTCTGCTTTATTAGAAAAAGTCTATCTGCGTCATATTGATGATTCTGAAATTGTAGCAGTCAAAAGCATGGAGGCATCAACCATGACGTTTAAAGATATGTTTATGATCCCTATACAATTTCTGATGCAATATTTTGGGGTATCAGTAACACCTGGAATTTCACTAGTTCAAACACGAGTAGAACATATTGCACGTGCTGAGGTCGATAAAACCCAACGTGACATCAATGATTCAGCGCCTGAGAAAAAAGAAAATGTAACGCCTAAAGAGGATAAACAACAGAAACAGAGTGCCATCCACCAAAATCAACCACCAGAGACCGTCCAGGATGAGGAAGAAGAAAAGGATTCAGCAAAAGCTCGATCAATGACATTTGCATGAAAATTATTCTCCTAAGTCATTTAGTGACATTTTTGTTGGTATATATTACAATTCACTTGCATTGAGGAGAATGCAAGATTTGGAGTTAATTGGTGGAGATATATTGAATGGCAAGATATCGTTTTTTATGGTTTAGTACTTTTATGCTATGTTCTCTTCTGGCTTTGCCAGGACATAGTGCTGATGTGAACTCTCTTCTTCCTGATGAACAAAACACAGTCAAAGTTTTTCATGAAGCGTCACCTAAGGTGGTTTATGTTCACAGATTAGCAACCGTTACAAATAGAGCCGCTGCACGTAAAATGGAAGTACCAGATGGGGCTGGATCAGGGATAGTCTGGAATAATAATGGGTACATAGTGACTAATTATCACGTGATCAAAGGAGCTGACAAGCTGGCTATTTCCTTGGGCAAATTGACGGTTCCCGCGAAGGTAGTTGGATCAGAGCCTCGTAAGGATATTGCAGTACTCAAGATCGAATCACCACAGGCTTTGGCTTTACTCAAAGAGTTTAAGCCATTTGAAGTCGTACGTCTTAATGATCTCATGGTCGGACAAAAAGCGATTGCAATCGGCAATCCTTTTGGCCTTGATCACAGTCTGTCTAAAGGAGTGATTTCTGCTTTGGGTAGAAAAGTTCCCGGGATTGGCGGAGTAACAATTCGCAATATGATCCAAACAGACACACCAATCAATCCAGGTAACTCAGGTGGTCCATTATTGAATAGTGCTGGGCAGTTAATTGGGATGAATACAATGATCTTTTCTCATTCGGGCACGTCTGCTGGAATTGGTTTTGCTGTACCTGCTGAGGATATTGATCGAATTGTAACTCAAATTATTAAAAATGGTCGAGTAGTGTTGTCTGGTATCGGCATTCAAAGTGTTCCGCCCAGTATTGCCCGTCAATTAGGTATACGTAAAGGAATATTAATCGCTGACATTATACCGAATACTCCCGCAGCTAAAGCACATTTACGCGCGACTCACAGAGATGCTTGGGGTCGTATTGTATTAGGTGATATTATTGTTGCACTTAATGGGCACGCAGTGCCTAACTACGATGTTTTGTATAATATGCTTACTGAAATAAAAGTAGGAGAGCAAGTAACCGTTACCATCCAACGTGGTAACAAGCAAATGGATGTAAAAATGAGAACCATAGATATTGCTGGTGTTTAAGATTTAACAGAAAATCTTCTCTACTAATCTGCTGATGGCCTGGGTTGTACCTTCACTAATCCAGGCTATAAGCTTTTATAAGAATTTAAATTTAAAGATCGCAAATGGGGTTTGTTTAAAATTCTACTGTCTTGGCTAAGATACTAGAATTTATCTGCTGAGGAGAATAAGGATGTTACTTAATAAAGAGGATTCACTCTTACTGTTAGTTGATGTACAAGAAAAATTAACACCAGCTGTATTAAATAATGAAGTATTTATCGCGCGATGTGAATGGCTTTTAAAGTTGGCTCAACGCCTGAGTGTTCCAATTTTAGTAAGCGAACAATATCCACAAGGTCTTGGTTCCACTTTAAAACAATTTCAAAAGTATTTTGATCCGCAAGAGTGTGTTGATAAAGTATCTTTTTCCTGTATGGGTGAACCCACCTATGTTGAACGACTGAAGCAGTTGCATAAAAAACAATTAATCCTTATTGGTATTGAGACTCACGTTTGTGTGTTACAAACTGCATTGGAAATGCGAGAAGCAGGCTTTGACGTTTTTGTTGTTGTTGATGCTGTGAGCTGTCGTGGTGAGCAAAATATGAAATACGGATTGAAACGAATGAAACATGAAGGGGTACATTTAATTACCTCCGAAATGGTATTTTTTGAATGGTTAAAAAAGGCCGGTACTCCTGAGTTCAAACAACTGAGTAAGGAATTTTTTTAGTAATAACCCGGGTATCTCGTAGCGGCTCCTCGCCATCCGAGCGTAGCCTAGCTCTCCCCTGTTACACGGTGCTGCAGGGTGGAGGTTCCTGGCTATCCTCTGGATCACGGAGTGGCGTTGCGCTTCAAACAGACTACAAATCATGGAGAGTAATAGTGAATTTTAAAAATCAAATCGCATTAATTACCGGTGGTGCATCCGGTATGGGGAAAGCATCTGTACACTACTTACAGAAGCGTGGAATGCGAGTTGTAGCATGGGATAAACAGGAAGATGCCCAGAACGAAGCTGATTTATTTATCACTTGTGATGTAACCAGTGATGAATCAGTGGAAAAAGCAATGCAACAAACAATAGAACAATTGGGAACTCCAAGAGTTTGTATTAATTGTGCGGGAGTTGCTCCAGCAAAGCGGATTGTTGGAAAAGAGGGGGCTATGCCTTTGGCGGCCTTTAAACAGGTGATTGATATAAATCTTGTAGGAACGTTTAATGTCATGCGCGTGGCAGCGCATGCGATGACTCGTTTGGAGTTGGACAGTGATTCACAGGAACGTGGAGTTATTGTTAATACAGCCTCTATCGCTGCATTTGAAGGACAAATTGGGCAAGCGGCATATAGTGCGTCTAAGGGGGGAGTCGTTGCTATGACACTTCCAGCAGCACGTGAGTTAGCTCAGTGGGCGATTCGTATCAATACGATTGCTCCCGGATTAATCGCTACACCAATGTTACTGAATATGCCGCAAGAGGTACAAGATAATTTAGTAGCAACTATGACTTTTCCCAAGCGTTTTGGCAGGCCGGAGGAATTTGCTTCATTAGTGGCACATATTATTGAAAATCAAATGATTAATGGGGAAGTGATACGTCTGGATGGTGCACTGCGCATGCGGTAATCAATCGATGCTGTGTAGCCTGGATTAGGCACGCTAATCCAGGCTACACAGGACTTAGGCTACAGTCACTAAAAGTGTTTTTGCTTAAATTGAAGAGACTCTCTATCTAGGCTTCTTGATGATGAGTATTTTCTTGAGATGATTGTATATTTCCATTGGCAGTGTAAACGCTGATCGCATTTCCTTTATTTCCCGACAGGGTATTGACAATTTCTTGACGGATATAAAGGTTGTTGGTAATAATTTGTCCATTAACTGCATTTAATTCACGACAACGAGATAGAATTTCACCAAGTTTCGAATTTAATTGATTGATGAGCGCGGCTTCGTCCGCAGTAGAGTTTTTAAGAAATTCTGATAAAGCCAGATTCATAGGCTCATTGGGATTATTATGATGAATAAGCTGCATGCGTTGTTTGGCGCTTTCCTCCAATTTACTGGATAATTCCTGTTTTTTATTTGCAAACTCTTCAAGTCTATCGAATTGACGAGATGATAATATTTCTTTTTCTTCAGCCAACAATGAATTGAGTGACTCTATCCAATTAATTTCTTGTTCCAAATGATTACTTAAAGCGCTGATCTTATTATCCATATAATTGCCCTTAGAAATTAAGCAGGTTCTACATTTAACATTTTCATGGCAATTTTGTCACTATCAATTTGATAGTTTCCAAGTGCAATTTCTGATTTAAAATATAAAACACGAGCTTCATTGATTTCAGGAGCATCTTTAAGGGAATTTTTTATTGCTTCTAATTGTTTTGAGGTATCACTGATGCTGACAAGTGATGAGGGATCCTCAATCAAACGTTTAATTTGATCTTGATGTTTCGTTTTTAGACGATTGTCTGAATCTATAGTTTTTACCGGAGCTGCATCACTGATTTGATTAAACATAATTTATCCTCAATCACGTTCGACTTCTATATGTATCGGCTCTGTTTTAAAAATCTTTAGTAAATTTTTAATTTGAAGCTGTTTTCATTCTTATTGTCTTTCCACCGCAACACCGTGCTAACGTTGGAGATCCCTCGCTAGGCTCGTGACGACGTTATCTTAATTTATTAAAGAATAACATTAACTTTCTTTGGACCTGAGATCTGGGCTTCAATAATTTTTTTAGAGGATAAGTTGCGCACTTTAATGGTTTCGCCCAGTGAGCCCTCTTCCATAGCAACCCCATCCATACTAACCGTTAAATTGTTGTCATTTACAACAATTGAAACACGCTCACCTTTATTAATCAATTTTGCTGCTTCAATATTATGTGGATTCAGTGGACTGTTTGGCGGAATATTTATTTTGCAAATTTGTCCTATTAGGAGATCTTTTTCAGTATAATATCCATGATTTAATTTTTGTACATCCATTTCTGTTTCATAAATATCATCTCGGCTAATTCGGGTTCCTTTGATAAGCGCACGCTTTGCCACATATATTGTTTTTAATACAGTGATTTTAACAGGGACATACAAAGACCAGCGATTGTCATTTTCTTGGCATTTAATACCCATAGTACTCGTATTTAAGATAGGAGACTGATAAGGATTAAAAACAACTAAGTGATCTTCAGCACAGGCCTTGAGGTTTAAACGGGAATCAATTTTATCTGCGATTACCTGAATTTTTCCTTCTTTATATGAAGAAAGTTCATTACGAATATGTCGTTCTATCTTATTTGTTAATATTTCAGGCGACTGTATTGCATCAGAATACAATGCAGTGCTTGCAAAAAATAGTAAAACACTTAGTATGCATTTTTTCACAAAAAATCCCTCTTTGAGTAACTTGTTGTAATTAGCAAATACTATGCCAATTTTCAGGAGTATTACATGATGATACGTTTTAGCATTTATGCTGTAGCCTTATTGATGGTCCAATTTCCTGTTTATGCAGACAGTCATCATCCTCAAGAATTTTTAAAATCAATTAGTGGTGCCAAAAATGAAGGGGAACAAATTTATCACCATTTTTGTGCCAATTGCCATGCAAGTAAACCATTAATTTCCTTAGGGGCACCAAGAATTGGCGAGGAAGCGGATTGGAAAGAACGTTTAAAGCAAGGAATGAAAGTACTTTTTGAGCATACTAATGAAGGTTTAAATGCAATGCCCCCTAGGGGAGGATGCTTTGAGTGTACTGATAAACAGTTAATGCGTGCGATTCACTATATGCTCCCAAAACAACCAAAAAAATAATCATTAAATAGTCTTAAAGCTCACAAAAAAAGCATAATGTAAAAAAAATTTATAAAAAACCCTAAACCTATTTTTAAATCTCCCGATAAAGAAGAAAAAAAGAGGGAGAAATAAAGTGAAAAAATATCTAGTGTTAGTTCCAGTATGTGCTTTAGCTACATCCTGTGCTTCCATGGATAGATCAGTGCCTATAGTTGATGATGCGGGTTATACGCATTACACAATGAGCATGCACTCTGACCATAAAGGGGCTAATTATTTTCCTATGAAAAGACCTGCAACTGGGAAAAAGGTGATCGTATTTGATCCTAAAGCCACTGCCTGGGCAGCTTACGATAGAGATGGTAACAGGGTTAATACAGGTAGTGCTTCCGGGGGTAAAGATTTCTGCGAAGATGCAGGTAAACCATGCCGTACTGTCACCGGAACATATAGTATTTATTCTAAAAAAGGGGAAGATTGTACTTCCAGTATTTATCCCTTGGAAACACATGGTGGCGCAAGAATGCCTTATTGTATGCATTTCCATGGTGGTTACTCCATCCATGCAGCATATGAAGTACCCAACTACAACGCAAGCCATGGTTGTATCCGGGTTTTACCTAGCGCAGCAAAATGGTTAAACGAGGATTTCGCTGATATTGGTACTACAGTGATTGTTAAACCATACTAATCCGTTTGACAGCAGAAAGCGTTTTCAGCTTGTGTCAAATTAACGTTAATAAAAACATATCAATCTCCACAACTGCCCTGCATAAGCAGGGCTTTTTTTATTGGATCTGCTTATGATTCTACTTCCTTTCATTTTTAGTTACTCCCATCATCTCAAGTGCAACAAGGGATCTCCAAGTAACATAGCACTAAAACGAGCAGACCCTCGTTGCATTCGGGATTGGCAAGATGACGATGTGTAAACAGACCTAGTAGTCGTTTTTTCAAATAACACCTTGCTAATCAGAGAATCACAATTTACTATCCTATTTTTTAAAAACAGACATGTGGCATTATGATTCTTTGTATTGATGTTGGAAATTCTCATATCTATGGTGGCGTCTTTGATGGAGAAGAAATAAAGCTTCGTTTTCGCCATACGTCTAAAGTAACTACATCAGATGAACTGGGAATTTTTTTAAAAAGTGTATTAAGGGAGAATAATTGCTCGCCTGAAGCCATTAAACAAATTGGTATCTGTTCTGTAGTTCCTCAAGTTGATTATTCACTACGCGCGGCATGTGTTAAATATTTTTCTTTAGAGCCCTTTTTGTTACAAGCAGGGGTTAAAACAGGGCTGAATATCAAATATCGTAACC
Organism: Legionella cherrii; assembly: GCF_900635815.1. NCBI lineage: Bacteria > Pseudomonadati > Pseudomonadota > Gammaproteobacteria > Legionellales > Legionellaceae > Legionella > Legionella cherrii. The sequence continues at coordinate 1,839,695 of NZ_LR134173.1, forward strand.
CTATAGAAGTGGGAGCTGACCGAATTGCTAATGCAATTGCTGCGACACATACCTATCCAAATCAAAACGTGATTGTGATTGATTTTGGTACCGCAACTACCTTTTGTGTCATTTCTGCGCAAAAAGCATATATGGGAGGGGCTATTTTGCCAGGGGTTAGACTTTCAGTAGACGCTTTATCAAAAAATACAGCAAAGCTCCCTGCCGTGGAAATAATAAAAATTGAAAATGCAGTTGGGCGTTCAACGATAGAGAGTATTCAGTCTGGTGTGTTTTACGGTGCGATTGGTGCATGCCGAGAATTGATTCAACGTCTGAAACAGGAAGCCTTTGGGAAAGAAAAAGCTCTGGTATTAGCTACGGGGGGATTTGCTTCTTTATTTGAAAAACAAGAGTTGTATGATCATCTCGTTCCTGATTTGGTTCTGCAAGGCATAAGATTAGCTGCGTTGATGAACAATTAATTAAGGGGACTTACCCTAATTAGGTCACTAAAAAATAACCGTGCAGCAATTACCATTTAATTTGAACTCATAATTTAGCAAATTATCCTAAGGGACCACCTGAGAAGCTGGATTAATTATTAAAATGAAGATTTATAAACTGTGTTAGCACGGTATTCTTGTTGGTTTACTTTAAAATATAGTTTTAAACTCTCCGGCATACTTTCTTTAATGTCTTCATGCAGCTCAAGAAATTTAGCTAAATTGCCATGCTCACCTTCAGGGGGGGCTTTTCCTTCTAAAAATTTTCCTAATAATTTGCCAAGCTGACTTCTTCTACCAAATAATTCTGAATCAAGAATTTTATTATGAACGAGGGCAGCAGCTTGAACTCGAATCAGCTCATCACAGTCCTTGTGCTCTGACAGTCGATTTAAAAATTTAATTTCTTGAGCTCTGTCGCTGTTTCGAAAAAGTTTTTTTATCCATGCCCAATCACCCCAAGATTGTGTGTATGCATCTTCATATAAAGAAGCAATAGATTTAATCGAGATTTCATTATGCTTGCCAAGGGAATTTATAATCTTTTTTTCAAACAGCGAACAAATTTCAGTTTTATAGGAGTCTATTTCCTGTTCCAAAAACTTATATTGCTCATTTAAATACTTAATTTGTTCCTGAAATTGCCCTCCAAGAAATCGACCAGCGGAAGCTAAATCAGAAGCCAATAGTTCTTGACAGTCTTTAAGAGTTTCTAGAGCTTGATAATAGTTTTTTACTGCTCTCTCGAATGTACCTTATTATCTACTTGCAATAACTTTGTTACCGCTTCGGTGAACTGTTTTTTTAATTGGTTAAATTCGAGTAAAACTACTTCGTATAACTGTATTTTGTCTTCCCACTTAGTTTTCTGGGTAATTTGATAGGGAACATGGCCGATGCCAATTCGCTCATTAACACGCTCCATCTCTGAAGAGTTTTGATATGGGTTACATTCAGCAAGGGATTCCCATATTGTTTCGAGTTTTTTTGTTAGGAGTTGAACTTGTGTTAGATTTTCGTTTTGACTCACTTTTTTGCTCCGGCTTCAAAAAGTAGTTTTTTAAAATCTTTATCTTATTAAATCTTATTCTCTATTGATTTTGTATATAAATTACCTGTTATGATTACATTTAACTCACCTAGATCATTAGTGCTTGTTCAATGAATTTTGTTGAATCTTTGCGGTTTGTCTTTACTTTTGTCCAGAGACATTTGGTTTAAATAAATCAATAACAGAAACTATAAAAGTGTATTCAATCCCGTCGTCTCAGCTGTACCTTAATACCACTGCTTTTGATCAAAAATTCCATACAACGCCCTGTTTTTGTTCATCTATTTTATAATTCCCAAATAAATTAATTAAAAAGTGGGTTTTTATCTTGACGCATGGAGAAATGTGTTTCTATAGTGTATAAAAGTGGGGTAAAATAATAAAAAAGTGGAGAATTGTGGAGGGAAAAAAACTTCCGCATAAATGAAAGCCATGTTTCGTGGAATAAATGCCATCACCATTGATACTAAAGGGCGCTTAGCTATCCCTACGCGTTATCGTTCCGCGTTGGGTGCTGAAGAAAAAACGCCTTTGGTGGTGACTATCGACACCGAGGAAACATGTTTGCTGCTCTACACGGCGAGTCAATGGCAAATAATTGAAAATAATTTGCAGAAATTACCCAGTTTTAATGCAGCAGCACGACGAATTCAGCGTCTATTGATTGGTCATGCGACTGATGTTGAGCTTGATGCAAATGGAAGGGTGTTGTTACCTACAGTTTTAAGAACTTATGCGCAGTTGGAAAAAGATGTAGTGATGATAGGCCAAGGAAATAAATTTGAAGTATGGAATAAGGATCTTTGGGAAACCCGGCGTGAACAGTGGTTGGCTGAGGAAAGCTCTGGAACTGGTGGGTTACCTGATGAAATGAAAACGTTTTCTTTGTAATGGAAACAATTAAATGGCAATGCATCAATCAGTATTACTTCATGAGTCAATAAAAGGCTTGGCCATTAAAAGTAGTGGCATCTATTTTGATGGTACGTTTGGTCGAGGTGGCCATAGTAGAGAAATTTTACGTCATTTAAATGACGAAGGTCGTTTGTATGCCATAGATAAAGACATAGATGCAATTGCGTATGCCACAGATCATTTGGGTCAAGATAAAAGGTTCCATATATTCCAAGGCTCATTTGCACGAATTGAGGAATTTGCTCGCGAAGCAGACGTGTTGGGAAAAGTGGATGGCATTTTGTTGGACCTAGGGGTGTCGTCACCGCAGCTGGATAATCCTGAAAGAGGTTTCAGCTTTATGCAGCAAGGGCCATTAGATATGCGCATGGACCTATCTCAACCTATGAGTGCTGCTCGATTTGTTAATGAGGCAGAAGCAGAAGAAATGGCTTCGGTGTTCAGGTTATACGGAGAAGAGCGTTTTGCAGGCCGTATTGCAAAGGCGATTGTGGCTGCTCGAAGTATTGCTCCCATTTCTACAACCTTGCAATTAGCGGAAATTGTGAAGGAAGCAAATCCAAAATGGGAAAAGCACAAGCATCCCGCAACTCGTGTGTTCCAGGCGATACGAATTCATATCAATCAAGAGCTAAACGATTTAAAGAGTTGTTTGGAGCAATGCATCAATGTTTTGGCACCCAAAGGTAGATTGGCAGTGATTAGCTTTCATTCTCTTGAAGATCGCATCGTGAAACAATTTATGCGTGATAAAGAACAAGGGGAAAAACCACCTCCGGAAGTACCTATCCGTCATGAAGAATTAATTACAAATTTTAAAAGAATAGGTAAGGCGATTATGCCACAAGAAAGTGAAGTAAAAGAGAACGTCAGGGCTCGAAGTGCTGTATTGAGAATAGGGGAGAAATTAGCATGAATGCTGCAGCGAGAGTAATCAATCAAGGGACTTTATTTAATGGTCAACTGGCAGATATGCAAATGTCGAAATCATTATACATGCTGATTATATTATTAATTGCTGTATTAGTGAGTGCTTTGGCGGTGGTATACAGTACCAATTCATATCGAGTGACTTTAAACAAAGTGGAGCAACAGGAACAATTAACACACTATTTGCAGTTGCAATGGGGACAGTTGCTTCTCGAACAGGCCAGCCTGGCTACCCCCGCACGAGTAGAGGAATTGGCTACCGAAAAATTACAAATGGTTTTACCAACCGCTAAAAATACTTACTGGTTACAAGCCCAGCAGTAGAAGTTTTTGTTTTAAACGAGTACCATTGGCTTTTAGTTTGAATAACGTAGCCTGGGCGTAATCCGGGAATTTTAGTGCAATAAAACCTGGGGTTTGGGACTGCACTTCATCGAGTTAATGGAAATTTCCCTTCTCCCTTCCTGGGAGAAGGTGCCTGTCAGGGCGATGAGGGGAGTATGGTGGCAATCTCCAGCTTTATCTCTCTCCATGGGGAGGGCGGGATTTCATTTAACTTAATGAAGATGCGGTTAATTTACCTAGGCTACAGATGGATAAATATCCATGAAAAACTCAACTCATTTAAATAGACTGATTGTAGTATCTTCCTTTTTTTCTCTGCTTTTGCTCGTTTTGATTTGGCGTATGGTTGATTTAACGGTACTTCATCGACAATTTCTACAAGGTCAAGGTAATGCGCGTAGCTTACGTGTTGTAGATATTCCTGCCCATAGAGGAATGATCATGGATAGGAATGGTACTCCATTGGCAATTAGTACACCGGTGGAATCTGTCTGGGTTAATCCTAAAGAATTTTCACCTGACAAAGAACAATTTATGTCTTTGGCTGAATACTTGAATTTGACTCCCAAACAATTAAGCAAAAAAATAGTAGATGCAGAAAATAAAGAATTAGAATTTCTCTACTTACAAAGGCAATTACCGCCTCCTTTAGCTAAAAAAATAAAGACATTAAAAATCCCTGGTGTTAATTTTCAGAAAGAATTCAAACGTTATTATCCTGACTCAGATAGCATCTCTCAATTGATTGGATTCACTAATGTGGATGATCAAGGTTTAGAGGGAATAGAGCTTGCATATCAAGATTGGTTGAAAGGTGTTGTTGGAAAAAAAAGAGTCATTAAAGATCGCTTAGGCCGAATTATCGAAGAGTTAGGGGTCATCAAAGAACCACGTCCTGGACGTGATATGGCTTTAAGTATTGATCGACGATTACAATATTTAGCGTACAGTGAATTAAACAAAACAGTTGAAGAGTTTGCCGCAAAATCCGGTTCTGTAGTCGTTGTTGATACAGAAAACGGTGAGATTTTAGCGATGGCTAATGTTCCTTCTTATAACCCTAATTCACGTGGACGTTACGATAAAGATACTTATAGGAACAGAGCAGTCACTGATACATTTGAACCTGGATCAGTGATTAAGACGTTTAGTATTGCCAGTGCTTTGGAAACCGGTTTGTTTTCACCAACAACAATTATTGACACGAATCCCAGTTGGATGATTGTTCATGGTCACACCGTTCGAGATATCCATAATTATGGTGTTCTGGATGTAACGGGTATTTTGCAGCACTCGAGTAACGTTGGGGTAACGAAAATGGTTTTAGCAAGTCCCCCAGAACAATTAATTGGCTTGTTGCAACGTTGTGGTTTTGGACAAAGAACTGAAAGTACTTATCCAGGCGAAAGTGAAGGGGGCATTGTTAGTGTCAAAGATGCGAATCCTTTTGTATTAGCTACTTTGAGTTTTGGTTATGGTTTGTCGGTTACTGCTTTGCAGCTCGCGAAAGCCAATATGGTTTTTGCAAATCAAGGGAAATTGATTCCTGTCACGTTACTGCATAATGATCCACCGACTCCAGGTATCCAGGTAATGAAACCAGAGACAGCGCATCAGGTTCTTTCCATGATGGAAGCTGTTTTGGGTAAAGATGGTACCGGGAGAGCAGCAAGGGTACCAGGTTATCGAGTAGCAGGTAAAACAGGAACAGCGCGTGTAGCAGGAAAAGATGGTTACAAAGATAGAAGATATACTGCGAGTTTTATAGGTATTGCTCCAGTTTCAAAACCCAAATTTGTTGTCGTTGTAATCATTCATGAACCTTCTCGTAAGGGTTATTATGCTGCAGCAGTTGCCGCTCCTTTGTTTGCTAAAGTCATGTCGGGAGCCTTGCGATTATTTAATATACCTACTGATGAGTTGGTTGGGTGATTTGATCTTGGGATAAGATTGTAATGTAGGCTACTTTAGAACAATTAGGAATAGTGATGAAACTTTCACAATTATTAAAACCATGGATGCCTCATATAAAATCGGATTGTACTATTACTGGTCTTGAAAATGACAGCCGTCGCATCCAGCCAGGTGATTTATTTATTGCTTATCCTGGGGCAGCCGCTGATGGTCGATTATTTATAGATAAAGCCGTGTCAGCAGGTGCAGTTGCGATTGCCTATGATCCTGCTCATTTTCCCGCGGGTTGCGTTTTACCTGAGACAATCCCATGTATTCCTGTTCCTGAATTAGCGACACAACTCGCAATAATTGCAAAACTGTTTTATGAGGATCCGGGTCGTTTTCTGTCAATAACTGGCGTAACCGGAACTAATGGTAAAACAACGATTGCTTATCAATTAGCTCAGGCCCATCATTTACTGGGGCAGGGAGCTGCATATATTGGCACTATTGGTCAAGGTAATGTAAATAAACTTCAACTTTTGGATAACACAACACCGGACTCCCTTTGTTTGCAAAAATTATTAAACCAATACAAAAATCAAGGTATAAGACAGGTTTGTATGGAAGTGTCTTCTCATGCGTTGGCACAACATCGTGTCGATGCTGTTGAGTTTAAACAGGCTGTATTTACCAATCTAACCCTGGATCATTTGGACTTTCATCTCAACATGGAAAATTATGCAATGGCAAAAGCACTGTTATTTGCTAGAGAGTCATTGCAATGGGCGATAATTAATCAAGATGATGCCTATCAACAAAGAATGGCAGCGGCGCTCAGGCCACATGTTAAAAAGTTGACCTATGGAATTCAACACGATTGTGATGTAAAAGCGGTAAATTGGTCTATGGATATTAATGGTACTGAAATTGAAGTGCATTCTCCTTGGGGACAGCATCAATTAAGGATAAAAGCTCTAGGACAATTTAATATATATAATAGTTTAGCCATATGGAGCAGCTTATTAGCTTCTGATTATGCACCTAAACAAATAATTGACGTCATGGCGCAATTAAAAGCTGCTCCAGGCCGCATGGAAATTGTTGCGAATGCACCTTATGTCCTTGTGGATTACGCACATACTCCAGATGCTTTGGAGAATGCTTTAACTACCTTAAATCAATTAAAAAAAGGACGTTTGTGGGTTGTATTTGGCTGCGGGGGAGATCGGGATAAAACTAAAAGACCTGTGATGGGCAGGGTTGCGAGTAAACTTGCAGATCAAATTGTAATTACCAGTGATAATCCGCGCACAGAAGATCCACAAGTAATAGTCAATGAGATAGCAGATGGAATTTCAAACCCATCAAATGTCATTCAACTCCTTAATCGTGAAGAAGCAATTGCATATGCCTTAAATGAGGCAGATGAGCATGATGTCATTTTGATTGCAGGGAAAGGGCATGAGGCTTATCAGCAAATTGGTAAGGTAAAACATACTTTTTCGGATCAGGATGTAGTGAAAAGATTAATCCAAAAATAAATATAAAAACCTAAATGGGTACTATAGAAACCGTAGATTGTAAAGCCCAGAATTTAACATTGTCGGATTAATTAAAAATTAACTCACCAGCGCTGGGCTTAACAGCCCAGCCTAAGTTTTCTTAGTGTTTGTGGATGTATTGCTTAAACTTCATTGGTGACATATCTACATAGTCTTTAATTGCGATTGCAAAAAGATTGGGATCACCTGTTTCGTAGAAGCACACTAACTCACCGTTTTTACCATGCTCGGGAATTCCTTGCGCAGTCAACTGGTCTAAAATGTCGTTAGTTATCTCGATGGTTTCTTCTTCAGATTCTGCTTCTACAGGGCCAATAGCAAATCCCCAGCTTGAAGAGGTGTTGTAGTTATTGATTGAATAACCAATAAAATAATTATAAGCCAGTTGGGAAGCCATTTCGATTCCTACTGACTGAATCTCATTGAGTTTAGGGCAAACTGCTTCCTCTGCAAAAGCAGATCCGGTAAGAACTAAAGCAGCTGCTAAAGTGGTTAATTTTGCTCTTAAAGACATAGTTTACTCCTTATTAAATCCAATTATTCCAATTTACTCCAGGTTCAATTCACCTATCGAACCTGGAGAGGTACCGCGTTGGTGATTTTACTTGTGGGCTTTTAACAAGTATTGCTTTAACTTCATTGGACTAATTGCATAACCTCTAACAGCAATAGAATAAACATAAGGATTGCCTGTATCATATAAACAAACTAATACATTTTCATCGAGTTCCAAAGGAAATCCAGGAGTAGTCATATTATTTAGAATTTGATTTGAAGCATCTACAGCATCTTCATCTGCATCAGCTTGTACTGGTCCAATAGCAAAACCCCATTCAGCAGATGAACCGAAGTTACTCATTGAATAACCGATGTAATAGTCATTACCAATTTGCTCAGCCATGGAGATTCCTTCTGCCTGAAGAGCACTCAGATCAGGACAACTTGCATCAATTGCAAAAGCAGACCCAGCCAGAACTAATGCTGCTGCAAAAGTAGATAATTTTACTCCTAAAGACATAACACATACTCCTTTGTTTTTTTTAAAAATCGCAAAAAGAGTATCATTTGATTTCATAATTTACAATGGACAATTTTTAGATTTATCCGTACCTATGAAGTCACTAATTAGTGATATTTATTGCCTTATTTTTCACTTTCCAAGCAATAACTTGGTTTCATTGTCCATAATCGATGGTATAGGATACCGAGAAAAATCATGACGCATTTGATGCTGTTTCCGCAAATTTAAGAAGGCGCTTTTTTGATCTAAAGCCTGTTTTAAGAAAAATGTTTCTTTAAGAGGGTTGTAAATAGTCAATATCGATTCGTACCAGAGTTCATTTTTTTCCAAATTTAAGCTCTGAGGTAACTCAGGTGCTGCAAATTGTGGAAGAGGTAGTCCTGCTATTTTATGTAATGTTGAGCTGACCATAGAAACCGCAGCATATTTTGCTTCGAGACTGTGGCCTGCGATATGAGGTGTACAAATGGTGGCTTTATCAATAATGCGTTTGTCTATCTCAGGCTCATTGAGGTATACATCAGTACAATAAATAAGTGGTTGTGAGGCGCGAAGGAGATCTTCTTCATTGACAATTCCACCACGTGCCGCATTGATAATGATGCAGCCTGGTTTTAAGTGGTTAAAAAAATCCAGATTAATTAAATTGGCACTTGGATAGGGTGGATTATGGTGTAATTCTGCATGGATGCATAAGAGGTCAGCCTGATATAATTCTTCTAAACTGCAACTATGAAAGTGCTCACGTGCAGCTTTAGGTGGATCATAGCTGAGAATTCGAAAACCAGCTGCCTGAAAACGAGCAGCCACCTGAGAACCTACCTTTCCAAGACCAATAATACCGGCAGTATTTCCATGTATAAGATGTTGTTGTTTTAATACGGCAAGACAGGCAACAACATAATCAGCAACCGCTCGTGCATTAGAGCCTTTAGCATCGATTATTTGAATGTTTTGGGAATTAAGCCAAAGATGATCGAGATGATCGGTACCGCTGCTCGCTGTAGCAACATAACGCACCGAATGATTTTTTAATAACGACTGATTTACTTTTAGCGTAGCACGGCATAAGAGCACATCTTTCCCAGCAAGTAATTGATTCACTTCCTCAGGATGATGATATTTCGTTAAATGAAAGGGTTTGGGAAAAGCTCGCTCCAACCCCGGAAGAGAGGCATCAGCAAGAATATTTATAGTCATTGCTTACTCCGCATCAAAAAACGTACCTCTTCTTTTTTTATCCGTTAGCTGCAAAAACAGTGTGTAGGGATATGAGTATTACCACACTGCTTCTATATCATTTTGTCTACTATCCATTCATATTTGAAAAATGGCACTTAGGGTGATTAGTCCCAGATTAATCAGTGGAGTCAATATCATACCAAGAACCCCAGTAAATACTAAAAGGATTAAGATAAAAAAACCGTAAGGTTCAATTTTTGCATAGGCAATAGCTTGTCTGGGAGGTAAAAGACTCATGACTACTCGACTGCCATCAAGTGGTGGGATAGGGAGAATATTTAATGCAGCTAAAATCAAATTAATGAATACTCCAGCTTGTGCAGTAGCATAAAGAAAGAGTACCGCCATCGAGGTGTTGGGGTTTAAGATTAGAGCAATTTTATCACAGGCAGCCCATAAAAAAGCCATTAAAATGTTTGAAAAAGGTCCGGCAAGTGTTACCAGGATCATATCTCGCCGAGGATGACGAAATTGGTTCCAATTAATGGGGACAGGTTTTGCGTAACCAATTACAAAGTTAAATTGAGTTAAAATACCAACCAATAAAGGTATAAATACTGTGCCTATTGGATCAATATGTCGAAGAGGATTTAAACTTAAACGACCAAACATTTTTGCAGTTGTGTCGCCACAACGATAGGCGACATAAGCATGAGCCGCTTCATGCAGGGTGATGGCGAGTAAAATGGGAAGAGCCCAAATACATATTTTTTGGATCAAAGTAAATTCTATCATTAAAAAAAACCTGTAATAAAGATATTCTGATTCTATCGAATAGTGGCTTTCAATAACAAGTATGGAAAGATATCAAAATATTCATCTTAGCTTATATACCTCATTTTTAAATCAATTTTCGAATTTGCATGCATCAAAATATTTTCCTTAAGTTACTGATTAAATTGAAGTCAGAAAGTTGATTGCTTGATCTGCCCGTGATAATATTCTGTCCGAAATTTAACTAGTCTAGGAGACAAAATGCCAACATTAAAAAAATTAACGCCGGAAGTGAAAAATGCCTTAGGTAACAAATATGATTTTCAAGCTCGATATGAAGGCTTAATTCAAAAAAGTAATGAGGGCCAACTGAAAGGCAATGAGGATGCAATTCAATATATTGATGACGTTGTGAAAAGATATAATATGATTAAAGGAACATCACCAAGCTCATCAGATTTACAAGCTAAAAAAGAGGCATATTTACCTTTACTCAGAGCACATGCAGCGGAAGTGGGTATCCATACTTTTTCTAAACCAGGAGATTTAGCATCTCGACTCAAAGAGCTGGATTTTGAACCGAGTAAAATCGAGGAAATTAGCAAAGGATTAGAGCAGGCCGGCGATGATGACTTACTCGCGATTCTCTCGTCATTGATCATAACCAGCGCCACCTGTGAAGAGGGTCAACACCACCACCATCATCACCATCGATCTGAAGTAATAGTATCAACTCCGGGTTATGGCTCTCATCATCACTATCACTGATAATTAAATCTTAGGAGAGCGGTCATGTTAGTGATGCAGGATTGCGCTATTGAGCCAGGCGATATTGTGTTTGTGGTCTCAAACAGCAGTAAACCTTTTATACGCTTTAAACAGGCCGCTCAATCACTAACGACCCCGGGCAACAAACATGGACATAGAGAAGTAGTTACAGTATTTGTTTGTACCGGTAAAAATAAATATGGTGTCATTTGTCATAATTACGAACGACAGCTATCTGTAACCACTGAAACTTTTAGTGCAAAACTTCAAGAAAAAACCATAGAGGAATTAACCACACTCCTTCTAAAGTATTGTGATAAAGAATTCACCTCAATCCAAATAAAGGAAGCCCTTTCACGCGGTACTATGTGGATGAGGAAATTGGCTGCTAAGATGACTGGAAGTGAGGATCCTGAACAATTAATTGAACAATTCCTTGCTGCATCCAAAGAGAATAAAGAGAGACTGATTCAGTTAGTGCTAGTATTCTGGCGAGCCTCAGGACAAGCAGAAATTCTTCCAGTGGTGAATTCAAGTCTTTTAGTATTTAAGCATACTGACACGAAACAACGGCAACAATTTCTAAGTGCTTATCAGCAACAAGTTGAAGTGACCAAACGATTTCATGAGCAAGGAAAAAGCCGTACCAGTTTCTGGGCCGTGCTCAAATCGTTGTTTCAATGGTCAAATAAGCAGGATCAACAAGACAGAGAACACCTTGCTCCTTCGGATGCAACCTTTTGTTCAAGTAACGTAATGCAAGTTTTAAACCAGGTTAATCCCGATCTTGTACACCGAGGAAGATATGTTTTACCAAAAACTTTGGAAGCAGGTCTTCGTGAAGCAACAAAAAGTAAAACGCGACCTGAAAAAGAATCACAGGATCAGTTCGATGATCTTGAAGAGATGATTGCAGCACAAGAACAATTTATCCCCCCATTTAAATTACAAATTTTACCTGTATCAGGCAAAAAATTGATGAGCACCTTACTCGCAACGGTAGATAAGGAAATTCAGCGCATTGAATCCAAATGGTGGATCAATCAGACGGATAGAGAAAAAGCGAGTGATTTGAAAACCCTTCTGTTGCCTTTTCGTAATCCCAAATATCAGGCTTATTGTGTTGAGTTACAGGTTGATATTGCTCTAGAGCTTATTGCAACGGTACTACCTACCCTGCAAAAAAAGACAGGCCTCCTGGGGGAATGGTTTCCATCAACTGCTTATTCCAATGTACGGGCATTTTTGCGTACTCAGGGTATTTTTGATGGAGATATCCGGGAGGCAGTAGAGAAGCTAAAAACGCATCCTTCAATCATATCGCAAGAAGAAATTCCAGAAGAGGTAGTGCAAGAACCATTGCCTACAGGTCAGATTTATATTTTTTCTGATTGGTCTTTTGCCAGCTGGCCAACAGATAAGCGTGCACAGTTGCTACAGTATATGAACCAATTAATTGCTAAAGGACATGCTTTATATACCTGGGAAAATGGCCAATTAGTCAAAATGAACAAAGAGTCCTTAAAAAGTGCGATTAATGGAGAGGATTTTGATGACTTGCTGGCTTCTAAATTAAAACCGGCAACACGAGCTGCCGTGCTTAAGCAAGCAGAGTATCAGCAGCTGAATACTGCTCAAGTCCACTTTCTTGATTATAAAGTTTGTCAAAAACTAGCAGATGATCATCAATCCATTGAAGCTCATCTTAATGTCGCGTCAATATTTTCTTCGAAACAGGATGAGTATCATTTGAATCAAACGAAGCTTGCACTCATTGATATTGAAATCGCCAATACTCAGGATGAAAATGAACAACTTAAATTGCAAGAACTGAAAAAGCGAATTGCAACATTAAACGATATAAAGCATAAAACATATCAAAGTGGTGTTGATACTAAGGCTTTTGTGACGCAACCACGATATAGAAAGCCAATATTTAAACCCGTTGATTTACTGACTTTTACACCTTCCACTAAGTATTATCGTGATGAGGTCTATTCCGATTTGGTGATTAACGAAAACCCATCCTCTCCATTCCAATATTATGAATTAGTAGGAATGAATGCCACTGAAAACCTGGCTGATTGTGACTATGAGTTTCACCCCGAGGGATTAAGTGAAGAACTCATCAAAAAAAGGAAGGATGAAGCAAATCTGGTTCTCTTAAAAGGAAAAAAAAGATTAAGTTTGACTTCTGATTGGCAGCCATTTCCTTCTGTGCATCCTGCTGAAACCTTGTTAGATATTGCCATTAACGGATTAAAAAGAGATGATTTTGAAATAAAGTACTCTAAAGAAAATCGTTTGCACTACATTCGCTTACTGAAACCAACTACAGAGCCTAGGGAAGCCAAAATCAATTTTTTGTTACGGATGCCCAAGCAGTATCGAGCACATCCTGTTTTTAATACATTAACCGCTCATCCAGAGCATCAAGAGATACATCGCTTATTAATGAAGTACCTTAAGTTTGGCAAAGATCATGGAAAATTAAGAAATGCCAAAGTTCATAATGGCAATGAATATCTTGATGAGGCCAGAGGATTGGCTGTTGGAAGTTGTCGTTTAAGAGCTATTGCCTTTAAAGAGGAAATGCAACGTTTGTATCCTGAAGTTCCTGTTTCTATTGTAGGCAACCCGGATCATTGTTTTATTGAAATGGAACTGGATGGTCAATGGGATAAATATTGTTTGGGTGGATATAGGGATACTCCGAGTTTGATTGAATCCTTCAAAGAGGATACCTTGACCTCGATGAACTCCGATGCGAAAAACCACCGATTCTTTGCTGAAAATGCGAAAACTCAATTGCCAGTGCAGGTTCCTGTTGCAGAAGAGGTGTTTGTTAAACGTTTTGCGTAGTGCGGTTGTGGCATTGTGGAAGCGAGGATCTGGTGATGAGTTCGCTCCGAGCTACAAAGCATCTAGACTATTACGTACAAAAGTTTAAACTAAAATAAAGTTCATTCCCAAAATAGAACATCAATGATTAACGTATTTGATGCACATTTCCATATTATCGATTATCGTTTTCCCCTGGTTGCTAACCACTCCTATCTACCTAATGCATTTACTGTTACTGATTACCTTGAAATTGCAAACCCGTTGCATATTGTTGGAGGGGCTGTTGTATCTGGTTCTTTTCAAGCGTTTGACCAAACCTATCTCGTTCATGCTTTGCAAACCTTAGGTCCAAATTTTGTTGGAGTGACCCAATTACCTGCGTCAGTAAGCGATGAACAAATTATTGAATTAAATGAACAAGGGATTCGCGGTATACGATTTAATCTAAAACGTGGTGGTTCAGAAACAATCGAACATTTAAAGGACATGGCGCATCGAGTTTATGAGATCGCTCACTGGCATGTTGAATTATATGTCGATTCTACAGAGCTTACTGGATTAACCGATCTCTTACTTCGTTTACCTGTTCTGAGTATTGACCATATAGGGCTGTCCAAAAGAGGACTTTCTGAATTATTTAGCCTTGTAGAGCAAGGCGTCAAAGTCAAAGCATCTGGATTTGGGCGAGTTGATTTTGATGTGGCTAAAATTTTAAAAATGATTGCTTCGATTAATCCTGACGCTTTGATGTTTGGTACTGATCTTCCCTCAACACGTGCGCCACAGCCTTTTAAAAAAGAAGACATTACCCTTATTTTGGATGCATTTGATGAGCGCATGGCAAAAAAAATTTTATTAACTAATGCGATTGAGTTTTATCGTCTGCAACTATAGCCTGGGTAAAGCGTACTGCCATTAAGTTTAGATTTTTAATCTTAAGCCCCGAGACGGCGGGTGATTTTCTCTAACTTAAGGTCAGTGGTTCTTCACCCAGACGACATTTGAAAATTTTTTCATTGTTTCTCGGCTATATCGAAGCTCGAGAAAATCGGGTTATATCATAAGCTAATAATTTAAAATAATCATAAGACATATAGAATTCGCCATAATCTCCTACCGAGGTTCCCCATGAGTTGCGTAAGAACAATAATCCTTTATGCTTTACTCCGTTATTATCAACTGCAACCGCATCATCATCATACCCGGTAATGACCATTTCATGAGCCGATTCTACTGTGTCGACACCTGCTAAAATTTCTGGAGTTAATACCCATGTATCTTTGTAGATCCAGGTCTTATATTTAGCAACTGCTCCAACAAACCCTAAATCAGTACGTGGAAGAAGTACTGCAAAAGCCAATCTATCACCAGCATTCAGCGCCTGTTTGACACTGTTTAAATTTTTCTCAGGAGCATTTCTTTGGTATAGATCAGACCAATTAACCTCTTTCCCCAAAATAGGTTCACTGAGTGAACTAAATTTTTCAGGTGCCATAAAAGACTCAGGATCATGTTCTGAGTATGTGGGATATTGGGTTAGGCCGCCGCAACCAAATTTTAGTTGTTTGACCTTATTAACGATTCCATAATATTCCATTTGGGCTATCACGTAATTTGCATAACTTCCATCCCAGCCACTTGGACCGTAACCGTAGCTTTCCAAATAACTGCCTAACTGTAAGTTACACAATTGGCTAATATAATCACCTTTGTTCATCGTGGCATCAAGTGCGGCAGTTACTGCAAATGTCACACAGGTTCCATGTATTCCTTGATCCAATACAGGCACATTATTCATACCCAGTTTAATATTATTGGGCATCGGTGAGCTATTGGATGAGGTATAGGCAAATTGATGCGTATGTTCCAAAGCATTTTTAGCATTGTTGCTCAGAAGATTTTTGGCTTCGTCTGATAACTGCACGTGCAGTAATTGAATGATTTTTTCATCTTTTACAGGAGCATCTTGCAACACACTTGCGTTCCCTTGTTTTATAGTCTGCTGTAATGTTCCAACAACCGTAATATCCTCAGCAAAAGCACTCTGGATGACTAATAATGTAAAAATTAACCCTTTGATTGAGCCAATGGACCGCTTTGTTAAATCCATAATAATCTATTTCCCAAATTAAAATTTGAAGTCGAATTGTTGTTCTTTTTGATCTTATTGTCAACAAATCAAAGGGTTCATATTTTTTACTTTTATCAACAAATCTTCGCGGATTACTCGGTGGAAGAGATCTTTATTAAGTTTTATTGAATAGCTACAATAGATGAAAAATTCTGTGGCTATAGGGACATGTCAATAATTGATAAAATCTTAGGAAAACCGCTCTCTTTAAGATCCAGGAAAAGGCAAGAGCTGTCGGTATTCACAGGGGTTCCAGCCCTCGGATTAGATGCATTGTCTTCAACAGCTTATGGTCCCGAAGCAGCGTTAGCCGTTCTATTGCCGGCAGGGGTAATCGGGTTGCAGCATTTTTTTACTATTTGCCTATTAGTCGTTCTTGTGCTTATGTCTTTGTATTTTTCATATTTACAAACAACAGCGGCATATCCCCAAGGAGGAGGGGCTTACATTGTTGCCAGTGACAATTTAGGTAAAAAATATGGTGTTGGAGCTGCGATTTCCTTAATACTTGATTATTTATTAAATGTTACCGTCGGTATATCAGCGGGCGTTGGTGCCATAGTTTCGGCAATTCCTGCTTTGCAACCTTATACACTTACATTGTGTCTTGTCATTTTACTCATGCTTACGGTAATCAATTTACGTGGAATCCGTGAAACGGGAAGACTTTTAGTTGTTCCAGTATTTGTTTTTATATTGTGTATGTTAATAGCGCTGTTTGTAGGATTAGTCGATGTTTGGACTCATGGCGGACATCCACAACCTCTACAAGACTTAACACAAAATCAAACAAACTTGACTGAAACATTAACCTTGTGGATGTTGCTAACTGCTTTCGCTAATGGTTTAACCGCGATGACAGGAGTAGAAGCAGTCAGTAATGCAGTGCCGTTGTTTCGTAAACCGACTATTCGAAATGCACAATGGACATTGACTCTAATTGTTGGCACGCTCGCTCTATTTTTAATCTTCATTGGCTATCTTTGCCCAGCTTATCATATTGTAGCCATGGATCAGAATAAACCTGGGTATCGAACCATACTGTCCCAACTCGTTGAAGCGTCTACAGGTAAGGGTGTTTTTTACTATATTTCGATTGCCAGTATTTTTACTGTTCTTGCCTATTCAGCGCAAACCAGTTTTTCAGCTTTTCCGAGGGTATGTCGCTTCCTTGCTGAGGATAATTATTTACCTCATTTTTTTGCTGAGCGAGGTAGACGTTTGGTGTTCTCTGTCGGAATTATTATTTTGGCCTTTTTTTCTGGAATCATTCTGATTGCTTTTAAAGGAATTACGAATAATCTGATTCCATTATTTGCTGTGGGTGCCTTTAGTGCCTTTCTTTTTTCCCAGACTGGGATGGTAGTCTATTGGTTACGTCAGGAAAATCGAAAAGTACGATACAAATTAGTCATCAATGCATTGGGGGCTGTAGTTACTGGCATTGCACTTTTTATTATTATTGTTACAAAATTTATCCAAGGTGCTTGGATAATTGTTGTTCTTGCCCCTGTGCTTGCTTTATTAATGCACCGGATTAAACATCATTACGAACGAATTGCTCAGGAAATTGAAAATCCAATCAAAATAGATTCTCTTTCTCTAAAACCTCCTGTTGTCATTATTCCAATTCATGGTGTGGATTTAATCGCAGAAAAAGCAATTCAATTTGGAATGTTGCTCTCAGATGATATTACGGCTGTTTATATTGATGCAGGATATGATGATGTGGAGCGCCTGCAGCAGCTTTGGCATGAAAAAATTGAAATACCTGCCAGAAAGACGGATAAGGGGATTCCTAAACTGGAAATCATTAAATCACCTTATCGCCGTATTTATAAACCATTATTAAATTTTGTGAATAAGGTGAGAAAAGAGAGGAAAAATAGACTGATTGCTCTTATTATACCTGAGTTAGTAGAACCTAAATGGTATGAGTACTTATTACATAATATTCATGCGCCAGGATTACGTGCTTTGCTATTTTTAGAGCGCGATCCCCGCATGATTGTTATTACAATACCTTGGTATTTACGTGAATAATAAAATAAGGATTGATTGATGACACAATTTGAAACGTTATTTCATTTTATGAAAAAACCCTGGGTTATAATTATTTATGCAATTTTGGTTATTTTGGCCTATCATTTTGTAGATAAAGCTGTGGCAACTTACTTTTATCAATTAGCTCTTGGAACCAAGCTGCCATTTTTAGAACTACTGACTGCTTTAGGAAAATGGGTTGCTTATATCATTTTGTTTCTTATTGCGGGATTGTATTTCCGATATATTCAAGTGAATGCTGTATATGAAGCGCGATCTTGGTATCTGTTAGGTTGTGTATTTTTAGCCAATTTAGTGTGTTTGATTTTAAAAGTTACATTAAGCCGAGCTCGTCCTGAGTTATTATTTTCAAGTAATGAATTTGGTTTTTATTGGTTTAAATTAAGTTCAAACTATTGGTCTTTACCTTCAGGACATACAACGACAGTTATTAGTTTGGCCGCGGGATTGGGTACAGTCTTTTCTCGATATTTTTATGTTTTACTTGTTATTGCGCTATTCGTTGTGGCATCTAGAGTCTTGCTATGTTTTCATTATTTGAGTGATGTGATGAGCGCATTTTATATTACTCTGTTGGTTGTTGGCTTTTTTACAGAATATCTTAAACGGAAAAATTGGTTTAAAAAGATGGATTGTACTGTTTGATAACTCGGGATCCCAGATCTCGAAGTTGACTGAGTTTTTACCGGTATCGATCCTAGCCAATCTAGGGAGAGGTTATGACTATAGAGACTGAATTAAAAACTCTGGTTAGTGTTTATGCCAGTTTTGATGAAGAAAACAAATGTTATATCAGTGATTTGAATCAAGAGGCCCTTTTACGTCTGGATGCTGATTTTATTAAGTTAATTAATAAATTATTGCTAAAAGAGGGCCCAGAAAAAGCAAAAATCAAAAAAAATTATAAAAATTTATCTTTGTTTTTTCATCCGGATCTTATATCAAAATTCTGTCCAGAAGCTAAATGGCTCGAAAAGAATTTATCTGAAAATCGTAACGATGGGGCTTGTTTTAAAACATTAAGTCTCTGCTATGAGAAATTAATGTCTCCTCAGGATTTTAAACCGCTTAAATTTGAAGACATTTCAAGTCGAGAAGATCTTAAAAAATGGTTAGAACACTTAAAAAATACTTCCAGAACATTTACTGAACGTAATTTATACGTGGGCCTTTTGGGTTTGTTCGATCAATCTACGGGTTATTTTGATGAAGTAGGTAAGATAAAACCCAAAGGCGTACGGGCGTTAATTTCATTTTTACCGATGGTTTTCATCAGTTTTGGTACCTTTGTTTTTGCTGAAGAACTATTTGCTGTTTACGCACTTTATTTTGCTTTATTGAAGAGCGGACAATATATGGAGAGTAGCAATTCAAAAGAATTACAGAGTCTTGGCAGTACCTTGCAAAAAATTACTATGGTCTCGGCTACGGCTACGACAACTTTATTGGTACGCCTCGTTGAAATGACCTTTTGGGCATCACGACAGTGTTATGAGATGAGTTTGCATATAGGTTCTAGTCTTTTGACCCCACTAATTTCTTCTTCTGAAGATCAATTTGATGGCACAATGGCAGATGAAAACTTATGTCGGGAATTAATTCTTGCCAGCCAAAATCAAAGTATCAGCGATAATTTTAAAACACCACAATTAAAAATGATCGCAGCACCTATCGAATCCTATCTCGGATTATTGGAACAACAATTTTTTAGAAATTGGAGGGCCGGAGGAGAGAAGTATCGAGCCTTAGACTCGTTTTTGCTCACTATGCGTGTATTGGATAAAGATGATGACTTATTGGTTGAACAAAAAATAGCGAAGGCACATGAGGCATTAGAAAAAGTTAAAAAAAAACCTAATGTTTATACTGAGGGAGGAAAAACTGCTTTAGCTGTCGATAGAGCGGAACGTGTAATTAGTCTGCTTCAAGATAATTTTGAGATGCAGCCTGCTTTAAGTAAGTCCTAATTTTTTTATAATGAATATATTTTTACCGCCAGTAGACTCAACTTTTAATCGTTATCTCAGCAACGATGAAGGGATCAAATTCAGCTTAAATAGAAATACCCACTTGAATTTGGCACAGTATCTCTGGCAAGATGCGTTTGTTTTGATTATCCAGTGAGGAATTATGAAAATTCTCGTGGCAGTGAAGCGTGTAATCGATCCTTATGTGAAAATTCGGGTCAAGTCGGACCATTCCGGAGTTGAAACACAAAATATTAAAATGGCAATGAATCCATTTGATGAAATTGCTGTAGAGGAAGCGTTACGTTTACGCGAAAAAAATTGGGCGACCGAAGTGATTGCAGTGAGTATCGGCGGCGACAGCTCACAGGAAACTCTAAGACATGCTTTGGCCTTAGGGGTAGATAAAGGAATATTGGTTCAAACCCACGAGTCATTGGAAAGCCTTAATATCGCCAAAATATTAAAAAAGATTGTCGATGATGAAAAGCCTGATTTAGTATTGATGGGTAAACAAGCTATTGATGGGGATAATAATCAAACCCCACAAATGTTAGCTGCCCTATTAAATTGGTCACAGGCTACCTATGCTTCCAAAATTGAAGCACATGCGGACCACCTTGAGGTAACTCGTGAGATTGATGGCGGACTCGAAACAATCAGCGTGCATTTGCCAGCTGTAGTGAGTACGGATTTACGTTTAAATGAGCCACGATATGCCAGCCTACCCAATATTATGAAAGCCAAAAAGAAACCTTTGGATGTTTTAGAATTAGATAGCCTTGGATTGTCACTTAAAAAACATGTTGAGATATTAAAAGTTACTGCACCTGCAGTTCGCAGTGCTGGAGTGAAAGTTGAATCAGTGACTGAGTTATTGGATAAATTACAGCATGAAGCCAAAGTGCTTTAATAAGGGGACGTGATGAGCACTTTAATACTCGTTGAACATGATAACCAAAGCATACACCCATCTACCCGTAATACTTTAGCTGCGGCATTAGAATTGGGTGATGATCCGACCTTACTGGTTATAGGACATCAATGCAAGAAAGTCGCTGAACAAGCTGCAATTCTTGCAGGGGCACATGCTGTTTGGTGCGTTGATAAACCATGTTATGAGCATCCTTTAGCAGAGCAAATCAGTGAGTTAGTTCTTTCTTTTGCACATTCATTTAAAGCCATATTAGTGGCAGCAAGTACTTTTGGTAAAAATATTGCACCACGTATTGCAGCACGATTAGATGTGGCTCAAGTTTCTGATGTCAGTAAAATTATTGATAAAGATACTTTTGAACATCCAATCTATGCCGGTAATGCTATAGAAACAGTACGTGTCCTTGATCCTATTAAAGTTCTTACGATTCGCTCTACGGCGTTTAATCCTATTACAGAAAGTCAAACAAGTTGTTGCATTGAGCAAATTGATAAAGAATGTATTGCAAAAGGTAGCCAATTCGTTAAACATGAACTCAGTAAATCGGAACGTCCTGATTTAGGCAGCGCTAAAATTGTAATCTCAGGTGGAAGAGGACTGCAAAGCGCTGAAAAGTTTCAATTGATTGAAGAGTTAGCCGATGTTCTTGGTGCTGCTGTGGGAGCATCCCGTGCTGCTGTTGATGCGGGATTTGTTCCTAATGATTATCAGGTGGGGCAAACCGGAAGGATCGTTGCACCAATGCTCTATATTGCTGTAGGAATTTCAGGAGCTGTACAGCATTTGGCAGGGATGAAAGATTCCAAGATTATAGTAGCAATTAATAAGGATGAAGATGCCCCTATTTTTCAAATCGCTGATTATGGTTTGGTTGGTGATTTATTTGAACTCGTGCCACAGTTAATTGCACAATTAAAAAACCGTTAGAGGGAGAAAGTATGTTAGTAGGTGTTCCAAAAGAAATTAAACCTCAAGAAAATCGTGTAGGTCTTGTTCCTTCTAGTATCAGAGAAATTATTAGAGTAGGAAGCTCTGCTATAGTTGAGAAGGGTGCTGGATTGGGGATTGGTATTTCCGATGATGATTATCGACATGCCGGAGCAGAAGTTGTTGATAGCGCGGATGAAGTGTTTTCCAGAGCGGATCTCATAGTCAAAGTAAAAGAACCGCAACCCATTGAGTGCAAGCGTCTACGTGAAGGCCAAACATTATTTACCTATTTGCATTTGGCTCCAGATCCTCATCAAGCACGTATGCTTAAAGAATCTGGTGTCACTGCAATTGCTTATGAAACGGTAACAGAAGAGGGTGGTGGTTTACCATTACTGGCTCCTATGTCACAAGTTGCAGGGCGGATGTCTATTCAAGCCGGGGCACATTGCTTGGAGATGGCTCAAGGCGGTAGTGGTATTTTACTAGGTGGCGTTCCTGGAGTCGCTGCGGCAAACGTTGTGGTTATTGGTGGGGGTGTAGTCGGTACTAATGCGGTGCGCATGGCCATGGGTATGGAAGCACGAGTTACCGTACTGGATCGTTCTTTACAACGTTTAAACGAATTAGATTTCCAATTTGGTTCTAAGCTCAATACTGTGTATTCTACAGCTGATGCTATAGAAAAATATGTTGCTAGTGCTGATTTAGTGATTGGTGCGGTATTGGTACCTGGCGCAGCAGCTCCAAAAT
Source organism: Legionella cherrii (assembly GCF_900635815.1). Classification (NCBI taxonomy): domain Bacteria; kingdom Pseudomonadati; phylum Pseudomonadota; class Gammaproteobacteria; order Legionellales; family Legionellaceae; genus Legionella; species Legionella cherrii. The sequence continues at coordinate 1,862,253 of NZ_LR134173.1, forward strand.
TAATGACTCGCTCCATGCTTAAATCAATGCGACCTGGTTCGGTTTTAGTGGATGTGGCCATTGATCAGGGTGGCTGTTTTGAGACAAGTCGCCCCACAACACATCAAGAACCTACCTATGTTGTTGATAATGTAGTTCATTATTGTGTTGCGAATATGCCTGGTGCAGTACCTAGAACATCCACTTTTGCTTTAAATAATGCAACATTACCTTTTGTGTTAAGTATCGTAACCAAAGGCGTGAAGCTCGCCTTATTAAATGATAAGCATTTACTCAATGGCTTGAACGTTCATCAAGGGAAAATTACTTTTGATGCGGTTGCTCGTGACTTAGGCTATGAGTATACACCTGCTGCGATTGCATTAGCTGGTCGATAAGGTTTTATTGAACTCTCTATAAATCTATAACCTGGGTGAAGGCGAAGCCTAACCCAGGATTTCAAAAATTAGTCAATCGCTCAGGGTCATAAAAATTACCTTATCCTGAGGAGTTTTCGACGAAGGATCTCCCCAAATAGTACATCCTATTTATCTATAAGGTTATGTCTCATTCAGGAAATCTTTTTACTTGGATCAGGATGATCTAGCTGACTTTTATGGTTGTAGCCTGGGTGAAGGCGAAGCTGTAGCCCAGGCTATAAAACAGGACAACGCGAATTGATTAAAACAAACTGTCTTCGCCAGTTGTAAGTTGTTGTTGCTCATTACTCGCATTATAAACGGGAGTTGGATCTTCTTCCGCAGGAACTTCTTTATTACGAAAATACTCAATGATTCCATTGGCCTGATTAGGACGTGCCAGTAAGCCGCTATTCGGATCGATACGAACAGCGACTACATTCTCGGGCTGTTTCATTTCACTTTCAGGTTTCCCTTTCAAAGCAACTTTCATAAAGTCTATCCATAAAGGCAGTGCAAGTCCTGCAGCGTATTCATGTAAGGATTTGGGATTATCAAAACCGATCCAGGTGGTTACAACAAGATCGGCATTAAACCCAGCAAACCAGGAATCTACTTGATCATTGGTTGTGCCGGTTTTACCTGCTATATCTTGACGATTGAGCACTCGAGCCGCACGCGCGGTACCATGCTGAATCACATCTTTTAATGCAGTGTTCATTAAAAAGGTAATGTCTTCAGGAATGACGCGAGGCGCTAGCGTGGAATGATCTACATTAGTACAATTATTGCAAACAACGGTTGGTTTGGCTTGCAGTAAAATTTTACCATCCGTATCAGTAATATGATCGATAAGGTAGGGTTCAACTTTATAACCACCATTTGCGAAAATAGCATAAGCAGCAGTAAGTTCCATAGGGCTAACGGATAAACTACCTAAAGCCAGAGAAAGACCTTTGGGAAGCGTTTTCTTATTAAATCCAAATCGAGTTAAAAAATCGATAGTGTAATTGATGCCTATGTCATCAAGAATGCGTATGGATACCAAATTTTTAGATTGAACTAAAGCTTTTTTCAATCGTGTAGGCCCATTGAATTTCAGATTCACATTATGAGGACGCCATAGGTTGGGTTGGCTTGGATCATCAACAACAATCGGTGCGTCGTTAATCAATGTTGCCAGGGTATAACCGTTATTTAACGCTGCGGCATAGACAAAAGGTTTAAAGCTGGATCCTGGTTGTCTGCTTGATTGCGTGGCGCGGTTAAATTTGCTTTTTTGGAAATTGAATCCGCCAACAAGCACTTCAATAGCACCATTTTTAGGATCAAGTGCTACCATCGCTGATTCAGCTTCAGGAATTTGCGCTAATTCCCAATGGTCTTTGGTCGAATGTACATAAATAATATCGCCGACAGCAACAACTTGCATGGCTTTGGAAGGCGCTTTTCCAACCCAACCATTTTTAAGTGCTGGTCTGGCCCAAGACATACCGGCCCAAGGGATAAGAACAGTTCGACCACTTTGTAATGTGGCTGTAGCTTCTTTTTCCCGAACTTCAGTAACAACGGCAGGTATCAGGTGATTAAGTTCCGGATACTTTTCTAAATTCTTTTGAATTGAATGCAAGGACTTACTGTCATTTTCCCCAATGGTAGCAACAGGTCCCCGATAACCATGTCGATGATCGTAGGCTATTAAATTTTTTTCAACTACATCATTGGCAGTGTTTTGTAATTTCCCATCAATAGTGGTGTACACTTTGTAGCCTTTAGTATAGGCATCCGGGCCAAAATTGTCGTATAGGGATTGACGAATCATTTCAGCAACATAAGGCGCTTTTACTTCAATATGAGTGCCATGATACCTGGCAGTAATCGGTTGATTGATGGCATTCTGATACTGTTCTTCATTAATGTAATGTTCTTCCAGCAGGCGCTCTAATACGTGATCGCGGCGTTTTTTGGCGGCAAGCGGATTTGCAATGGGGTTTTGTGTTGAAGGGGCTTGAGGAAGACCCGCAATCATCGCTAATTCTGCCAGATTTAATTCTTTAAGTGGCTTGCCAAAATACACCATTGCTGCGGCGCCAACTCCATAAGCACGATTACCTAAATAGATTCGATTCAGATAGAGTTCGAGAATTTTTTCTTTGCTTAATTCCCTATCTATTTTTATGGCAAGCATAATCTCATTAAATTTGCGTAGGAAAGTCTTTTTGCGGCTTAAGAAAAAATTACGTGCCACTTGCATGGTAATGGTACTACCGCCTTGCGATTTTGTTCCTGTTTTCACCATACGCACAGCAGCACGGCCAAGGCCCAAAATATCGACACCAGGATGTTCGAAAAAACGTTGATCTTCGGTGGCAATCAAAGCATGAATCAGCATAGGTGGTATTTCATCATAGGTGACAGGAATTCGTTTCTTTTCACCATATTCCTGAATCAGCAAACCTTCTTTGCTGAAGATTTGTAAAGGTACTTGCAGTTGTACTGTCTTTAACGAATCGACATTAGGGAGTTGGCTTTCAAGGTAGAGATATAAGAAACTACCTGCTACGATTAAAATAAAAAACAGGCTCATCAGCGCCCATAGACCTTTACGCCAGAAGTATGCCATTTTCATAGAGTCATGCGTTTTTAATGAAATTTGGCGGATATTATACAGTGATTCTCTGTAAGATTGCGAGTTTTGTGCAAAAAATAGGGAAATTTTGCACTGTTTTTTAATGTTTCACTGAATTTTGCAGAAAAAATTCAATGAAACACAATGAGTTGTTTATATAAGTCATCAAATAGCGATGAATTTTTTTATCTTTACTCTATTGTACTACCATGACGACTTTCCTCCGCCTCTTGATCGGTTGATAAAGTTTGTGATGGAGAATTAGTAGGCTGAATAGATGGAAAAAACCGATTCGTACCTGTTTGCGGATTAGTTCCTTGTCTTTGCAGCATCTGTAATCCAGCAAGGCCAAATAAAGGATTATAAGTAGGATAACGTCTTATTAGTGCCTCTGTTTGTGCTTTTTGTAACTCTGTTTTGGTTTTTTCTAGTTCTTGTGTTAATTGCTCAATAGTCACAAGTTGTTTTTTATTTGTTTCTTGTAACTCCAATATGTGAGCTTCTGATTCAGATTTATGCATTTCCAATGATTCTTTTAATTTTTCAATTTCTAATCGTTGGGCTTCTGACTCAGATTTTTGTACCTCTGATGAAGTTTTCAGTTTGTCTAATTCTGATTTATTAATTTCTTTTTCTGAGTCTTCATTAGCTTTCTTCAATTTTTCTCTTTGATTTTCTAATTGAGTCTGATGTTCTAAACAAATGTTTGAAGCAATTTCTTTCAGTTCAGCATTAGAGTCTTCTGTGGTCATATGCAGTACAAACAGTACTTCCTCAATCAGTAATTGACCGGAATTACAATATTTGCCACCAATCATACGATCATTCAATAAACCAGACAATTCCTGGGTCTTAGCGCCTTTGGAACTGTTTAAGGTAGCTGAATGTTTAAACCCTTTTTTAATATTTAATAATTGTCGAAAATCAATAAATAGTTGAGTTAATTGTTCGTGAAACGTTTGTAATTCTTTTTCTTCAAAAGGGGTTTTTCTATCGAGCTGTTCTTTAAGAAAACGGATTTCATTTAAAACGAAGAAAAGGAATTCTTCTCGACCATGATAACCTTTTGTACATGCAGAGATTCTGCCTTCTAAGTATGGAAAATAATCAATCTTTGTATCTTGAATTATTTCTATTGCACGTTCGTGAGATTTTTTTTTGAGTGCTGTGGGGTCAACTGCAACAACAAGTTTATCCCTAATGTCTTGACTGTCGTGATAACGAACTATAACTGTTGCGAGTGAATATATGAGTTCTTCTAATCGAGTCATGCAAATCTCCTTTTAAAGCATAAATGTGAAATCCCCTTACAAGTTGGTCTTTCACTATATTAAATGTTTTTGAGGAGTGCAAGTTGTTATAGTGAAATGGTCAAAATGACAAAATCTAATCACTTATTTATCAATGAATGAAGCAGAAAACAGTGTAATTTTTTAAGAGCTTACGTTAACATCAATAAATGATCCTAAAGGAGTTTTTTTGAATGCATGGAAGATTCAAGGGAATAAGAAACTTGCTCAAATTGTTTCAGCCCAAACATCGTTCAATTCTCGGAATAGACATTACATCAACGTCGGTTAAAGTATTGGAAATTTCAGGCCAAGAAGGTGCGCTTGTTGTGGAAAACTATGGACGTGAGGTATTACCATCAAACGCCATGGATGGGAACACAATTAAGGATATTGATGTGGTTTCCCGTTGTATTAAGAAAGTAATTGATCGCTTGCATACATCATGCAAGCAGGTTGCCTTAGCCGTTCCTGATGCGGCAATAATTAGCAAGGTCATACAAATCAATGAGGGTTTAAATGATGAGGAAATGGAGGAACTGATTGTTACTGAGGCTGATAAATACATTCCCTATCCAATCGACGAAATCAATCTTGATTTTGAAATTTTAGGCCAGTCTGAAAAAAATCCACATATGTTAGATGTTCTTATTGTTGCATCACGAGCGGAAAATGTGAATCAGCGTGTTGAGACTGCAGTTCGTGCAGGCTTAGATGCAATAGTGATTGACGTAGAGTCTTATGCTGTCGAACGAGCGGCTCAACAGATTGCTAAAGATTTACCTGCATCAGGACAAGATAAAACAATAGCGATCATTGATGTTGGTGCGAGTTATACCCACTTATTTGTATTACAGGGAATGAAGTTAGTGTACTCCAGGGAGGAAAAATTTGGGGGTAAACAATTAATAGAGTCGATCGCGGAACATTATAAAATGACTTTAGAACAAGCGACATTAGCAAAAGAGAATGGAGAATTACCTGAAGACTATGAAAAGGAAGTTTTAGAACCTTTTAAAGAGGATATATTGTTGCAAATCAAGCGTACCTTGCAGTTTTTTTATTCTACAAGTCAAGATGGGGATGTAGATCATATACTATTGGCTGGAGGACTAGCCAAACTTCCAGGCTTGGTTTCATTAGTTCAAGAGCGATTAGGAATGAGTACAACCATTGCGAATCCATTTTCATATATGACTCCAGGGAAAATGATGAACTTGGATGCGGTAAATAATGATGCTCCATCACTTATGGTCGCTTGTGGTCTGGCATTAAGGAATATTAGGTGAGGCTCTATGACGCAGATTAACCTACTTCCCTGGCGAGAATTAAAGCGGGAACAGGAAAAAAAACTGTTTACGATCATGCTGCTTGTGTGCGTTGTGGCTGCTGCTTTCATTGTATTTTTAATTAACTCCTATGCTTCAGGCTTAGTGAGTAATCAAATTACGCGAAATCAAATGCTTCAAAAAGAAATTAATGCGATGGATGCACAATTAAAAGAAATTAAAAATTTGGAAAAAACTAGAGAAATGCTCATTTCTAGAATGTCTATAGTACAGCATTTACAATCTACGCGAACATTAATGGTTCATTTATTTGATGAGCTAATTAATATTACGCCATCCGGTGTCTACCTTACTCAGGTGGAAGGCAAAAATGATATCATTTCAGTCTTAGGATATACGGAGTCGAATACATTTGTTTCTATGTTAATGAGAAACATAGAAAATAATGATTGGCTCCATAATCCTGTCCTTAGTGAAATCAAGAGGGAAGAAAACGATAAAGATAAGGATAAAGAGAAACAGCAATCTACTGAAAATGAATTTAAATTAACTTTTGTACTTTCCCCTCAATTCCAGATTGGAATTATATTATGAACAATGTCAACCTAAATGAATTAACTCTGGAAAATGTCGGACAATGGCCATTGGTGGTCAAAATCTGTGTTCTTTTGGGTGTTAGTTTTCTAATTATTGCTTTAGGATATTGGTTGATCATTCAAGATAATTTCACTCAGTACAGTAAATTGGAGGGGCAAGAAGCCACTTTAAAAACAGATTTTCAAAACAAGCAACGGCAATTATATAATTTACCTGCCTTTCGTGAACAACTGCAGATTATGAAAGAGCGTTTTGTGCTAATGCTCAAGCAGCTTCCTGAAAAAAATGAGATGCCTGGCTTGTTGGAAGAAATTTCTAAAACAGGGGTGGCCTCAGGATTAAGGTTTGAGTTATTTGCCCCACAACCAGAAGTAATGCATGATTTTTATGTTGAATTACCTATAAAAATTTCAGTTGTAGGAACTTATTTTCAATTGGCTATGTTTATAAGTCGAGTGGCTGAAATGAATCGAATTGTAACGTTACATGATTTTACTATTGAAAGGGTGTCTTCCAAGGATCATAAAACAGTCTCGGAAGATGAGTTGGTAATGAGCATTACTGCCAAAATATATCGATATCGCACACAATGATGAGCCGAAGACAAAGGATTGGTTATATACCCAGAATAATGGGGTTTATTTGCTCCATATTTCTGGTTGCTTGCTCCAGTGACAATGATGATCTGAGGCGATACATCAATGAAGTGAAACACAGAAAAACACGGGAGGTAGCACCAATTCCTACATTTTCACCTTTACCGACTTTTAAATTCCCTGATAATGGTGACAGACGTAATCCATTTAAGCCCATAACTCAAAAAAAAGAACAAGTTGATTTAAATGCCCCAGATAAAAATAGACGTAAAGAGCCTTTGGAAGCTTATCCATTGGATGCCTTGAAATTTGTAGGAACTTTAAGACAGGGAAATGAATTGTGGGCATTGATTAAATTACCGAGCTCAGATATTACTCATGTTCGAATTGGTAATTATATAGGGCAGAATTATGGTCGTATTGTGTCGATTAAAAATGATTCAATTCAATTAATAGAAACAACACAAACCTCAGGAAAGTGGGAGAAACGTAGAACCACGATTGAATTATATACCGGGAAGTAGGAGCAAAAGTGCGGAGAATAACTGCTTTATTCATTTTTATTGGCATGAGCTTATGTATGATGGCTTTTGCCCAAAATAATCCTCTTGAATCGGTAAAGGTAGTTCCTTTGCCTGAGGAAAAGTTGCGTTTGGATTTCCAATTTGCGAAACCTCTTAAGCAAGAACCTGCAAGTTTTGTGACGCAAAAACCGGCACGTATCGTTCTAGATTTCATTGATTCCAACCTGCAATTACCTCCAGAGCAGAGGACGAAAGAAATTAAATTAGGTTCACTAAATACCTATACTATTGTGGCCGTGGGGTCGCGTGTTCGAGCTATATTGGATTTAAATTTCCCTGTACCTTATTCCGGTACAATTTCTGGAAAAGTTTATACACTGATTTTGAATGGCAAAAGCAACGAGTTATTTCAACCTCCTAAAGAAATTTTAATCACCAATAAACCGGTCAAGACAAGTTATGAAATCAATCATTTTGACTTTCGTGGGATTGAGAGACAAGGCGGCCGTGCAATAGTCAATGTTTCCAATAGCAGTGTTCCAATTGAGGTAGAGGAACATGGTAAAGAAATTCTAGTAAAATTTTTAAATACAAATATTCCACAGAATCTAAGGAAACGTTTTGATGTTTCCGATTTCCGCAGCCCAGTCCAACTAGTTGCTTTTCAGCAAGCCGGTAAAAACGCGCACATGATTTTGTCTAACAAGGGTAATTTTGGTCAATATGTTTATCAAATTAATAAACAATTCATGATTGATGTCTTTCCCTTAACTCAAGAAGAAGCGCAACAGGCTAAATTGAAAAAGAAGGTATTTTCTGGAAGAAGAATTTCTTTGAATTTTCAGAATATCAGCATACGCGCTGTTTTACAGTTATTGGCTGATTTTACCGGAATTAATATTGTCGTAAGCGATAAAGTTCAGGGAAATATCACTCTAAGATTAAATAACATTCCCTGGGATCAGGCTTTAGATATTATTTTAACTACGCAAGGACTCGCTAAGCGTCAGACAGGTAATGTGATGTTGATCGATTATAAAGCTTCTTTTGATAAAATGGAGGCAGAAGAGCTTAAAAGTCAGCATATTATTCAGAAACTTGAACCGGTGCGTTCCGAACTGATTCAGATTAATTATGCAAAAGCTACTGATCTTGCGATTTTAATTAAAGACAAACAAAATTCACTTCTATCTGAAAAGGGTAAAATAAGTGTTGATACACGAACAAATACCATTTGGATTCAAGACAGCGGAACCAAAATCGATGAAGTCAGGGATTTGATAAAACAGTTGGATGTACCGGTTAAACAAGTACTTATTGAGGCACGTATTGTCGAAGTCACTAAAGATTTTGCGCAAGACTTGGGAATACGTTGGGGTGTTTCCAAACCACCTCATTTAAGTGGTACTTTAGCTGGGGCGAACCAACTGGAGCAGGGGGTTGCTCCTGCAAATGTCGTACCGTTTACAGACCGATTAAACTTGGATTTGGTTGCTGCTCCTGTGACAGGAGCAGTCCCTGCCTCCGTTGGTATTGCATTGGCTCAGCTTGGCGATAATATTTTACTTGATCTTGAGTTATCAGCTTTGGAAAGTGAAGGGCTTGCTGAATTGATATCCAGTCCGAGACTTATTACTGCGAATCAACAGCCTGCAGTAATTGATTCAGGACAGGAGATACCTTATCAGGAAGCCACTTCAAGTGGTGCGACTGCTGTAGCGTTCAAAAAAGCGGTATTAAGTTTAAAGGTTACTCCGCAAATTACTCCTGATAGTAAAATACTTATGGAGTTAAAAATTAATCAGGATACGGCCTCACCCCAATTATTTAACGGTGTGCCTGCTATTTTGACTAAGGAAATTCAGACTAATGTCCTTGTTAGTAATGGACAGACTATAGTTCTAGGGGGAATCTATCAGCAAGACAAGAGTAAAACGATAACCAGAGTACCTTTTTTTGGTCAGTTGCCTGTAGTCGGAAATTTATTTAAAAATACCCAAATTGCTCTTAAAAACGATGAATTACTTATTTTTATTACACCAAAAATAATAACCAATTCATTATCGATTACGACAATTGAAGGCAGAAAACCGATTCGTTTTGATGAAAAATAAAGTTGATTAGCACAGCGTTAATGAGCGCGTTTTGTTGCGTTTATGGGCGATTTAGAATGAATGTTTTGAGTTGCACCAGGTTTTTCATTCAACATAAACAAATTGAGGCTGGGTTGTCTAGCCCAGCATTTGTTAAACAATTGTTGCTCTAAGAACTAATTTGTAAATGTGATGTAACGCGGGGCTGAATAAACCAGCTTAAACTGGTTTTATGCTGGAGACTAACGGCGTGCAACGGCGCAGTCTCATGAACGCGAACTGTGCATGCTCCACTTTGCGGATTAAATTTTGAGCAGAATGTGTGCTGTTTTAGTTCGATGTTATAGATTAGCTGAGACCATGTTTTTTCCAGCTCAGTTCAGGGGCAGGCTTATATTCACGTAAAAAGGGTTCAGATTATAGGTTTTTTCCAATTTAAATTAGTTTTATGATGTACTTACTCCATAAAAGTACACCAAGAAGTGATATAATATAAATGATTCAGAGTAAATAGTTATAAAATATGCTCATTTGTTGTAGAATAATGAGCGGGAATTTCTAACTGCGAAAAATACAGTTAGGATTGAGCCCCAAATATCCCCCACTTTGGCCACTGATCGTATTTTTAGTTTCATGCTAAAATGGGAAGTTATTTCGGACTCGATCTTTAATTAATGACATTTCAGTTAAAGAGGTATGTAATAAAAAATGAGCATAGTTAAAGTACGAAATATTTTTCTCATCGGACCCATGGGTGCAGGTAAAAGCACTATAGGTCGTGCTTTGGCAAAGGAGCTCAAGTTAGAATTTTTTGATTCAGATGAAGTGATTGAAGAACGTGCTGGTGCTGATATTTCTTGGATATTTGATATTGAGGGTGAAGAGGGATTCAGACGCCGTGAACAGAAAGTTATTGAAGAATTAACTCAAAAGACCAACATTGTTTTGGCAACTGGTGGTGGAGTTGTAATCACTCCTGAAAACAGAAATGCATTAGCAGGGCGTGGAACCGTAATTTATCTTAAAACCTCATTACAACAACAGTTCGAAAGAACTAAGCGCGATACAAAACGACCTTTGCTACAGACGAATGATCTTGAAGGAAGATTGGAATTATTGAGAGACGAGCGCGAGCCATTCTATAATGAATTAGCTGATGTTAGTTTTGAAACAGATAAATTAACAGTCAAAGCAGTTGCAAATAATATAATAAAATATATTTATGGCGAACTTTGAGGTTTATGAGCACGTTGATGTTTCTTTAAGTGAGCATCAATATTCTATCATTATTTGTCGCAATGGTTTGCAAAACCTAGATTTTCTGCGAACCATCGTTACGTCTTCACAGATTCTAATTGTTACTAACCAAACGATAGCTCCTTTCTATTTAAAGCAGGTGCAGACTGCTTTTGCGAATATTCAGTGTGATGTGTTGATTTTAAAAGATGGAGAGCAATATAAAAATCAGCAAACTTTATTTTCTATCTACGATGCCTTAATCCAACACAAACATCATAGAGACACAACACTGATCGCTTTAGGTGGAGGGGTAATTGGTGATATCACTGGATTTGCAGCATCAACTTACCAACGCGGGGTAAAATTTGTTCAAATCCCTACTACTTTACTAGCCCAGATTGATGCTTCTATTGGCGGAAAAACTGGAATTAATCATGCCTTGGGTAAAAATATGATTGGTAGTTTTTATCAACCTCAAGCAGTGATTATTGATTTGGCTACATTAAACACACTTCCTGAAAGAGAGTTTCGTGCGGGCTTAGCAGAAATGATCAAATATGCTCTACTTGCTGGTGGTGATTTCTTCCAATTTTTAAGTGAAACCCTTGAGCAGGGGCTAACGGCTGAAAGCCCACAGCTACCTCAATTAATTGCTGAGTGTTGCCGTATTAAAGCCCAATTTGTTGAAGTTGATGAACGAGAAGCAGGACAGCGAGCCTTACTGAACCTTGGTCATACTTTTGCACACGCATTGGAAACTTATACGCAGTATAAACAATGGCTGCATGGTGAAGCGGTGGCAATCGGTTTATATTGTGCCACAGTTTTGTCGCATGAAATGCATTTAGTTGATAAACAATTGGTGGAGCAAGTTGAGCGAATTCTGCATCAAGCACATTTACCCCATAAAATTCCAAGTTCAGTAGACTTGAAAAAACTCATCGAATTAATGCAATCAGATAAAAAAATTAAAAATAACTGCTTAAGGTTTGTGGTACTTAAAAAACCTGGTGATTGTTATCTTGAATCTGGAATCACTGAGGATTGTTTGTATAATGCACTTGTTGCAGCTGTAAGAGGAGAATAAAAATGAAAGAGGGAATGATTCAGTCTGATGTAGCGGCTGTAATTCAACCAAGAGTATTGTTTAAACCAGGGTCTTGGCTCGCTAAGATTGACTTCATTAATCATTTGGTTCTTTTTAACAATGTGCTCATTACAGTTTTATCTGAGAAAGAGGGCGGTAAAACTTCTTTTAATACTTTGTTGCAAAGTAATTTAGATCAACAAATTAAATCAGTATCTATGACGGTTAAGGCGCCTTGCAATAGAGAAAGTATAATTCGGGAGATTGCAACTCAGCTGCATCTTAATCATGATGAACATACAGACATTAGTGCATTAGTAGCTCAAATTAATGAGCGTAAAGCTCATGTCTTGCTCTTAATTGATGATGCACAACATTTACCAGAGGCTTTAATTAAAGAAGCAATGTTGGCGATCAAGAACCAGGAGAATTTTAGTTTTTTCCATCTTTGCCTTATATCGGATTATTCAATCGTAGCAACGCTGAACAATTTAGTCGCTTCGTTTTTTGAAAACTTAGTACATACCATAGAATTGGGTTCATTGAATGAAAGTGAAACAAGAACCTATGTTTTACAACGTGCTATGGCGGCACATTTGATAAGTAAACCATTAACTGATGCTCAGTTTAAGCAATTTTATCAGTTGACCAAAGGTAATGTAGCAAAAATAAACAACAATCTCGAAGCATTTGTCTTTAAATGTGCGACACAAAAGAAAAAAGAACCACTGAAATGGGTAAAAAAAGCAAGTGTCGCAGTGAGCGTAGCTTTAATTGCAGGGTTTGTGGGTTTTTACTTTGCTCAAAACTACGATCTTTCGTCATTAGACAACTTGAGCAAGGGAAGTGCCGTGACGCAGGAAGCACAGCCTGAAGTGTTGGTCAGTCGAATTGCTTCTTGGCAGGATTCCTCAATTCGACAATTGGTATATGCCTCTTTACCCAAAAAACAAGATTTAGATGAATTTAGCGATGAAACACCCAATGAAACAGTGGCAATTGTGGATAAGGTGGTTGTGATTCCTAAATTGCAAATAAATAATCCAACAGAGCCAGAAGCAAGAGTTCCCGAATCTGAATTTAAACGTGAGAGCCCTGAATCAGATCTCACGCGCGAATCAAAAATAGTTGAGATTCCAACAGCAAAACAAAATAAAATAGAACCATCTCAAGCTCCCAGTTCGAAAAATAATACGAATCTGTATACGATACAAGTTGCTGCCAGCCACAATAAATCAGACATTGAACGTTTTCAGCAGAACAATAAATTATTTGCCCAAGATGTCAAAATAAGACACTTTACGAATGCAAAAGGCATTTGGTACATACTGACTGTAGGTGAGTATACAAGCAGGGTTGAAGCACAGCGCAGTATCAGCAAGTTGCCAACAAAGTTAACTAAATTAAAACCTTGGGTTCGACCTGTATCCAATCTTGGCTAAATTTGGGAGTTACTATCCATGTTTTCAAAAGCAGGTTGGGCCTTGGCCCAACAATAGTTGCTCCGAAGCCAGTTTGCTTCGGATATCAGCAGAACCATTTTTTATTTTCGTAACAGTATTACCCCATTTTTATCTTAACTCCTAAGAGGTTGTCGGGCAGGCCGACCTACGCCGGAATGTAGGCAAAGGGATAGCCCGACTTCCGCCATAAGCTGAAGGCAGATTACAGCTGTTTCATCTTATACATCGGTATTTAATGATTGGGTTATTTGTTCTATACGTTCTTCAGCGGCCGCAAAGATTTGCTTAAAGAGGTCAAAAAAATCAGTAAAAGATAGTTTTTCTAAAGAATGAGCCGTCACACCATGAGGAGTAGTCACACCTGTGCGTAATTGAGCAAAAGAACGCCCAGATTTTTTGGCTAACTCAGCGGCACCTAATACGGATTCTAAGGCAATTTTTTCCGAAAGCTCCTCAGGAATCCCTCTACTTATTGCTGCCTCTTGTAATGCTTCGAGGAAAAGAAAAACATAGGCTGGTGCACAGCCAACGGGAGCTGTAAGGGAGTCGATCAGTGATTCTTGATTTACCCAAAATGTATATCCCACTTCATTAAAAATAGTTTCAACCAATTGCTGTTGCTCAGGAGTTACTGAAGGACATGCAAACAAGGCGGAGGTTCCTTTACAAAACTCGATTGGAGTATTGGTCATGACCCGAGTAATCGCCAGATCTTTGTTATTAAGCCATTTCTTCATACTGGCGATGCTGATTACGCCGGCCAAAGAAATGATTATAGGTTGTGTATGTTGGATGCTGGGAGCAATTTCCCTACATACATCCTGCATATATTGAGGTTTTACAGCAAGAATAAGAATCTCTGCATTCATAATCGCCTGGGTATTGGTTTTTGCTGATAGAACACCTAATTCTTTAACCAATCGCTCGGTTTTACTGGGATCACGATTACTGAATGTTATCGAGCGGGCTGGATGACCACTTTTAATGAGACCTCGTGCCAAAGCACTACCCAAATGACCTGCCCCAATGATAGTAATGGATTTATTTTTAAACATATTGTCTTATAATTTGAATTTTCTACAAAATACCAAGATGCATAGGCTAATGTCAATAAACGAGAAGAAATCGGTTTTAAAAAATATATATAATACATTGAATATATTATGTATCCTGTTACACTGAAAATTAAAAAAATCAATTCTCCTTTCAGTATTGGCAGGGTATTGATGCTCAAGATTATGAAACCATAGTGATCATTACGGACAAGAAATAATAATGACGGACAGGGTACAAAAACAACAAAAAGCTTTTTTGATGTGGCGAGATATTGATGGCTGGAACTATTATTTTTTGGTGAAATTCGCACTTTTGTGGGCTGGATATTTAAACTTTCATCCCTTTATTAATTTAGTTTTTTTAGCTTTTTTACTTTTTCCTTTGTCCTCAAATTTTCTTCATCGCTGTCGTAACTGGATCGCCATTCCACTAGGTTTTGTGGTGTTTTATCATGATACCTGGCTGCCTGGAATAAGTACCATTACTAGCCAAGGCACTAATCTTTTTGCATTTAGCTCTGGCTATCTTCTTGAGTTAGTCAATCGATTTCTTAATTGGGAACTCATAGGTATGGCTTTTGTAATATTAGTGGCATATCTGTTTCTTTCGCAATGGATTCGAATAACCACCTTTACAGTGATTGCACTCACTTGGTTAAACATCATCACACTAATGGGGCCGTCTATTAATCTTCTACCCGTACAAAATAAAATGGTTGCAAATAATCAACAAACTAAGGTGGAGACTAATTCAAGTGCAATCGAGCCGAACAGTAATTTGCCGCCAACTAATGAGAATCTTAATGCTTATCTGAATCAGTTTTATGAACAGCAAAAAGGTTTGCGAACTATTTTTCCCAGCGCTCTTTCGGCTGATGCACAGCCTTTTGATATCCTATTTATTCAAATTTGTTCGCTTGCCTGGGCAGATATCGATGCGTCACATTTAAGAAATCATCCCATATGGAGCAAATTTGATATTTTGTTTAATGATTTCAATTCAGCCGCATCATACAGTGGTCCTGCAGCGATTCGTTTATTACGAGCCAGCTGCGGCCAAACACCCCATACTGATCTTTATAAGCCCGTACCTCCTTATTGTTATATTTTGGATAACCTGGCTAAACTTGGATTTTCTCCGGAGTTTATGCTTGACCACGAGGGATTATTTGGCGATTTTATCGGCGAGATTAAAAAATATGGTGGCTTAGATGATGTATCGATGCTACCGAGATCAGGTATTTCTCCTGATCTCGTTTCATTTGATGGAAAATTGCTTTCAGATGATGGGCAGTTACTCGAACGCTGGCTTAAACAAAGAGATACGTCAGAACAAAAACGCAGTGTTACTTATTACAATGAAATTTCGCTCCATGATGGCAATACTTATATTGGCAATAATACACCTGCACCTTATGCACCGCGTGCACAAAAACTTTTAGATCAAACAATGAACTTCTTCACTGCATTAGAGAAAGCTGGACGTAAAGCCGTTGTTGTTTTTATTCCTGAACATGGAGCTAATCTTGTTGGTGATAAATTGCAAATGCCAGGCTTACGTGATATCCCCAGCCCGAGTATTACCCACATTCCTGTTGGAATTAAATTTATTGGTTTGAAAGCAAAGCCT
This sequence comes from Legionella cherrii, assembly GCF_900635815.1. NCBI lineage: Bacteria > Pseudomonadati > Pseudomonadota > Gammaproteobacteria > Legionellales > Legionellaceae > Legionella > Legionella cherrii. The sequence goes on from NZ_LR134173.1 coordinate 1,878,142, forward strand.
GCCCCAATACAAATAAATGAACCCAGTAGCTATTTAGCTGTTTCAGAGTTAATGGCTCGCTTGGTTGATGGAAAGTTATTTAATCAGGATCATGTTAATTTAGAAACAATAACTAAAAATTTACCCCAAACAGCCTTTGTTTCATCGAATGATGGGGTTACGGTAATGAAATATCAAGGTAAATTTTATATTTTATTAAAAGGTGACAGCAATTGGGTGCCTTATCCTGAGTGATTTTCTAATATCAATGTGTTTCTTTGACGTGAACGTAGGTGCTGATTATTTTGCATGGCAGCAATTTAGCGATCTCGTAAAATGACCTCAGATGTACTTAATTTATCTGAAATTAGAATAGGGTACTAAGGGGATGATAGGCATGTCCATATCCCCCATCCATCCTTCAAATGAGTAACGAAGGAACAGAGAGAGATGGCTCGGAGTATAGTCTGTTGAGCGTTGAATATCTACCATTCCTCCGACTATAAAATGTGAACCAAGTCGACGTTCTATCAATGCAAGAAAAGAATAACCATAGCCCGTACCATTACCACCTGTTTGGATGGAGTTTTGTGAACTGTTAAAATTTGGAATAAGGTTTGGTAATGGGTATGCCAATAGATTTTTAGTAGTATCATACGACCATGTTACAGTGCCACCCAATTCATAAGACCAGTTTGCTGTTCGTTTGCGGTAATCAATTGGAATGGTGAACGACAGGTAGAAATCTGGGCTAAAATATCCTGCTTGCCCAAGATTAAAACCGTATAGGTTTTTATCATAGTGCCAAACCATATTATTGAGTCCAATGATAAAACGGCGATTGTCTTCATTGATGAGTTTGTAATAATAACCGTCGATAAGCAGAATGCGCTGATTCGACGGTACATTTTTCCCAGTTAATTCACTGCCAATGATATTAGCCCACAAACCGTTTGCTTCACCCCGATCATAACTTAGTGATAAGGTAAGTCCTGTTGCTACAACTCCTCCCCATACGACTCCTGTATTTGGATCTTTTGCACCTGCAAAAGAGAGTAACGAGTTAGTCATGGGGCGTTGTGACGCTGTGATTGTCCAGCCAATATGATTTATTTCACCGCTGTAATTGATACCACCAATGAAATTATTCACAGGGAATCCTATGGGGGTGGCGCCCACATCAAATCCCCAAAGCCGATTTTGCCATCCTCCATCAAAGCTGACTCCGTTTGTTTTTTGCGCTATGCCGGTTGAGCAGCCGTTAATGTTACACGTTCCAAAGTCGTCAAAATACAAGCCATTAACTGTAGTAAAACTTCCTGCACCCAAACTAACCGTATCCGTTCTAAAAAATGCGCGTCCGTTTGCGTACCCCCAATCTGCTTGTGCTATAGTATCTTCTGCGCGTAAATCAGAGGTTCCAGCGTTACCTGTTAGCCGCCAGTAATCTTGATCGATTGTAATGCGTGTTTCTTGTTGTTGATAAAGAAGGCCTGCATCAGACCTAATGCTGCGTTTAAGCCAATCGTCTCCTGCTTGATTGCGGGTCAATAAAGTATAATAATCATTGCTGGCAGGCCAAACCGATGTAATATCACTTTCAACCATCGCTTTTTTGTAATCTTCTTGCGCCAGTTTAGGCATACGAAGTTCGGTTTCTAAACGTGCCGCATCACGAAATATAAGGGCGCTATCTTGACTGGGAGCCGCATTGACATTTTCTTGTTTCAGCCGATTAAAAATGGGTAATGCTTTTTGTGGATAGCCTACAGCATTCCATGCATTTGCTAATCTTCTTTGCATATTATAATTGTACGTTAATTTTATTTTTTGCTGTTCTTCCAGCAATTGATGCGCTTTTTTCTTGTTTCCCATAGCAATAAGCGATTCAATAACCCCCAAGTTGGCATCAGTATTAAGTGGTTCATGGGTTTTGACGTCTTGATAATAATTCAGGGCTGCTGCAAATACCCCGTCATTAAAAGCCCAATCAGCTAAGGTGAGTTTGATGGGTGTAGTTTGGGTTTGATGCATTAAATAGGCGATTGCAGCTTGTTTATCTCCAGCATCTCGCAATTTTTGTGCATGTTTTAAAATCAATTCGGTAGTCAGACGTTGTGCCATTTGACGCATGCCTTCATTCCATTGTTTTTGCGGAATGGTATGAAGTTGGTCCAGTGCTTGTTGTAGCTTGTCTATACTTGATAAGTAAAGCGCATAAGCGTATGCTCCAGTTGGGTCTTTTTTTTGTTTCGAGAGCAACTTCTGAAAGAGCTCATTTGCTTTTTTAAATTTACCTACATGATTCAATGCTAATGCGAAGTGATAAGTTAACCATACATCGTTGGGATCCAGGTTTTCTGCCTGGCTGTATTTTTCGATTGCTCTTTCCCATTGGTTTTTTCTGACAAATTGGTCGGCTTGCTCTTGTAGCATGGAACTTTCTAAACTGCGTCGCGCATCATTAAATTTAATTTTCAAATCCTCAGGTAAACTATTGAGGTAATCCAGTGCTTTCTTCAAGGATTGAAGTTTATAGATTCCTATAAGTCCATAAACGGCGCTACTTTTACCAGGACTAACGAGCAAAGCTTGTTTGTATGCTTTTTCAGCATCAACAAAGTTTTTGCGCGCAAATGCTACTTCACCTATTCCAACCCAGGCATAATAATTTGTGTGATCCAGGAGGATGGCCTGCTGATATTTTTTTTGCGCCAAATCCATATTACCCGTTCGAAATGCAGCATCTCCACTGGCCACCCATAATCCTGAAAGCCTTTCTTTGAGTCCATAAGTCCAATTATCTTGATTGTTATTGTTAGAATAAATTTTATGAAGATTTAAAAAATTATAGAGCGTTTGCAAATGGTTGAATGCATTTTGACGCTCTGTAGGAATGTAGGAAACGAGGCGCCAATATTCAGAACTTAATTCCAGGGTGGGGAAATCACCATGGAAAAGCGCATCATATTGAGCTTTTGCTGAATCCAGATGTCCAGACAGCGCCATTATTCTTGCTTGCTGGAGTTTTTGTTTGGCTAAAGGCTGAGTGAGAAATAAACTCATAATAGCCTGTTTGTAAGCTTCTGAATTAGGTGCTTTTTGTTTTAATTCATCAAGCAATTCTTTCGCTAAAACCAAATTTTTTTGTCTTATTGCAAGCCTAATTCGTGCAGCAAGAACATCGGGATCATCAGGAGCGATTAATTGTAATCGCTCGAGTGAATTCTTAACAAAATCATCGCGGTAATAGGTTTCGCCCCAAATGACCTGATCTAATAACATTTGTTTCGGGTTAAAATCGTCAGCAACAGCTTTAAAAGCTATCAAGCTAAACAATAATAAACCGAATCTGCCTCTAGACATTAGGTAATCCAATTATTTTGTCGAATTATTTCTTTAGAACTCTCAACCCCAGGCTGATCAAATGAGTTAATATTCCAAATCACACCTTGGACAAAAATTTTATGCTCGTATAAAGCAATCAATGAGCCAAGAGTTCTTGGCGAGCAATCGTTCAAGCAGAGAAGATTTACGGGTATTTCCCCAGCAATATAACTGTGAGGATTCTCGCTATGATTTCCACCTTTTGTTAAAACTTCCTTGTGGGCACGACATATTTTATTGATTACATCGTCATCAAAACTACGAAGACAAATTAAATCAGCTGCAATTTTATGAGTTCCTTGGCATAACAGCTGATAGTAACTGTGTTGCGCGTGATTACCTAGTCCCCCCCAGATAATGGGGCCTGTTGCATAATCTACTCTTCGGCCTTGTTTGTTTATGGACTTTCCATTACTTTCCATGTCCAGTTGCTGAAGATAAGGAACAAAGTGTTGTAAATCCTGGGAATAAGTCATAACCAGCAAATTATTAATGTTTAAAAAATTAATATTCCATATACCTAATAGTGCCATGAGAACCGGTAGGTTTTTTTCAAAATGTTCCGTGCAAAAATGCACATCCATGTTGTATGCCCCGTTAAGGATTTCTGAAAAATTATCAAAACCAACGGCAATGCAGGAAATTAAATTAATCGCTGAGCAGAAAGAGTAACGCCCTCCAACCCAATCCCAGATGGGGAGAATCGTTTCAAAACCCATTTCTTGCGCTTTTTTAACCTGTGACGTGATTGCAATAAAATGCTGATTAAAATATTGATCCTGGTTAATCCACGACAAAGCCTTTTGGAAATGAGATAAGGTTTCTGGAGTGGTAAACGATTTCGAGGAAATAATAAATAAAGTAGTCTCAGGATTGAGTTTCGCCGTAGCGCGTGAAAATGCATTCGGGTCAATATCGGAGATAAAATGAAAGCCTAATGTGTCAGTGACGTAATCGCTTAATGCATTAATACAAAAGAAAGGGCCAAGCATAGAACCACCAATCCCTATATTAACGATATCAGTAATAGGCTTTCCAGAATAACCCAGCCATTCTCCGTTTCTAATTTTTTCGGAGATATCCTTCATTGTATTACGAACCTTCACTACATCAGGAATAACGTTATGTTCATTAACCCATATGGCTTTATTTTCTGGGGCACGAAGAGCTGTATGTAAGACTGGCCTATTTTCTGTGTTGTTAATCGATTTTCCACTCATCATGGCATTAATATGTTCATGCAGATTACATTCATTGGCAAGCTCAAGAAGTGAATCCATAATCTGGGAATTAACATGTTGCCCGCCGTAATCCAGGGTAATATTGTCATTTGATATAGAATAATTTTTTATTTCTGGAGTATGACGAACGAATGTTTTGGCAAATTTTTCGAGTTTTTTCCAGGTATTCATTTTTGTAAGGTGTTCCATATATATAGTTCTCAATCAAAAAATTAGGGTACGGTTTCCCTTTCTAATACCTTGGCCAAACGGTCCTGATTATTTTCCGATGCTCACTACTGGGGTGTTTGCTGCGCTTCGGTATTCGAAAATCAATCCATTTGGGTTCAAGCTAACGAAAAGTAAACAAGCCCTGTCTAGGCTAAAAGCCATTTGGAAAATTTTTCTCCCTCAGTTGGATGCTCTTTTCCTAAAGCTACATTAGCTTTTAGAAAACCGAGAACGCTCCCGCAGTCGTAGCGTTTTCCATCATAGGGTAGAGCCAATACGGTTTCTTTTTTTAGCAAACCATTAATTGCATCAGTCAATTGAATTTCTTTATGCTCCACATGAGGTAATTTTCTGATTTGTTCAAAAATACCTGGGGTAAGAACATAACGACCTACAATGGCAATATTTGATGCAGCAAGATGCGGTTTAGGTTTTTCTTCTAAATGATGAATACTTAAAAGGTTCTTATCCCACTCTGCACCTTGAATAATACCATAACATTCTGTTAATTCCTGAGGGATACTTTCTACCGCAACAATACTATGACCATATTGCTCATACATGTTCGTTAATTGTTGAATCACTGGCGTAGTGCTCGACATTAAATCATCGGCAAGAATGACAGCAAATGCTTCATTGCAAACGATTTTTTCAACACATAAAACCGCATGTCCTAATCCAAGAGGTTTTGCCTGGCGTACATAAAAACATTCCATGTCAGGAGGTGTAACTGATTGTACAATGGATAATAATTCATTTTTATCATGGAGGCGCAGTTCATTCTCCAATTGATAAGCTAAATCAAAATGATCTTCAATAGCACGTTTGTTATGGCAGGTTACGAAAATCATTTGTCGAATGCCTGCTGCATAAGCCTCTTCAACCGCATATTGAATCAATGGTTTATTAACTACAGTGAGCATTTCTTTGGGGGCTGTTTTTGTAGCCGGTAAAAATCGAGTGCCTAAACCGGCAACGGGAAATACTGCTTTACGTATTGGTGGAAAGGTTGCATTCATTGTTAATCTATCCATTTAGTAACAATTAATATAGATTCTACAAATTAATTTTAAGTATGCACTTAAATTTATTTGAATTATATAGTTTTTTATCAATTTTTTGATAAAAGTATTTATGGATTTAGAAAAGGTTGATGTATGTATTCTCTCGATTGGTTATATGCTTATGGATTACCAAAATCTACGGCTTATTTTAAATTTACTCCTGAAGATTTCCAGGTCAATGAATTTTTTGATAGCCCATTCTCTGGGACAGGGGAACATATTCTTCTTAAAATTGAGAAAAAAGGGGTAACAACCCTAGAAGTAGTTAAATCAGTAGCAAGACTATTGAAAAAGCCAATCAAGTCAATTGGCTATGCGGGATTAAAAGACAGACAAGCATTAACAACTCAATGGTTGAGTATCCATGCTCCTGGTGAAGAAATTCCAGGAGTTGCGCAACTTGCAGGGCCTGGTTGGTGTGTTTTAGAGTGCATTCGTCATCATAAAAAATTAAGGCCAGGCTTTCTTACGGGGAATCATTTTCTTGTACGTTTGCGCGAAATTTCCCACAAAGAAGACTTGTTAGAACGTATTGAACGCATCAAAGAGAATGGGGTTCCTAATTATTTTGGCGAGCAACGATTTGGTCGAGATGCAGGTAATTTGATAAAAGCAGAAGAAATGCTTGTTCATGGCTATAAAGTTAAGGATCGATTTCTACGAGGGATGTATTGTTCTGCTGCACGTTCATGGATTTATAACTTAATTTTATCTCGTCGTATTATGGAGCAATGTTGGGATATACCCTTGCCTGGTGATGTGATGCAGCTCCAAGGATCCAACAGTATTTTTTTTATTGATAATGTAGACAATGAACTATTACAAAGGATTAAAAATAAAGATATTTCACCCGCAAGTCCTTTACCTGGGAAAAGCAAACATAAAGTAAAAGATGAGGCCTTGCATTTAATTAATAAAATTTATCATGAGTGGCAGCCATGGATAACAGGGTTAGCACAGTATGGTTTGGAGGAAGATTGGCGCGCCAATATCTTGCATCTAGAACAGTTTACTTGCCTCATTAAGGAAAATACCGCTGAACTGTCTTTTAGTTTGCCCGCAGGCTCTTATGCTACTGCTGTTTTACGTGAGCTAATTCGCTATCAAAACGGATAATTTAGGGTTGCGATTTAAGAAAAATCCATAAAATATCGTCTTTACTTCATTTCATTTGTAAAGACGTTTTTTTTTCATCATGTAACAAAAAGTCTGTAGTCCAATAAGTACGAATTTTATGTAGGTTCTTTCGATACCAACTATACTTTTCTTTATAGAAAGATAGATTCGGATGTCTTCAATGATTGATGAACGATTAAAAACTGCGATAAAGCAGGGGAATCTGGAGCAATTTAAAAAATTAATATCGAATTTAGAAGATGAGAATTTTCTAATCTTTGATGAAGAGGGCAATACGCTAGCACATCTTGCAGCAATCTACGATCAACCTGAAATTCTACAAGTACTTATCAACAGGGCTGAGGAACTGAATAGCCCCATTTTGAGTACTCCTAATGACAATGGGTTCACTCCTCTAGAATGTTCCCATATCTATTCATCATCAAAGGCCAAGCCTTTATTAGAATCTAATCCCCATTTAAGTACCTCAACTAGGTTGGTTGTTGAAAAAAATTATGAAGAATTAAAGAAAGTATCTCCAAGTGGCTTTCGTAGAGAAGGGCTTAATAAAATCAC